>JBDSPO010000246.1:0-9591 GCA_039930265.1 Lysobacter sp. | reverse complement strand
CCGAGGCGTTGGGGATGCAGGTGCTGTTCCATGACATCGAGGACAAGCTGACGCTGGGCAACGCGCAGGCGGCGTCCGGTCTGGACGACCTGCTGGCGCGCAGCGACGTGGTGACCCTGCACGTGCCTGAAACCCCCGACACCCGCAACCTGATGGGCGCCGTACAGATTGCCCGCATGCGTCCGGGCGCGCATTTGATCAATGCCGCACGTGGCACCGTGGTGGATGTGGACGCGCTCGCCGCCGCGCTGAAGGACGGGCGTCTGGGTGGCGCGGCGGTGGACGTGTTCCCGGTCGAGCCTGGCAGCAACCAGGACCTGTTCACCAGCCCGCTGATCGGCATCGACAATGCCATCCTGACCCCGCACGTTGGCGGCAGCACGCTGGAGGCGCAGGACAACATCGGCCTGGAAGTGGCGGCCAAGCTGATTCGCTACAGCGACAACGGCACCACGCTGTCGGCGGTCAATTTCCCCGAGGTGACCCTGCCCGGTCATGCCGGCAGCCTGCGTCTGCTGCATATCCACCGCAATGTGCCCGGCGTGCTGTCGCGGATCAACGAGATCTTCGCCCAGCTCGGCCTGAACATCGACGGCCAGTACCTGCGCACCCACCCGGAGGTGGGCTACGTGGTCATCGATGTGGACGCGACCGCGGCGCAGGCGATCGAATTGAAGTCGCTGCTCAACGCCATTCCGGGCACTTTGCGCACGCGCGTCCTTTACTGACTCGGCATTCCGCTGCGCTGCAACCACTTGCGCGCCATCCGGCGCAACGCCGGGTCATAGGTGGCAGCGTTTTCGTCCGCCGCCGCAGCATCGGCGATGGCGGCGATGTCACGCCATGCCAGATCCAGCGATTCATCGCCGACCACATACGTTTCGTTGTCGCCGGCATGCACCACGTAACGGGCATCGTAATGCCAGTGGCCGGGGACATCGCCGCGCGCGGGAATCCAATGGCGGTCCAGATCGAACAGATCCCCTTCCACGCGCAGGTCCGGCAAGCCTGATTCTTCCTGGGCCTCGCGCAGCGCCACGTCGGCCAGATCGCGGTCGCCATCAGCATGCCCGCCCAGCTGCAGCCAGCGTTCCAGCTTGCGGTGGTGGGTCAGCAGGGTCCGGGTGCCGCTGCGATCCACCAGCCAGGACGACGCCGTGAAGTGACCGTCCAGACGGTCGCGCACAAACGGGTTGAACGGGTCGTCCAGCAGCGCCAGAAAGTGTCCGACGACCTCGGCCTCTTCCGGCCAGCGTCGGGCGTAATCACCGATTGCGCGCGCCAGCGCGTCCGCGTCCGGGGGCAGGAGATTTTGCATACGCATCGGTACGTTCGGGGGCGTCGTGGGAGGGCGATTATGCCAGTCGGCAGCGCGCGCCGAACCCGCTTGCCGGCCGTTTCAGCACTGCGGTAAGGTGAACGGTCACTGCCCTACACCGCCGGGCGACGTGACGCATTACAGCCACCGTCGCTGCCAGCCGCTGTTGGGGGTCCCATGCTCAAAAACATGTTGATGACCAAGCCGATCCAGCCGGCAGGGCACGTGGATGCGGGCGAGCCGATGGAAGGCAGTCTCGACGGGGAGGCGACCCTCCGCCGAACCCTTACTGCCACCCAACTGCTGTTACTCGGGGTGGGCGCGGTCGTCGGGGCGGGGATCTTTGTATTGACCGGCCAGGCGGCGGCGGAGCATGCCGGCCCGGCGATCATGCTGAGTTTTGTGCTCGCCGGAATCGCCTGTGCGTTCGCCGGCCTCTGCTATGCCGAGTTCGCCGCCATGCTGCCGGTGTCGGGCAGCGCGTACTCCTACTCGTACGCAACGCTGGGTGAGGGCGTGGCGTGGTTCATTGGCTGGTGTCTGGTGCTGGAGTACCTGTTTGCCGCCTCCACCGTGGCCGTGGGCTGGTCCGGCTATCTGAACGCGTTTTTGCGCAACTTCGATCTGGCGCTGCCCGCCCAACTGGCCACGGCACCGTTCATCGTGGTCAACGGCGAACTGGTCCGCAGCGGGTCCATCCTCAATCTGCCGGCGGTGCTGATCATCGCTGCGATCAGCGGCGTGGGCTACGTCGGCATCACCCAGTCGGCGGTCGTCAATTCGGTCATCGTGGCGATCAAGGTCACGGTGATCCTACTGTTCATCGGCTTTGGTGCGCAGTACATCGACGTCGCCAACTGGCAGCCCTTCATCCCGGAGAACGAGGGACCGGGCAGATTCGGCAGCAGCGGCGTGGTACGCGCGGCGGCGATCGTCTTCTTTGCCTACATCGGCTTCGATGCGGTCTCCACCGCGGCCGGTGAGGCCAAGAATCCCCAGCGGGACATGCCCATCGGCATCCTGGGGTCGCTGGTGGTGTGCACGATTCTCTACATCCTGGTGTGCGCGGTGTTGACCGGCATCATGCCGTACCAACTGCTGGGCACTCCGGAGCCGGTGTCGACCGCATTGGACAACTACCCCGCCCTGCACTGGCTGCAGACCGCCGTGCAACTTGCCGCCATTGCGGGTTTGTCTTCGGTGATCCTGGTCATGTTGATGGGCCAGCCGCGGATTTTCTACTCGATGTCGCGTGACGGCCTGCTGCCGGAATTTTTCGGGCGGGTGCATCCCAAGTACCACACGCCTCACGTGGGCACGGTGCTGGTCGGCATCGCCGCCGCGGCGCTCGCCGGGTTCCTGCCCATCAGCCTGCTGGGCGAAATGGTCTCGATGGGCACGCTGCTGGCGTTCGCCACGGTGTGCGCCGGTGTGCTGGTCCTGCGGCGGACTCGCCCGGAACTGCCGCGCCCTTTCAAGGTGCCGCTGGCGGTAATCATCTGTCCGCTGGGCGTTGTTTCCTGCCTGTACCTCTTCATCCAGCCGTTTTCCGAACACTGGGATCTGTTGCTGAGCTGGATCGGCATCGGTCTGTTCATTTACCTCGGCTACGGCTACCGTCACAGCAAGCTGCGTCATCCCAAGGTCTGAAGCATGACAAAAACCCCGGTTCGAACGCCGTCACTGTTCCAGGCACTGCTCCCGCTGATTTTTCTGGCGGCGTCACTGGCAACCGGGGTCTACCTCTTTTCCGACAGCGCCTCATCGGGCGCCAACCAGGTCTCGCTGATGCTGGCGGGCGCGGTTGCCGCCATCATCGGGATCCGCAACGGCCTGTCCTGGGATGACATCCAGGAAGGGATGGTCGATGGCATTTCGCTGGCGATCGGGCCGATCTTCATCCTGCTGGCGGTCGGCGCACTGATCGGGTCATGGATCCTCAGCGGCACCGTGCCCACGATGATCGTGTACGGCCTGAAGTTGCTGCACCCTTCCTATTTCTATCCCGCGGCGTGCCTGATCTGCGCCATCGTCGGTCTGGTGATCGGCAGCTCCTGGACGGTGGCCGGCACGCTGGGCGTGGCGCTGATCGGCGTCGCGCAGGGCCTGGACATGTCGCCCGCCGTTACCGCCGGCGCGGTGATATCCGGCGGTTATTTCGGCGACAAGATCTCGCCGCTGTCTGACACCACCAACATCGCGCCGGCGGCGGCAGGCAGTGCCCTGTTCCCGCACATCCGCCACATGCTGTGGACCACCGTCCCCAGCATCGTCATTGCCCTGCTGCTGTTCACGCTGATGGGGCTTGGGGAAGCGCGGGACGTCGCCGAGGTGAATGCCTTCGGCAACCTTCCACAGGTGCTGGGCGAGCAGTTCGCGCTCGGTCCGCATCTGCTGATCCCGATGGTGGTGGTGTTTGTGCTGGCCATCGGTGGCTTCCCGGCCTATCCCGCCATCCTGATCGGCGCGTTGCTAGGCGCGGTGTTTGCGGTGATCTTCCAGCCCGCCGCGGTGCTGCAGCTGGCGGGCAACGAGGATCTGTCGCGCCCGATGGCATTGCTGGCCGGTGCGTGGACGTCGCTGTTCAACGGCTATGAGGGGCAGAGCGGCGTCGCGGCGGTCGACGATCTGCTCAGCCGGGGTGGCATGAGCAGCATGCTCAATACCATCTGGCTGATCATCTGCGCGATGGGCTTCGGTGCGGTGATGGAGCGCGCGGGCCTGCTGGAACGGATGATCCGCAGCGTGCTCAAAGCCGCCAAGTCGGCAGGCTCACTGATTGCCGCGACGCTGGGCACCGCGATCGGCGCCAACATTGTGGCTGCCGACCAGTACATGGCAATCGTGCTGACCGGTCGTTTGTTTGCACCCGAGTACGAACGGCGCGGACTGGCGCCGGTGAACCTGTCCCGGGCGCTGGAGGACGGCGGCACCATCACCTCACCGCTGGTGCCGTGGAATACCTGTGGCGCCTACATGGCGGCGACCCTGGGAGTGGCCACGATGGACTACCTTCCCTACGCCTTCTTCAATCTGATCGGTCCGCTGGTCGCAGTGATCTCCGCTTACGCGGGTTTCAAGATCCTTATGCTGCCGCGGGGTGCGGGTGGGGACTCCCCGCCCGCACCCTCCCCGTCATTGTCCCGCTAAACGCTCCAAACCAAGGGTTCGCTTTCAATGGAAAAGACTTCGATCCACGGTATGTGGTCATCACGCACCGCGTTCATCCTCGCTGCCACCGGATCGGCGGTGGGCCTGGGCAATATCTGGCGCTTCCCGTATCTGGCTTCGGACAATGGGGGCGGTGCGTTCGTAGTCGTGTATCTGCTGTGCATCGCGCTGGTCGGGCTGCCGATCCTGATTGCCGAGATCCTGATCGGGCGGCACGGCCGACGCAGCCCGATCACCACGCTGGTGGCACTGACCCGGGAGACCGGAGCCGCCAAAGCGTGGACGAGCATCGGCTGGATCGGCATTGTGGCCGGCATCCTGATCCTGAGTTTTTACAGCGTGGTGGGCGGCTGGACGCTGCACTACAGCTGGCTGTATCTGATGCAGCTGTTTGGCGGCGCGCACATCACCGACCCCGGCGCGACCTTCTCGGCGTTGCTGGCCAATCCCTGGGAGCTTGCGGGCTGGCACGCCGTGTTCATGGGCCTCACCGTTGGCATTGTCGGGCTGGGCGTGGAAAAGGGACTGGAACGGGCGGTGCGCTTCTTGATGCCCGCGCTGCTGCTGACCCTGCTCGCTCTGGTCGCCTATGGCGCTACCACGGGGCATCTGGGCAAGGCGGCCACCTTCCTGTTCCAGCCGGACTGGTCGAAGGTCAACGCGGGAATGATGATGGCCGCGATGGGCCAGGCGTTCTTCTCGCTGAGCCTGGGCATGTGCACGATGATGACCTACGGCGCGTATCTGCCGAAAGACATTTCGATTCCCAAGACGGGCGCGATCGTCGCGCTGGCCGATACCAGCATCGCGCTGCTGGCTGGGCTGGCGATCTTCCCGATCGTGATCAGCTTCGGCATTGATCCGCACGGCGGCGGCCCGGGCCTGATCTTCACCTCGCTGCCGCTGGCGTTTGACGTCATGACCGGCGGCGTCATCTACGGACTGCTGTTCTTCGGGCTGCTGTTCGTGGCGGCCTGGACCTCGTCGATCTCGCTGCTGGAGCCGGCCACCGCGTTCCTGGTCGAGCGCGTGGGCATCGTGCGCAAGCGTGGTTCGCTGATGGTCGCCGGCCTGTGCTGGCTGATCGGCCTGGTCACCGTGTTCTCGTTCAACATCTGGTCGCATATCCGCATGCTGGACCGGGACCTGATGGGGCTGATTGAGCTGGTCGCCAACGACATCATGCTGCCGCTGGGCGGCCTGTTGATCGCGCTGTTTGCCGGCTGGGCGCTGAAGGAGACGATCCTTCGCGAGCAGTTGGCCGGGATGCCCGCGGGGTTGTTCACCGCGTGGCGCTGGGTGGTGCGGATCGTCGCCCCGCTGCTGGTCCTCATGGTGCTGCTGAACGTGGTGCTCTGAACACGCGGGAAAGCGGGAGGCCGTGGCGACGGCCATCCGATAAACTGGTGCGATGAACGAGCTCCCCTACGATTCCCATTTACTGGCGGCGCGCGCCGACGAGCTTTCGCGCAACGTGCGTGAGTTGGCAGTGGCTGGCTGGACCCCGGCGACCAGCAGCAATTTCTCGCGGCGCATGGATGAGCGCCATATCGCAATAACCGCATCGGGCGGCGACAAGGGCCAGCTGACTCCGGACGGGGTCATGGTGGTGGACCTGGAAGGTCGCGGGGTTGCGACCGACCGCCGCGCCTCCGCCGAGACTTTGCTGCACACGCGCCTGTACCGGCGCTTCTCCGAGGTCGGCTGCGTGCTGCACACCCACTCGCAGAACCAGACGGTCGCCTCGCGGCTGTACGCGGCGGCCGGCCACGTGCCGCTGGCCGGTTACGAGATGCTCAAGGCCTTCCGCGGCAACACCACCCACGACACCGCCATTGAGCTGCCGGTGCTGCCCAACAGCCAGGACATGACGATCCTCGCCGACCAGGTGGATGCGCTGCTGGACCGCCAGTCGATGTGGGGCTATTTGATTGATGGTCACGGCCTGTACGCATGGGGCCGCGACATGGCCGAGGCCCGACGCCACCTGGAAGCGTTCGATTTCCTGCTGGGCTGCGAACTTGAACTGAGGAAACTGCAACGATGAGCCGACTGCGCATTTTTTCCGACCACGATCCGGCCACTGCCGTGGTGAACACCAGCGAGCTCGCCGGTATCGCCCGTGAACTGGCCGCCATCGGCGTGGCGTTCGAGCGTTGGGAAGCCAACGCGCCGGTCACCGGTGGCGACGCGCCGGAGAAGATCCTCGCCGCTTACCGAAGCGACATCGACCGCCTGGTCGCCCAGCACGGCTTCCAGAGCGTCGACGTGGCCAGTGTCGGTCCGGACAACCCCAAGCGCGAAGAGATCCGCAAGACGTTCCTGGATGAGCATTTCCATCAGGAGGACGAGGTGCGCTTCTTCGTCGCCGGCTCCGGGCTGTTCACCCTGCACGTGGGTGACAAGGTCTACGAGGTGCTGTGCGAGCAGGGCGATCTGATTGCTGTGCCCGACGGCACGCCGCACTGGTTCGACATGGGCGCGGAGCCGGACTTCGTGGCGATCCGCTTTTTCAAGCAGCCGGACGGCTGGATCGGCCACTTCACCGGGACCGACATCGCCACCCGCTTTCCCCGCCACAAACCGGCCGGTACGCCATGAGCGCATCGACCCGCGCGATCCTCACCGATATCGAGGGCACCACCAGCAGCATCTCCTTCGTCAAGGACGTGCTGTTCCCGTTCGCACGCCGCGCCCTGCCCGCCTTCGTCAAGGTGCGCGGCCAGGAACCGGCGGTGCGCAAATGGCTGGACCTGGTCGCCACCGAGATGGGCGGCATGTGCCAGGACGCGATGATCGGCGAGGTCATGCAGGGTTGGATCGACGAGGACCGCAAACACACCGCGCTGAAGGCGCTGCAGGGAATGATCTGGGCCGACGGCTATCGCAACGGCGATTTCACCGCTCACGTCTATCCGGATGCGGCGCACGCGCTGCAGCGCTGGCACGCGGACGGCGTGCCGCTGTACGTCTATTCGTCGGGCAGCGTGGCGGCGCAGCGGCTGTTCTTCGGCCACAGCGATACCGGCGACCTGACCGGGCTGTTTTCCGGGTGGTTCGATACCGAGATCGGTGGCAAGCGTGACGCCGACAGCTACCGCGCGATCGCTGCCGATATCGGCCTGCCGGCGCCGCAGATGCTGTTCCTGTCCGACGTGGTCGCCGAGCTGGACGCCGCGCGCGACGCCGGCATGGACACCGTGCTGATCGACCGTCTGCAGGACTACCCGGAGCCGCGCGGCGAGGATGCGGCCAACGGGCATCGCCGGCTGGAGTCGTTCGAGGGCGTCGATCCCGCCCGTTGAGCTTCGCCCGGGAGGGTGCCGTAACCGGCACTACTCTGCGGACGCGTCCTCCAGCCGGTAGATCGTGCTGGCTGTCTGTTCCCCCAACCAGCGATCCATCGTGCGCACCTGGACCCGATGCTCGCCTGCGACCAGGTCGGTACGCAGCGCGCCGCGCCACAGGTGCCCGCTCGGCTTGGCTTCCGGCGAGCGGTCGAAACCGCGCAACGCGGCCGCTTCATCATCGCGCACATTCTCGGCGACCAGTCGCGGATCGGGCTGGACGACCTGGCGCATGGGTTGCCACGGCCCGTCATCGACACGGTATTCCACCGTGCTGTCGCGCATCCCCATGAACACGTTGGCATAGACACCCCACGCGGGATACGCACCACGCCGGAGTACGCGCGGTGCGTGCAGGGCCATGGCGTCCGTGAGTCCGGGCTGCTGCGCGGGAAGCCGGGCGGGGTGCCAGCTCAAGACATACTCGCCGCCCTGGCGTATTTTCAATCGTGCGTAGCCATTGGGGGTGCCGTCGGCCATCGTCGCATCGGGTATCCCGGCCTCGTCTTTGACGCCCGACCAGAACGCGCCGCAGGCGGCACCGACGTTGTACTCGTGCAGCGGGCGCTCGCCCTTCCATCCATCGCTCGCACCGTGATGCACGTGCTGCTGGATGTGGGAGTGCCCGCTCAGCAGCAATACGTTCTGGAAGCGCTGCAGCAACGCGAACAGGCGATGCCGATCGGCGACGCGGAAGGTCTCCACCCCCGGCGCGGTTGCGGTATTGAAGAACGGGATATGCGCGCCAACCACCACCAGCGTGTCGCGGTCCAGCGTTGCCAGGTACGCCTCGAGAAAGGCGAATTGCTCATCGCGCAGTCCGCCGATATACGCCGGCTTGCCACCGGGTAGATGGACAACGTCGTCGAGCAGGATGAACGCCGCGCCGGGCTCTTCCCACGCGAGGGTGTCGGGGCCAAAGTGCCTGCGAAAGCTCAGCAGCGAGTCGGCGTCGGTGGCCGCATCCATGTCCACGTCGTGGTTGCCCGGCGCGTGCAGCCAGGGCACGCCCAGCGTCGCGGTGCGCGCGTTGATCGCCGGGTACAGTGAGAGATCGTCATCGACGATATCGCCCAGGCTGAGACCCAGTCGCGCCGGCGCGTCCTTGCGGATCGTGGCCAGAACGTCGCGGTCGTAATAGTCCACGTCGGCCAGCGACTTCACCTGCGGGTCGGCCATCAGCAGCACATCCAGCTCGGCCACCGGATCACTGCGGGTGGCGCTCAGGGCGACGTCCATAGTGCGACGCTCCTGCACCGGGATGCCGCCGTAGCGCAAGGACGGCGAGCCTGCAGGAAAATAGTGCTGCCAGAACGCGGGCAGCCCATCGGCGCGCGTATGGAACGCATAGCCAGGCGGCTTAACCGCAAACACGGTGTCTGCCGCCCGCACCGGAAGCCGGTAACGTCCCGCAGCATCGCTCAGGACGATATCGCGGCCATTGGAGACCTTGACCCCGGCGACGCCGGTCTCGCCCGCGTCATGCGCGCCGTTGCCGTTGGTATCGACGAACACCACGCCCGAAAAGGGTGTCTCGCGTTCCGCCGCAGGCGCCGCGCATGCAGCGCAGCCGAGGCCCAGTAAGAGTGCGGCCGCGCGGAGGCGGCGCCGGATTGTTCCGTCACCCGTGGATGCCCGGGATGCCGGCGAGCGGTTGGCGATGGTGTGGGGCATGACGCGGGTCCGGATCCGAGGGTGATACGCGAAGCATAGCGGTGCGTGGCACTTCTTCGAATCGTGTGGAGATTTGCTGCA
>JBDSPO010000245.1:0-15644 GCA_039930265.1 Lysobacter sp. | reverse complement strand
CCACACCACGGCGGCGACCAGCGCCGACACCAGCGCGGCCGTCACAGTCACCTGATTGGCAGTGATCCCCAACGCGGCAATCCGGCGTACCCCGGGCCGCAACACGTCCTGGAATCGCCCCTTCAATGCGTAGATCGACAATCCTCGTCCCCATCGGGCTCCGTCCCGCGACCGTCGACCTTACAATACTTGTCCGACAACAAACCCTGTAACCGCAATGACCGACCTTGTTCCTGTCCGCCGCGCCCTTCTTTCCGTGTCAGACAAAACCGGCCTGATCGAGCTGGCGACCGCTCTGGTGTCTCGCGGGGTGCAGTTGCTGTCCACCGGCGGCACCGCGCGGGCACTCCGCGACGCGGGCCTGCAAGTCACGGACGTGTCCGACGCCACCGGTTTTCCGGAGATGATGGATGGCCGGGTCAAGACCCTGCACCCGGTGGTCCACGGCGGCCTGCTGGGACGCGCCGGGACCGACGATGCGGTCATGGCCGAGCACGGTATTGGGGCAATCGACCTGCTGGTACTGAACCTGTATCCGTTCGAGCAGGTGTCCGCCAATCCCGACAGCTCGATGGACGAGGTCATCGAGAACATCGACATCGGCGGTCCGGCGATGTTGCGCTCGGCGGCCAAGAACTTCGCCCGCGTGGCGGTCGCCACCGACCCGGCCCAATACGACACGCTGCTGGCCGAACTCGCCGCAAACGACGGCGCATCGTCAGCCAAGACCCGCTTCGCGTTGGCGGTCGCCGCGTTCAATCGCGTCGCTATCTATGACGCCTGCATCAGCAACTATCTCTCATCGATCAACGAGGATGGCGGTCGCGCGCTGTTTCCTGCCCAGAGCAACAGCAACTTCGTCAAGGTCATGGATCTGCGCTACGGCGAGAATCCTCACCAGCAGGGCGCGTTTTACCGCGACCTGTGGCCGGTGCCGGGCACGTTGGCCACGTTCACCCAGTTGCAGGGCAAGGAGCTGAGCTACAACAACCTCGCCGATGCCGATGCCGCCTGGGAATGCGTGCGCCAGTTCGATACCCCGGCCTGCGTGATCGTCAAGCACGCCAACCCATGCGGTGTCGCGGTGGCCGCAGGTAATGCGGAAGCCTACGAGGCGGCCTACGCCACCGACCCGACCAGCGCCTTTGGCGGCATCATCGCCTTCAACACCAGGCTCGACGCCGCCACGGCTCAGAGCATCCTCGACCGCCAGTTTGTCGAGGTGCTGATTGCGCCGGATTATGACGATGACGCGCTGGCGTACGCCCGGAAGAAGGCCAATGTGCGTGTGCTGAAGATTCCGCACGGCGATGGCCGCAACAACATGGACATCAAGCGGGTCGGCTCGGGCCTGCTGATGCAGACCAGCGACATCCGTGACGTCAGCGCTGAGGAATTGACGGTCGTATCGAAGCTCGCGCCGACATCGGAGCAGATGGCTGATCTCCTGTTCGCCTGGCGGGTCGCCAAGTACGTCAAATCCAACGCGATTGTCTATGCCAGTGACCACCGTACCATCGGCGTTGGCGCGGGCCAGATGAGCCGGGTGTATTCCGCGCGCATTGCCGGCATCAAGGCCAACGATGCCGGACTGGTGGTTCCCGGCTCGGTCATGGCGTCCGACGCCTTCTTCCCGTTCCGCGACGGCATCGACGCCGCGGCCGAAGCCGGCATCAAGGCGGTGATCCAGCCGGGTGGCTCGATGCGCGACAAGGAAGTGATCGCCGCCGCCGACGAGCACGGCATCGCCATGGTCTTTACCGGGGTGCGGCACTTCAGGCACTGAGCGGCGCGACGAGGAATTCACTCGCCTGAGCCGGGAAATCACAGCATCTGGCGTACACGCATTTGGAAGTGCGGCGTATTGGTGTGCGTCAAGGTGCGGTGGCGGCAAGGTCGCAAAACTGCTTTGCTGCAGGTCGGGAGGATGATCCGCATGCATCCGTCCTCTTCACGGACGCGTACACGTCTCGTGTGAGCTTGCTGATATACCAGGGCATGCATCACGCCCACCGCAGGAGCCGCCAGTGAAGCCGATCCATTTTGCCGACGACACCCAGCATGTCCTTGTGACCGGTGCGACCGGTTTCATCGGCCAGTTGCTGGTCAGCGCCCTGCTGGACGATGGCCACAAGGTGACTGTGCTTTCGCGCGATCCCGCGCGTGCGGCCGCGGTCTTCACCGGTCGCGTTACCTGTTATGGCGATATGGCCTCGTTGCCCGCCAATCATCGGGTGGACGTGATCGTGAACCTGGCCGGTGCACGTATCCTCGGCGCTCGCTGGACGGACCGTCGCAAACAGGTCCTGATGGACAGCAGGATCGGCACCACCCGCAGTCTGATGGAATGGATTGCCCGCAACACGCGCAAGCCCGCCCTGCTGCTCAACGCGTCTGCCATTGGCTATTACGGCGTCCAACAACAAGGGGACGATTCCCCGCTGTCGGAGACCAGCCCGCCGCAACCGGTTTTCATGTCGGAGCTGTGCCAGGCGTGGGAGGCGGAAGCCGCCACCGCCGCCGCGCATGGGGTGCGCGTGGCATGCATGCGTTTCGGCCTGGTGCTGGGCCACGAGGGCGCGTTGCCCATGATGCTGTTGCCCATAAAGCTGGGCGTGGGTGGACGCTCGGGGTCGGGCAGGCAGTGGCTGTCATGGATCCATGTGCACGATCTGCTGCGCGCAATGGCCCACCTCTGGCGTCTGCCTGCTGGCACCGAGGAAGCTCGGGCGAGCGGCGAGCGCGCCGGGGTGGCCAAGGTGAAGGCCTACAACTTCGTCGCCCCCGGCGCGGTCCATCAGGCCGACTTCGTCAAGGCCGCCGCGCAGATGTTGCATCGCCCTGCTCTCCTGCCCGTGCCCGCCTTGCCCTTGCGGCTGGCTCTGGGGGAGCAATCGGATCTGGTACTGGAGGGCCAGCACGTAGTGCCAACGGCATTGCTCGCAGAGGGCTTCGAATTCGCGTACCCCGATATCCACTCCGCGTTGGCGTCGTTGCACACCGGCGACCGGCATGGTGAGCCGGTCCGGTAAAATCACCGCTTACGTTTATCCGAGCAGCGCGAAATGAAAATCCTCGTCATCGGCTCCGGCGGTCGTGAGCACGCACTGGCCTGGAAGCTGGCCCAGTCCGCGCGCGTCAGCGAAGTCCTCGTCGCACCGGGCAACGCGGGGACCGCGACCGAGGCCAAGTGCCGCAACATCGAGCTGGCAGCGACCGATATCGATGGCCTGCTGACGCTGGTCGCGCGCGAGGGGGTCGCGGTCACCGTGGTCGGCCCCGAAGCTCCGCTGGTCGCAGGCATCGTCGATCGCTTCCGCGCCGCCGGACAACGCATCTTCGGCCCCAGCGCGGCTGCCGCGCAGCTGGAAGGCAGCAAGGCGTTCGCCAAGGACTTTCTTGCCCGACACGGCATCCCGACGGCGTATTACGCCGTGCACACCGAGGTGGCTCCCGCCCTGGCGTACATCCGCGAGAAGGGTGCACCGATCGTGATCAAGGCGGACGGACTGGCCGCCGGCAAGGGCGTGATCGTGGCGATGACCCTGGCCGAGGCCGAGGCGGCCGTCATCGACATGCTCGAGGGCAACGCCTTCGGCGCGGCCGGCGCGCGGGTGGTGATCGAGGAGTTTCTGGACGGCGAGGAGGCCAGCTTCATCTCCCTGGTCGACGGCGTCACCGCGCTGCCGATGGCCACCAGCCAGGACCACAAGCGCGTGGCTGACGGCGACACCGGCCCCAATACCGGCGGCATGGGCGCCTACTCGCCCGCGCCCGTGGTTACCGATGACATCCATGCGCGGGTGATGCGCGAGGTGGTCGAACCGACCGTGCGCGGGATGGCGGCCGACGGCATTCCCTTCACCGGCTTCCTCTATGCCGGGCTGATGATCGACGCGGACGGCGCGCCCAAAGTCATCGAGTTCAATGTCCGTTTCGGTGACCCGGAAACCCAGCCGATCATGCTGCGCCTGCAATCGGATCTGCTGGAACTGATCGAGGCCGGCATCGATGCGCGGCTGGAGCAGGTGCAGGCGCAGTGGGATCCGCGCCCCTCGCTGGGGGTGGTGATGGCGGCGGCAAACTATCCGGACACGCCGCGTGTGGGTGACCCGATCCATTTGCCTGTGGCGACGACCGAAACCGGGATCGGCGATGGCGTCAGCAAGGTATTCCACGGCGGCACCCAGCGTGCCAACGGCGACATCGTCACTGCCGGCGGGCGTGTGCTGTGTGTGTGCGCACTGGGCGACACGGTCGCGCAGGCTCAGCAAAACGCCTACGGCACGGTTGCCGGAATCTCGTGGGAGGGCGAGTTCCATCGTAGTGACATCGGTTGGCGTGCGATCGAACGTGAGCGGGCCGACGAATAGTGCACACGGTTGGCGCTGGCGTCGCATTCGCTACACTTCGCCGAACCGACCCGCCGCAACCCACATGGAGCGACCTGGCATGAAGATGAGCAAGACCCTGGTGGCCGAAGGTCCGCTGCCGGTGGCGCCGGCGAAGTAGTCGCTGCTCGGTTGCGCAGCACGGCAAACGCCCGGCACCCCCGGGCGTTTTTTTGCACTCGCACGTATCCGCAGGGAGGGGGCATGGGGCACAGACAACACGGCGATCCAGCGTCGTCCGGTGAAGCACCGCAGGTCCGTGCCGAGAGCGCGCCGACCGTCGCACACAGCCAGTACGGCCTGCTGCGCCAACGCCGCTTCCTGCCGTTCTTCCTGACCCAGTCACTGGGCGCGTTCAACGACAACGTCTACCGCCAGGCCATCATCGGCATGCTGTTCTGGCTGGGTGTCAGCAGCGCCGACAAGACGCTGTACACCAATCTTGCGCCGGCGCTGTTCATCCTGCCGTACTTCCTGTTCTCGGCGCTGGCCGGGCAGATTGCCGAGAAGGTCGAGAAGTCGACCCTGATCCGGATCACCACGGCGATGGAGATCGCCATCATGACGCTGGCGGCGGTCGGCTTCGTGACCCAGAACCTGATCGTGCTGCTGGTGGCGTTGTTCTGTACCGGACTGCAGTCGACCCTGTTCGGCCCGGTGAAGTACTCGATCCTGCCCTCGGTGTTGCACCCGCGCGAGTTGACCGGCGGCAACGGCCTGGTCGAGATGGGCACCTCCATCTCGATCCTCGGCGGGATGATTATCGGCGGCATGGTATTCAACGCGGCCGGCGACAATGGTCCCTGGGTGGCCGGTCTGCTGGTGATCGTACTCGCCGTCACCGGCCATCTGGTCAGCCGGGCGATCCCGCCGGCAGGCGCGGGGGCGCCCGGACTGCGGATCAACTGGAACCCGATCCCGGAATCCTTCGCGGTGCTGCGGCTGGCCAAGAAGCAACTGGCGGTGCGCAACGCCGTGCTCGGGGTGTCGTGGTTCTGGTTCGTCGGCACGGTGTTGACCTCCCAATTGCCGACCTATGCCGAGGTCAATCTGGGCGGATCGGCCACCTTGTACATCTTTGCGCTGGCGATGTTCTCGGTCGGCACAGGGGTCGGATCGATGCTGTGCGAGAAGCTGTCGGCACGCACGGTGGAGATCGGACTGGTGCCGCTGGGCGCGTTCGGGATGACCGCCTTCATGCTGGACCTGTCGCTCGCAAGGCCGGGCGCGGCCGGGGTGAGCGGGCTGGACGTGGCCGGATTCCTGCAGCAGCCCGGGGGCTGGCGCACCACCATCGGCCTGCTGGGTATTGGCCTGTTCACCGGCTTCTTCGTGGTGCCGCTGTTCGCGCTGATCCAGAGCCGCACACCCAGGTCCGAGATGTCGCGCGTGTTCGCCGGCCTGAACATCCAGAACGCCGGTTTCATCGTGCTGGCCGCGATGCTGGGGCTGCTGCTGCAGCTGCCCCCCTTCCAGATCGGTGGCGTTCGCGTCCCGATGCCGCAGCTGGACATCCCGCAGGTGTTCCTCGCGCTGGCCATTGCCAACGCCGCGGTGGCGGTATGGATCTTCACCATCGTGCCCGAGTTTCTGATGCGCTTTCTCAGCTGGGTGCTGGTGCGCACGCTGTACCGCCTGCGGGCCAGCGGCATCGACCACATTCCCGATGAGGGCGCCGCGCTGGTGGTGTGCAACCACGTCAGCTACATGGACGCGTTGATCCTGGCCGCATGCATCCCGCGGCCGGTGCGCTTCGTGATGTATTACCGGATCTTCAACGTGCCGGTGATGCGTTGGTTCTTCCGCACCGCCAAGGCGATCCCGATCGCGGGCGCGCGCGAGCACCCGGCACTGATGCAGCGCGCGTTCGACGACATCGATGCCGCGCTGGCCGAAGGCGAAATCGTCTGCATCTTTCCCGAGGGTGCATTGACCCGGGACGGGGAGATCGCGGCGTTCAAGTCCGGGGTCGAGAAGATTCTGGAACGGCGGCCGGTGCCGGTGATTCCGATGGCACTGCGCGGGATGTGGACCAGCATGTGGAGTCGACGGGGCACGCGCGCCGAGGCCGGCGTGCTGGGCCGGATGCGCATGCCGCGACGGTTCCGCGCCCGGGTCGAAGTGATTGCGGCGGCGCCTATCGACGGTACCCGCGTGGACGCCACGATGCTGGAAGCCCAGGTCCGCGAAATGCGCGGCGATCGCGCCTGAGGCACCGTCGCCCGCAGCGGTGTCAGCCCACGAACCCCGCTATCAGGAACAGCGCCAGCACCGCCAGCCAGGCCAGCAGGCTGCGCCAGACCAGACTCATCGCATCGCGCAGGGCGGGCAGGTCCGGCAGACCCATGCCGACCGCCGGCGCGGCGATGCCGCTCTCGGTCTCATCTTCATCGGAGACCCAGACATCGCCCTGCTCGCTCAATTCGCTGTTGACGCTGGCACGTGCCGCTGCGCCCAGGAACCGGCTGTCCAGCGTCAAGGACGCGCCGTTCGCCTGTCGCCACGCGGCCAGGACGCTGTCGAAATTGCCGACCAGCGCCAACGCCAGCGTCATGCACTGGGCCACCGGCCACTCCAGCAGCGCGAGCCAGGTGCGAGCACCTTCGCGGGTGTGGGACGGCACCTCGCCGGCAATGGGCCCGACCGCCGCCAGGACGCTGAGCCGATAGACGACCGCCCCCACCGGACCCACCAGCAGGAACCAGAACAACACGCCGAACCAGCGACGCAACGCATTGCGGAACACCGCCTCCACCAGCCCGGAACCACTGCCGCGGGTGTGCGCCTCGTCGACCATCTGCGCCACCCGCTCGCGGCGGGTCGCCGCGTCGCTGGCGTCCAGGATTGCATCCACGTCGCGGTCCAGATCGCGCGGACCCCATGCCAGAAACAGCACTGCGGTGCCGAACACCAGCCCGGCGACGCCCCACAACCGATCATCGAAGGCCGACTGCAGCAGGCCCACCACCAGCGCCGCCGGCAGCAGCGCCAGTACGATGCCCCAGCGGCCGCGCCAGAAGCTGTCTTCACCGAAACGGTTGTTGCACCAGCCGATCAGGTCGCGGTACCAGCCGAAGTGGCGCACCGCGGCGGCGAACGACGGCGCCAGATGGCCCAGAACAAGCGCCACGATGGTGGCAATCAGGGTGATGGACATCGCTGGCTTCCTCCGGAATCGCGTGGGGCGCGATCGACTGCATCAGACCCGGATTCTAACGGCTACCGCTGTCGCAAAACGCAGGCACCCGCTGGAAGCTCGCGCCCACACCCGACATCAGGGTGCGGGTGCCGCCCTCGTCTCCAGCCAGCACTGGGTGAGCCAACGGGAAATCGAAATCGTCGGCGACAGCCGCAGCCCCACGCCGTCATCGGCGTCTTCGCGGGTGGCCGCGCGCACCTCCTCGGCGCTGAACCAGCGCGCGTCCTCCAGCTCATCGTCGACCTGCGGCTCATCGGGATGCGCAAAGGCGATGAAGCCGAGCATCAACTGGCCCGGAAACGGCCACGGTTGCGAGGCCAGGTAGCGGCACGCCCGCACCCGCACACCGGTTTCTTCCAGCACCTCGCGGGCGACGGTCTGCTCCAGGGTCTCACCGGGCTCCACGAAGCCTGCCAGCACCGAGTAGCGCCGTGGCGCCCACCCGGACTGCCGCCCCAGCAACAGGCGCTCGCCATCGGTGACCGCCACGATCACCGCCGGGTCGGTGCGGGGGTAGTGCTCCTGCCCGCAGCTGTGGCAGCGGCCCAGCCAGCCGCCGCGTTCGAAGCCGATCTCGCCGGCGCACACGTTGCAGAACCGGTAGCGGCCGCGCCAGTGCTGCAGTGCGCGCGCCTGCGCGTACACACCGGCCTCGAACGCGGGCCAGTGGGCGGCGGCGGCGCGCAGGTCGATCCGGCGCGGGGCATCCATGGACGTCAGGCGCGCGTCGAGAGAGAACCATCCCTGCCCGTGCGGGTCCAGACCCAGGAAGATCGCCGCGCCGGTCCCGCCCGGACCTTGGCTGATCGCAGCACCGGTGGGCGCGAGCAGCTGGCCTTCGACATCGGCAAAGGCCTGCCCGTCGTCGTCCAGCAGCACCACGCGCGACTGCGCCCACAGTGCTGACAGTGCGGCGGGGTCACCGCGCAAGCGGTCGGCGCGGTCCAGCGCACCATGGCACTCGGCCTGGTCGCCGCGCGGAAGCACATCGGGGTCGCCGCCACGGAAGGCGGCACCGATCCCGGCGTAGGCACCGGACTCGATGAAAGCGAACGGTGCCACGCCCCCCGTCACGCGGCGAACGACGAACCGCAGCCGCAGGTGGTTTTGGCGTTCGGGTTGCGGATCACGAACTGCGCGCCGTGCAGGCTCTCGGTGTAGTCCACCACCGCGCCCATCAGGTATTGCAGGCTCAACGGATCGACCAGCAGGGTGACGCCGTCGGTTTTCACCGCCAGGTCGTCCTCCGCCTGCTCTTCATCAAACTCGAAGCCGTACTGAAAGCCCGAGCAACCGCCGCCCTGAATGAACACCCGCAGCTTGAGCGCGGGATTGCCTTCCTCGGCGACCAGCTCGGCCGCTTTGGCGGCGGCCGCGGAAGTGAACTGGAGCGCGCCGTCGAGCGAGCGGTAACCCGGCGCGCTGTCGAGTCCGGGCAGGGGAATGATCTGAGTATCCATCCACTCAGGATGGGGGGTTCACCGCAGGCATTCAAGCTCGCCACGCCAGTGGATGGCTCCAATCACGACCCGGCGACCCCGTTGGCGGTCGGATTGACCGGCCCGGTCACGTCCGACCAACTGAACGACTCGCTGACCGCCGCGCCCGAACGCGGCTGCAGGCGCACGGTGACCCGGACCGGCTCGAAGCCGTCGGGCAGGAACACGTCACCCTTGACCTGCTGGAAGTACTTGAACGAGAACGGCGTGCCCTCGGTCTTGTCGCCTTGGCGCAGGTCATCCCAGGCCAGTACCCGTCGCTTGCCGGCCATGGTGCCCTCGATGGACAGGCTTAGGCGGCCACTGCTGACAGCACCGCGATTGAGATTCTGGGTGAGGGTGGTCTGGAATTCCCAGGCGCTGCCGCTCTGTGGCGCCATCCGCAACGCATGCACGGTCAGCCCGTGGCGCTGGGAGGTGGAGCCCACCAGGCGCTCGTAGAAGGCGACGTCCGCGCGCAGACCGGCGATTTCTTCCTCGCGTTCGGCCAGCGCCCCCTGCAGATCGCGATTGGCATCGCGGCTGATCTGATCGGAACGGGTCAGCGTTGCAACGGTCTGCTGCAGCTCGCTCAGTTCCGCCTGCAGACGTTGGCCGGCCTGCTCACTGGCGCTCAGGCGCGCATGGACGTCGCCCGCCCCGGGAGCCAGCGTGCGCCACGCACCCCAAGCGCCGAACAGCAGCGCCATGGCCACCACGATCCAGATCAGTATCGGCACCCGGCGATGGCTTACAGCGGGTGGGGCCGGGCGCGGCGCAGCGGGCGCGCCCGCCACCGACTCCGGAGGGTCGCCAGCCGGCGGGGCAGTTTCAGGTTCCGAAGGCGGTAGGGTCGGGCTCATGGGCATCTGCCGCTGCGCCCTGCTCGGCGCGGAATATCCAGCCTACCGCGAGTGCCGCGCAACGTCAGCCGTTTACGTCCCCCTTCCAGGACCTTCCTTCAGCTTCCCGAGGCGTATCCAGCTTACGCTTGCCTCCGGGGCGCAAGCTTCTACGCCTCCACGTGCGGCGAACCGGGCCACCGCGATCAGCGCGCAGGCGTTCAGGTGCGGCGACCGCTCCGATGCGGCACGATCACATAACTTGTGGTTTCTGTTGTCCCCATAACCACCCCGAGTCCAGCGAGGTTGTCCGATGTCGGATGCGCACCTGTTCGCAATTGGCGTGGTTCTCGCCTGGTTGGCGGGAGTGCGCGTCTACATGACCGTCTTCGGGATCGGCCTGGCCGGGATCTTCGGCTGGCTGGATCTGCCGCAGGCGCTGGAGGTCACGGCCTCGCCGTGGGTGCTGGGTATCTCCGGCGTGCTGGCGGCGGCGGAGTTTTTCACCGACAAGATTCCGGGGGTCGACTCACTGTCGGATCTGCTGCATACGGTGCTGCGGATCCCTGCCGGGGCATTCCTTGCCGCCGCGGCAATGTCCCCCGATGGCAGTCTGGGTGCCGGCGCGCTGGCGACCGGTGCGGGCGCGGCGTTCGCCAGCCATGTGCTGAAGTCCGGCTCGCGCGCACTTCTCAACACCTCGCCCGAGCCGATCACCAACTGGTCCGCCAGCCTCACCGAGGACGTCGCCACGGTGGGTGGGCTGGCGCTGGTCTTCAGCTACCCATGGGTGGCCTTCGGGTTGGTGGTGACCATCAGCCTGGCGCTGGGCATGGCCCTGTGGTGGGTCTGGCGGACGGTGTTTCGCCGTCGCCGTGCGCAGGCCGGCGACGCCGGAGGCCTGCGCTGAGGACCGACCCGCGCGCGCTGCTTACTTCTCGGTGCGGGTGAGCAGGTAGTTCTGATCGCCGAGCAGATTCATCAGGCCAAGCTGGGTCTCGATCCAATCGACGTGCTCTTCCTCGGACGCGAGGATCTCCACGAACAGCTCGCGACTGACGTAGTCGCTCACGCTTTCGCAGTGGGCGATGGCGTCGCGCAGCAGCGGCAGACCGTCCAGTTCCAGAGCCAGGTCGCAGTTGAACACTTCGCGCGCGTTCTCGCCGATGCGCAGCTTGCCCAACGCCTGGAAGTTCGGCAGCCCATCAAGGAACAGGATGCGCTCGGCCAACTTGTCGGCGTGCTTCATCTCGTCGATGGACTCTTCGTATTCTTTTTCGGCCAGCTCCTTCAGGCCCCAGTTCTTCAGCATCTTGGCGTGCAGGAAGTACTGGTTGATTGCGGTGAGCTCGTTGTAGAGCGCCCGGTTGAGGAACTCGATGACCTTGGCGTCGCCCTTCATGGCAATGCTCCGTTCTGCGTGGGGATCACACCACTCTAAACGGTTGCGACGGTGCGGGGCGGAACGCGAATCGGCTGCGCCTGCAAGCGCGAACCATTGCGATTCGCGGCGCGACGCTCAACGATGCTCAGGCGGCTTGGCGAAGTATCGGCAGCGGAAGATCGCGCAAGGCGCGGGTCTGATTGAGCAGGTCGCTGGCCATGTCCACGCAGCTGCCGCAGCATGCGCCGGCACCAGTCCGCATGGTCAGCTCGGCCATGGAGTCGCACCCTGCCTCGGCGGCCTGGCGGATATCGTTATCGGTGATGCCGTTGCAGATGCAGACGTACACGTTGACTGGACCGATGGCGCAGCCGGACTGGCTACGCTCGCAATCTAACTACGAATGCGAATGATTGTCAATCAGAGGATTGCAAGGCCGGCACATGGTCCGCGAATGTCTAGCCGCCCTTGTCACCGCGCAGCGGCTGCGGCAGTCCCGGCCGTGGTCGCGCGCGATGGCGTGACCAGCCCGCCAACACCGGACCCGGAGACGGCACCGCCTGGTCCCCCGCGACGTGGCGTGCGAACGGCGCCAGGTGCTGCAGCGCGCTGGCGTAGACATGCCGCTTGAAGGTCACGACGTGCTCGAGCGGGTACCAGAAGTCCACCCAGCGCCAGTGATCGAACTCGGGCTTCTCGGTCGCGTCCAACTGCAGGTCGGATTCGTCCCCGGTCAGACGCAGCAGGAACCAGACCTGCTTCTGGCCAATGCATACCAGGTGGTCGTTGCGGCGGATCGAGCGTTGCGGCAGACGGTAGCGCAGCCAACCGGGCGTGGCGCCGAGCACCTCGACGTGACCGGGTTGCAGGCCCGTCTCCTCCCGCAGCTCGCGATACATCGCCTCCACCGGCGTCTCGTCGGTGTTCATCCAGCCCTGTGGGAACTGCCAGCCGTCACGATGCACCCGCCGCGCCCAGAAGAGGCGGCCGTCGGAATGCATCAGTACGATGCCTACATTGGGTCGATAACCGTCCGGATCGATCACGATGCGGACTCCGAATTGACTGGCTTTGACTCTGCCACGCGGTCCGCCATCCCACAAGCCACGGGCTCGGGTCCAGTCAGGTTTGACAAGGGCGGCCGCGCAGCGCAAAATTCCCGGCTCGCTGCGGTCACGCCGCGACAGATCGTCGGCTATGTAGCTCAGCCGGTTAGAGCACAGCACTCATAATGCTGGGGTCGGTGGTTCGAGTCCACCCATAGCCACCACACGACGATCGCTCCGGCCACCTCGGCCTGTGCCGGCAAGTCCGGCTCTTACAAGAACCCAAGGCCACCGGCAGCGAGGATCAGCAGCGCGGGCGCGAGGGTCCCTTATTCGACGGCGGGATTGGCCAACATGTGCGCCATGCCGCGTGAGGAATGCTCGACGCGGACCTCGATGAAGCTGTCGGCCCAAGCGAACGCCTGGTTGATGAGGTCACGCCGATGCGCCGCCGACGCAGTAGCTGCCGTGCTGCCCGCTTGGGCAATCAAATGAGGTAACAGGCTGAGAGCCACGTCGTTTCTGTCCATCAGGAAAAAATCCGCTTGATTTGACCAGCGTGAAGGGTAACGGCGCGGGCCTGAATGTCGCGTGGTGTGCGGGCTCCGCCACCCCGTCATATGCCACATCCGCCAAGGCGGGTAGGCTGTTGCGATGTGCGGACGAGACACCCAGTTCTACACGTGGCGGCAGATCCACGCGTTCTCCGGCGGACTCGCCGTGGCCACGCCCGAGCAGGATCCACAGCCCAACTACAACCGCGCGCCTACCCAGCCCGGGTGGGTGCTGGTGGATGACGGAACGGGCGGCGCGATCGCCCAGGAGATGCGCTGGGGCTTGCTGCCTGCCTGGGCGAAGGACGCAAAGCTGGCTTACAGCACGATCAATGCCCGCGTCGAGACAGCGCCGTCCAAGCCGGCCTTTCGCGCGGCCTGGAAGCAGCGGCGCGGCGTCGTCCCCAGCTCGGGCTACTACGAGTGGTTGCAGGATGGTTCGGCCAGGCAGCCCTATTTCATCCATGCCCGCGACGCGCCGGTTCTGTTTTTCGCCGGGTTGTGGGAACAGCGCGCCGATCAACTGACCTACAGCATCGTGACCCGAGCGGCGGACCCGTCAATCGCGTTCCTGCATGACCGCATGCCGCTGATGCTTCCCGCTGATCTGCTCGCTGACTGGATCCATGGCAGCCCGGAGCAGGCTGCCGGAATTGCCCTGGCCGCCCCGGAGCCGGCACTGCGTTGGCACAAGGTGGCCCCCGCGGTAGGCAACGTGCGCAACCGCGGCGCGCAGCTGATCGACCCGCTTACCGCCTGACCTGCGTCGGGGCCGCCGAAAACCTCCACTCGCTACCAACCTTCGCGGCGACGGCTACGTCGCTCCCGGCTGACGCAGCGGACGCCGGATGCGCCTCAGTTCAAGTACGTGCAACCTTTGGTCGACGACGCCGGGCGTCCGCTCGATCACGACGGTCTGCTGCGCCACGTCGATACGGTAGGTCAGGTAGTAAAGCAACGCGGGGGCCGAGAGCGGATCGGCGCGGAACGCCGCGACGCATTCGCCTTGCGGCCAGCGCGCCGACGGGTAGAGCAATCCCGCCAGACCCTGTTGGGCCGCGTATTTCCCGATCGGCTGGGTCGCCGAGTAATCGTCGCCGACCAGTGTTGGAAACGCGCGTTCCTTGCCACGCAGATCGCCAAACAAGCCCTGCGCGCGGACCGTGTAAACCGCCCGATAGCGGACGAACGCCGTCTCCGGCGGGTCAATCAGGTCATTGGCCTGGCGGAGTGCATGCCAGCAGGTCTCAGCGCGCGCGGTGGCCTCGTCGAATGCGCCGTACCAGACGCGGATCGTGCCATCCCCGAACCGGGAGCCCACCACCGCGTCGCTTGCGAACGGATAATCAATGGCCTGCGAGTAGAACAGGCCCCTCTCGATGATGCCGGGGCGCGCGTTCCGCACCGCCATCTCGGCCGCAATCGCCGCGTCCTGCCCTGCCCGGTCTGGCACCAGGTCATCGAACAGGTGCTCACTGTGGCGCAGGGAGGTGATGTTCCGGAACACCTGCGCATCGATCCGCGAGAGCGTATCCAGAACCTCCATTACTGGCCCCGCTGGAAATCAATGAACCGCGCGATGCGAGCCACCCCCAACAGCCCGTCACGCACCATGACCTCCAGGGGTGTGTCGCCGTCCAGCACGCGGTTGCGCAGCTTCACCCAGCCAAAACGCAGCGCCTCGCTTTCCGGGAACAGCAGCCGCAACCCTTTGTGGATGCCCAACAGGTAGCCCGCGCGGGTAAGCGTGTCCGGGGCGTTGGGCAGCGCTCGTTCACCGCGGCGGTACTGCGGCAGGACTTTCCGGCTTTCCGGACTCATCCCCAGCAGACACAGCTGCTCGTCGGCGGACAGTCCCCACTTCTCAAACAATGCCGCAACCGTACGCGCCAGGTCTTTGCGGGCCTGGTCGGCATGCAGGTTCACCAGTTGGGCGGCGGGACGGGTCATGTCATTGCGTCACGGGTGAGGACATATCCCCAATAATAGAAGATATATACCCATATATCAAACATATCACTGTGTTTCGCTAGGCCGGAGTCGGTCGTGGATTGAAGCTGCATTGACCGGCGCGCTTTAAGCTTCGGGGATGATGCATGTCTCTCAATACCAGGCCAACGAAACGTCGTCATGCAACCCGCGCCCTGCGACCGTGCGGCCCGTGTTGCAGGCCCGCGGCTTGCGATTTGCCATCGATGACCGGTTGCTCTGGCACGATCTGGATCTGAGCCTGGCACCTGGCGAACGTCTGGCCATTGCAGGGCCCTCCGGAAGCGGCAAGACCTTGCTGTTGCGCACGTTGGCGGCGCTGGAACCAATCCAGACCGGCGAGATCACCTTCCAGGGCCGCGCGCTGGCGGACTGGTCGCTGCCGGAGTATCGCGCCCACGTGGTCTACCTCTCGCAACGACCGGCATTGCCCGACGGCACTGTGGCGGCGGCGCTGCGGGCGCCGTTCCGCTTCCATGTGCGCCGACACCGCCAATTCCCGGCCGAGCAGGCTCGTCAATGGCTGCAGACGCTGGGTCGCGACGAGACCTTTCAGCGGCAACAAACCCAACGCCTGTCCGGCGGCGAGGCGCAGATCGTGGCGATGCTGCGTGCCTTGCTGACCGCCCCTGACGTGTTGCTGCTGGACGAACCGACTGCGTCGCTGGACGCCGGGACGGTTGCCGCGATGGAAACGCTGATCGCCAACTGGCTGCAGCAAAGCCCGGAGCGCGCCTGCGTGTGGACCAGCCACGATCGCC
>JBDSPO010000244.1:0-3224 GCA_039930265.1 Lysobacter sp. | reverse complement strand
GCACCGATTCCCTCCCTCGCCATCCCTTCCGGATAGCGGGGCGGCGTCATGAATCGGGAGCTGCGTTCGGGCTCGCCGAACCACACACCGCCCACCCGCAACTGGTAGTCCTCGCCGGGCGTCGGCATTGCTTCGATGGACAGGCGCATCCGCGTTTTGGCGATCACCGGCTTGCCGTCCACCAGAATCGGCTCAAAGCGCCATTGCTGGATACTGTGACCAAGCGCGTTTTCTATCGCCGCCGGCTGGCCCTTGTCCAGGGTGTGGCGGACCACGTGCCCATCGGGCCCGATCTCGATCGTCCCGGTGGTGTGCAACGCGTAGACCGCCGCCGCTTTTTCCTTCGCTACGACGGGGCCGGAGCACATCACCGCGATGGCGAGCACTGCCATTGAGATACGCATACGTTTTTCTTCCATGAGAACCGAGTCCCCAGCCTAGCGCGCAGGCAGGTTGCCGGCAACGCAGCGCGCCCTGCATCCTTGCAGCCATTCGCGGGACTGGTATGCACTGCATCAACAACCTGGAGACGGAGAAGCCGTGAATATCAGAACAGGATTATCGTTGGTACTTGCCCTGCTCCTCGCCGCCCCCGTTATCCAGGCTGCGGAAAAGATTCCTGCAGCCGAACGCATGTTGTTTGTCGGAAACAGCCTGACCTATTACGGCAACGCGCCGGCCATCTATGCGGCCTTGAGCACCGCCAATGGACGTCCCGTGGCCGCCGACATGATTGTGGAAGGGGGCGCGACACTCACCCAGCGCGTTGCGGACGGGTCGGTCCAACAGGCCCTGCAGGAGGGTAGCTATGACACGCTGGTCATTCAGGAACGTGGTGGCGACCTGCTGTGCTCCTTCGGCCCGCACTCATGCATCCAGTCACGTGCAGCGACGATGGCGTTGGCGACCCTCGCCAAAAGGCACGGGGTGAAGGTGGTCATGCTGGGCAGCTATCAGCCTCATCCGGCAACCTCGGCCCAACTGGTACAGAAGGAAACATCCGCGTGCGACGAGGCGGGAGTCACCTACGCGGAGGTGTCCGAAAAACTGCAGCACTTGACCGCCGCGGCGCCCGCATTGGCATGGTTTGCCGCCGACGGGATGCACCCTGGAAAAGATCTGGCGTTGTTGAACGCGATAGTGATTTACGACGCCGTGCACGGTGAGCTCCCCGATGCAGTCGAGCTCACCATCAGTGCGCCGATCTACGCCGAAAACACGGGGCTTCAGGCAACGCTGCGCGCCGCGGATGCGCCTGCTCCCCACGAAGACACTGACGAAGGCACGCAATACTCTGCGGCAACGATCGCCTTGATCCTCGGCATCATCAGCGCGAGCGAGCGTGATTAGTTCCACCACAAAAAACCCCGCCGAAGCGGGGTTTTTATTTGACTGTACGGTCGATCAGAACTTGTAGTTGACCGACGCCGCCAGGATGTCACCGCCGACCGCAAAGCTGCCGGCCAGGGTGCTGCCCGTGGCCGACACGCTGTCGATCGTCGGATCCTTGGTGAACAGATGCGTGTAGCCGACGTTGAACTCCATGCGCTCCGACGGGGTCCAGCCAACGCCCAGTGACAGCCACTTCCGGGTCACGTCCGGCACGCGCACGTCGCGGTGTTCATTGCTGGTCGGAGTCTCGTCGTAGGCAACACCGCCACGCAGGGTCACCGTCTCGTTCAGGCGGTACTCGGTGCCCAGCGAGGCGAACGTGGTGTCGTCGTAGCGGAATTCCAGCACGCTGTCGGCCTGCGCCGAATCGAACTCCAGCGTCACGGTGTCAAACGAGGGCTTCCACGCCGTGCGCGAAACGTCGCCCATCACCGACCAGCGATCGTTGAGTTTGTGGGTGACGCTGAGGGTCGCCGACGCCGGCAGGGTCAGCTCGGCGCGACCCTTGGTGTCGACGAACTGGCCCGGCGCAAACACCGAGAGGAACGCCGCGGCATTGGCCGGCACGGTGAAGTCGGCATCGCCGCCGGTGATTTTGTGCTTGACCTTGGAACGGTAGCTCAGCGCGATGTGGGTGTTCTCGCTCGGGCTGAACAGACCACCGATGGTGTAACCGACGGCATTGTTGTCGCCTTCGATGGTGACGAAACCATCGGCGTTGCCGGGCGCGAAGCCGGCGGCCCCGCCACCCTTGGCGTAGATCGCGGTACCCAGATCGATCGCGTTGCTCAACTCGATGGTCAGGTGCTGGACAAACACCGACGCGCCGAAGGACAGGTACGGGTTGATGTCATAGGAGCCGGACAGGCCGAGGTCGACGGCCTTCAGGTCGGTGGTCACGGCCTGGTAGCGGCCGACCCAGTTGCGGTCGTAGTCGGTCTTGAAACCGAACGGTGCAGTCAGCGACACACCGAAGTGCGCGCTCTCGCCCACCGGCATGTGGAAATACGCCGCCGGGACCGGGGCGATCATGCCGGCGTCGCCGCCGTTGCCACCGCTGATCGGCATGCCGGTGCCTGGACCGGTCGGACCGACGTAGCGGCCGCTGCCGTCGAAATCGGCCGAGAAGCTGATCGCGCTGAGGTCGGCCTGCACCTGGCGGCCGTCCAGCTGACGCATCGCCGCCGGGTTGGTCGCCACTACGGAGGCGTCGCCAGGTGCGCTGGTGGAACCGGCGAACGCGCGACCGAGCCCCTTGGCGCTGTTCTCTTTGAGCTGGAAGGCCGCGCCGTGCGCGTGGCCCATCGCCAAGGCACCGGCGATACCGATGACCAGCGCGGACACGCGGATGAAGTTGTGGGGGTGCTGCATGTGATTACTCTCCATAGCCATTGTCGTTGGCCCTGCCTGACAAACCGATCGTGTCGGAGCCGGCGGGAGCCTCGGCTGCCGCCATACGGCACCGTGTGCGGATTATAGCGCGCCAGTTAACCTCAAGCTAACAATCCGACGTGCCGGAACCGCCACCGGACTCCCGGTACGCGATCCCGGTCACGGCCGTGCTGACCCGTATCATCCAGTTCTTCCGTTCACCGGGCAGGCCACGTGTTCATTGCAATTCCATCGCGCCAGAAACCTCCGCTGCGATGGGCGACGCCGCTGCTGTTCGCGGCGTTATGGCTGTGCTTCACGTGGGGCACCCTGCTGCCGGCCAGCGAGCAACAGTCGCTGCTGCTGGAGTGGGGGGCGCTGTCGGGCGGATTGACCACGCCGCTGGCATGGCGCGAATCGATCGCCGACGGCAACCTCGTGCGCCTGGTCAGCGCGTTGTT
>JBDSPO010000243.1:0-16492 GCA_039930265.1 Lysobacter sp. | reverse complement strand
TCGTCCTTGAAATAGAACTCGATGCCCGGAAATCCCGGAAACTCCAGTCGCAACAGGTGGGTATCGGCGGAACGGGCCGCTTCTTGGCGCAGGCACATCAGCGCATCGGCGGTCCAGCTGCGCATGGTCGCGCCATGGCGGTCAGACGAGGAATGCATGCAGGAACCCCCATGGGCTGTGCGCGCGCGCAATCGAATAGACCATCGCAAACGTGAGCAGGGCGGCGATGTAGAAGCCGGCCTTGGCTGCGCGCGTGCGGCCGCGCTTGATCGCGAACGCGCCCAGCACGATGTAGGCCACCAGCAGCAGCAGCTTTGCCGTCAGCCAGCCGTTGGCGAACATCGCGCCGGGCAACATGGTCAGCAGCATCAGTGCCGCCGTCAGCAATGCGGTGTCCACCGTGTAGCTGGTCCAGCGCACCGGCAGCGAGTGCGGCCAACGCATACCCGCCAGCACGCCGGCGCCGCGCAGGGCGAAGATCAGGCCACTGGTGAGCGCGGTGGCGATGTGGATGTGTTTGATCTGCGGGTAGAACTCGATCATGGGACGTCCTGTGCAATGGGTCTGCGCGCATCCGCGATCCGCTGACGTTTGGCGGCGGCGCTGCGCGTGGGCAGGTGGAGAGTGACGGGTGGCCCGCGATGGCTCAACCGGGTTTACCGTCCATGCGCGGTGCCAGAAAGATGCGACCGATGTGCGCCGCCCATGGCAGGAACGCAACCAGCCAGCCGATGGCCGCGACCGCCTGCCACATGCCGGCGTCCGGCAGCACTTCGGCCGCAACCCGGATGGCGGTGACCACCTGGATGGTAATGAAGGCAAACCAGGCCACGGGGTACATCGTCAAGGGGCGTCCCGCATGGCCCTGGGTGACCCGGGTCACCATCGCGATCAGGATGCTGCCGAAGAAGCCGATGAACAATGCATGCGCTGGACCGCGCCCGAGCCAATAGAGGCCGGTCGATGCGTAACCGATGCTCTGCGCCGAGTACAGCGCAAAAGCCAGCGGCAACCAGGCCAGACCGATGAACAATACCGAGAGCAGTCCCGGATGTTTACCGGCCGGCCACCAGCGCCACAGCATGGTGGCGGACAGTGCCAGCAGCGGCAGATCGACCAGCCACAGCCATCCGTACAGATGGAACAACTCCAGCAGCAGGTGACCCAGACTCAGCGGCCAGAACGCGGCCAGCAACCACATCGGGCGCCATGGCTGGTACCCTGGAACCACCCGGCTGGCAAAGAACGGGAACATGCGGTGGGCGACAGTCAGATAAACCGGCAGCAGCAATCCGAAGCTGCCGATCTTGATGCTGACGAACACCCACACCGGCGAGGCACCGAGGACGTACGCGCCCCACGCCAGCACTCCCAGCAGGCCGAGCACCAGCGCGGCGAAACAGGAGCGCGCATGCCAGGTGGACCCGGTCTCGCGCCATAACAGCGGTCCCAGGATCAGCAGACCCGCCAGCCAGCCACCCAGGGTCATGATCATCCCGACGATGATGCCGGCCTCCCAGCCAAGCGCCCCCAGCAGGGTCGCGATCTGGCCACCGAAGATGCCCAGCCCGACCGGCACGTAGCGCCAGCGGTCGATGTCCGGCAGGCCCAGCCACTTTGGAAACGTGGTCAGCAGGAAGCCGAAGAAGAAGCTCGGCAGCACCTGGTACTGCATCACGAAGGCATGCACCCAGCCGGAAGGCAGCGGCCCCTGCGCCACGTTCAGCCCCGGCCAACGCGCGCCCGCCAGCCACGCTGCCCACCAGGCCATTGCGATCAGCAGGTTGGTCGAGCCGATGAAGAACATCAGCCGGTGCGGGGCGGTCGCGAGCAGCCCGGGTGACAGTGGCGCGGCGGGAGTTTCGGGTTGCTTGTTCATGGGCGCCAGTGTGCCTCCGATGAACGCAGGCGTTATTGACCTGGATCACTCCGATCCCGTGCCCACAACGCGCGCACAAAAAAAGGGGGCGGCCTGTGCCGCCCCCTCGGGGTTGTCAGCGAACGTACCCGGTCAGAGACCCGATTCGGTCTCCAGGCGACCGCGCACGGGCTTCTCGACCATGCGTGGACCCAGCCACAGCGAGACCACGAACAACGCGATCATGAAGGCACCGGCGGCGAAGATGGTGTCGCCGGGTACCCGCAGCCAGACCAGCACATCGATGATCGGACGGGTCATGAACTCGGCCGAGCGGGCGTACCAGTAACCGTGCTCCAGGTTGGCTTCCAGCTGCAGCACGCCCAGCGGCAGAAGGGTCAGGATGGTCATCAACGCCAGGCCGATGTTGAGCGCCCAAAATGCGCTTCGCAGCAGACCCTCGCGCCAGACCTGGTCGGGCTTGAGCCCGCGCAGGCAGTACAGCATCAGACCGATGCCGAGCATGCCGTAGACGCCGAACAGCGCGCTGTGGCCGTGGGCGGCGGTGAGGTTGGTGCCCTGCATGTAGAACAGCGCCAACGGGGTGTTGATCAGGAAGCCCAGCAGTCCGGCACCGATCAGGTTCCAGAAGCTGACCGCCAGGAAGAACATGATCGGCCACTTGTACTGCTGCATCCATGGCGTGGCGCGACTGCTCTTCCAGGTCTCGTGGGCCTCCAGTCCGATCAGCGCCAGCGGCACTACCTCCAGCGCCGAGATACTCGCGCCCAGCGCGATCACCCCGGTGGTAACGCCGGCAAAGTACATGTGATGGAACATGCCCAGCACACCGCCGGCCATGAACACGATGGTCGCGAACAGCACGTTGATCGTCGCCGAGCGACCGCGCACCAGGCCGAGCTTGACGAAGATGAAGCTGATCACCGCTACCGCGAACACCTCGAAGAAGCCTTCCACCCACAGATGGACGATCCAGAACTTCCAGTAGGTGACGATCGAGATGTGGGTGTCCTCCTTCCACATCAGACCGGCCGCATACAGGATGCCGATCGCCACGGTGGACAGGAACAGCAGACCCGCGATGGAGGAAGTCTGGTTCTTGGCCCGCATCGCCGGCCACAGGGCGCGCCCGACCAGCACCAGCCACAGCATCAGGCCGATGAACAGGTAGATCTGCCAGAAGCGGCCGATATCGACGTACTCCCAGCCCTGATGTCCGAACCAGAAGTTCGGCAACGTGCCCAGCTTGCCCATCACCGCCATCCACTGGCCGGCAAATGCACCCACGACAATGATGATCAGGCTGATGAAGAGGAAGTTGACGCCGAATTTCTGGTATTTCGGTTCATGCCCGGAGATGGCCGGCCCGAGGTACAGGCCAGTAGCCAGCCACGCGGTCGCAATCCACAGGATCGCCAGCTGGGTATGCCAGCTGCGGGTCACCGCATACGGCAGCCATTCGGAAAGAGCGAATCCGTAGGCATCCTGGCCTTCCACCTGGTAGTGCGCGGTGGTGGCGCCCATCAGGATCTGGAACAGGAACAGGGCCATTACCAGCCAGAAGTACTTGGCGGTGGCGCGCATCGACGGGGTCACCACAATGGCCCGCGCCGGATCCGAGGTCGGTGGGACCAGCGGCTTTTCATTGCCGTGGTACACCGCGTAGTGCCATGACAGCAGGCCGATGCCGGCGATCATGAACAGAATGGAGAACATCGACCACATGAAGCTGCTGGACGTGGGCAGGTTGCCCACCAGCGGCTCGTGCGGGAAGTTGTTGGTATAGGACTTCACGTCGCCGGGACGGTTGGTGACCGTCGCCCATGACGCCCAGAAGAAGAAGCCGGTCATCAATCGACGGTTCTCCGCGTCCGGGACCGGGTTCTCGCGGATCGCATAGGCCTCGCGCAGATCACGGGTGGCCGGATCGTTGGAGAACACGCTCATGTAATGGGCGGCGACCTGCGAGATCGCCAATGCCCGCTCGTCGCTGACCACAATGTCGCCGGTGGCAGGATCGTAGGTGTTGGCCCGGATTTCGGGCTTGATCTCCGCCTGCAACTTGGCCTTTTCGCTGTCACTCAGGGTGTCATAGGGCATGCCGAATTCGACGCGCGCACGCACGTCCAGCATCGCCAGGATTTCCTTGTGCAGCCACTCGGCCGACCAGTCCGGTGCGATCAATGCGCCGTGGCCCCAGATCGAGCCGCTCTGCTGGCCCCCCATCTCCTGCCAGACGCGGCGTCCTGCCTGGATCTCGTCCTTGCTGTAAAGCACCTGCCCGCTTTCGGTGATCACCTGCTCGGGCATCGGCGGCGCGGTTTGATAGATGTCCTTGCCGATCCACAGCATGATGCTGAAGCTGACAATCAGCAGGGCCCCGAGGCCCAGCCATAGTCGCCTCGTTATCTGCACACTTTTTGGTTCCATTGCTGCTTCTCCCGAATGATGGGCGCCATCTTGGCCGTTCGCCCGCGCTAGCACTTTGACTTGCGTCAAGCGGCGGTCGGCAGGATTGGTTCCCCGTTTGCACGGTGGGCCGCGAATCAGGCAGAAGCAAGCTCCACGATCGCTGCGCGATCGCGGATGACGTGCGAGGCCACGCCATTCAGTTGATCAGCGGTGCAGGATCGGGTCGGCGAGGGCGGCCAATTTGTCGCGCTCCAGCAGTTCCACTTCCCGGCGGTCGACCAGCAGCAGGCCGTCTTTCTGGAATCGGCGCAGCACGCGGCTGACCGTTTCCGGCGCCAGGCGCAGGTAGTTGGCGATGTCGGTACGGGCCATCGTCAACTGGAAGCGATCGGCGGAGAACCCGCGTGCGGCCAGACGGCGCGACAGCCCGATCAGGAACGCCGCCATCCGCTGGTCCGCCGACCAGTCGCCGGCCAGCAGGGCGGCGCGGCCAATGTCGCGGCTGAGCAGGCGGAACAGGTGCCGCTGCAGTCCCGGCAGCCTGGTCGCCAGCACCGCGATCTTCGGGAACGAGAACCGGCACAGCATCGCGGTATCCAGGGCGACCGCGTTGCACGGGTAGGTTTCACCGTCGATCGCGTCCAGGCCGATCACTTCGCCGGGCAGGTGAAAGCCCAGCACGTGCTCACGGCCATCGCGGTCGATCATGTAGGTCTTGACCGTCCCGGCGCGGACCGCGGCAATCGCCTCGAACGGGTCGCCTTCGCGGAAGATGTGCTCACCGGCATGGAACGGGCCGACGTGCTCCACCAGCACGTGCAGGTCCATCAACGACCGTTTGTCCATGCCCTCGGCGAGGCACGCCTGGGAAAACGCGCAGGTCGAGCAGAACGTCAGCGCATCGCCGTCGTCCGCCAGCGTGCTCGCGTCTTGCCGCGGGAACGCGGTCGGGCTCACGCGCACCTCCACGCCGCGCTCAGATGGCGCGGGAGAAGCGGGGCGAGGCGGTGGGGCTGGTCAGGTAATGGTCGAAGCACATCGCTATGTTACGCAGCAACAGCCGACCGCGCGAGGTGGCGATGATGCGGTGGGGCTCCACCTGGACCAGACCGTCGGCCACCAGCGGCGCCAGTTGCGCGATGGCATCGGCAAAATACGCGTGGAAGTCGATCAGGTAACGCCGCTCCAGCGCGTCGATCGGAATCTCGCCCTGGCACATCAGGCGCTGGATGACGTCGGCCCGCAGCTGGTCGTCCTCGCTCAGGCGCATGCCGCGGAAAACCGGCATCCGGCCCTCGTCGAGCGCGATCTGCCAGCTCGGCAGGTCACGCGGGTTCTGGCTGAAACTGTCGCCGATGTGGCTGATGGCGCTGACGCCCAAACCGATCAGGTCGGTGTCGGAATGGGTGGTGTAGCCCATGAAGTTGCGATGCAGGCCGCCGCGGTCCTGCGCGGTGGCCAGATCGTCGTCGGGCAGGGCGAAGTGGTCCATGCCGACATACGAGTAGCCCGCCGCGGTCAGCTTCTCGATCGCCAGTTGCAGCAGTCCGAGCTTGACCTCGGCGCTGGGCAGGTCGTCGGCATTGATCTGGCCCTGGGCCTTGAACATCTGCGGCAGGTGCGCGTAGCTGTAGACCGCCAACCGGTCCGGACGCACCTGGATGACCGTGTCCAGGGTCCTGGCAAATCCTGCCAGTGACTGCTTGGGCAGGCCGTAGATCAGGTCGACGTTGACCGATCGCATCCCGCTGGCGCGGCATGCGTCGATGATGGCGACGGTCTCCTCGACCGACTGGATGCGGTTGACGGCTTCCTGCACGGCCGGATCGAAGTCCTGCACGCCGAGACTGGCCCGGTTGAATCCGATCGCGGCGAGCTCGAAGATGTCGGCCGGTTTGACGAAGCGCGGATCCAGCTCGATCGACAGATCGCGCTTGGGCGAGTCGGAAAAATGGAAATGGTTGCGCAGCGAGTCCACCACCTCACCCAGCTGGGCCGGGGAGAGGAAGTTGGGCGTGCCACCGCCGAAGTGCAGCTGGATCACCTCGCGGTCGCGGTCGAACATCGCCGCGGTCATCGCGATCTCGCGGTACAGGCGGACCAGATAGGTCTCGCCGCGCGCCAGATCGCGGGTGATGATCCGGTTGCAGCCGCAGTAGAAGCACGGGCTCATGCAGAACGGCACGTGCACGTACAACGACAGCCGGCGCGGGATGGGATCACCATTGCTGGCCATCACCGCTTCGCGCAGCGCCTCCTCGCCGAAGTCCGCGGAAAACTGCGGCGCGGTCGGGTACGAGGTGTACCGCGGGCCGGGCCGGTCGTATCGCTGCAACAGCGACGCGTCAAATTGGAGAGGACTGGACATGGTGCTCAGGCTATCCAGCGAGGTTCGCGCGCGCCTTGATCGGGATCAAATGGACGGTTCCTCAAGCAGGCATGCATGGGAAGGCGTCAATCCCCGCACCCTCACCCGCCCCGTCGCCAATAAACCGCCAAACCGCTACAGTACGGCGATGATGTCCCGGGCGCACCCGCATTTCCGCAATGCCGACACCGGTTGGCGATGGTGGCTTGCTGCCGTCGTTCCCGCCCCGTCGCATCTCCAGGAAATGCCGTATGTCCAGCGCAGACAGTCCGCAACACCAGCAATACCAGCAATACCAGCAGCACGTCGCTGACGGTCACACCCGCATCCCGGTGGTGCGCGAGGTGTTGTCGGACCTGGATACACCGCTGTCGGTGTATCTGAAACTTGCCGACGGGCCGCACACCTACCTGTTTGAATCCGTCGAAGGCGGCGAGCGTTTCGGTCGCTACTCGATCATCGGTCTGCCGGCGCGGAAGGTGTACGCGTTCGCCGGCAACACTTTATATGTCACCGAGCACGGCGAGCTGGTCGACGCGCGTGAGGTGTCCGATCCGTTTGCCGAGGTGGAGCGGCTGCGTTCGCAGTACTCCGTGCCACGGATTGACGGCCTGCCGGGATTCACCGGCGGCCTGGTCGGCTGGTTCGGCTTCGAGTGCATCCAGTACATCGAGCCGCGCCTGGCCGGTCCGGGACCGGACGGACAGCCCAAGCGCGATGAGTTGGGAACGCCGGACATCCTGCTCATGCTCAGCGAAGAGGTGGCCGTCTTCGACAACCTCAAAGGTCGTCTGTACCTGATCGTGCATGCGGACCCGGCCGAGCCGCAGGCGTGGGCGCGCGCCAACCGTCGCCTGGACCAGCTGGTCCACCGGCTGCGCAGCAGCGGCACGACGTACCCGGAGACGCTGGATCCCAACGGGCTGGAGGAGGCGGACTTCGTTTCCGGCTTCACCCACGAGGGCTTTATCAAGGCCGTCGAGAAGTCGCAGGAGTACATCCGCGACGGCGACATTTTCCAGGTGGTGCTGAGCCAGCGCCTGAGCATCCCCTTCAAGGCCCGGCCGGTGGATGTCTACCGTGCCCTGCGGGCGCTCAATCCCTCGCCGTACATGTATTTCCTCGATGTTGGCGATATGCAGGTGGTTGGCTCGTCGCCGGAGATTCTGGTGCGGCTGCAGTTTGACGAGGCCGGACAGGGCAAGGTGACGGTGCGTCCCATCGCCGGCACCCGTCCGCGCGGCGCCACCGCCGCCGAGGACGATGCGCTGGAGGCCGAATTGCTGGCCGACCCCAAGGAGCGCGCCGAGCATCTGATGCTGATCGATCTGGGCCGCAACGATGTCGGCCGGGTCAGCCAGCCGGGCACGGTGGAAGTTGGCGAGCAGTTTGTGATCGAGCGTTACAGCCACGTCATGCACATCGTCAGCGAGGTGACCGGCATTCTCAATCCCGGCCTCAGCTATGCCGACGTGCTGCGCGCCACCTTTCCTGCCGGCACCGTCAGTGGCGCGCCGAAGATCCGCGCGCTGGAGGTGATCCGTGAGCTGGAACCGGTCAAGCGCAACGTCTACGCCGGCTCCATCGGCTACCTGGGCTGGCATGGCGACGCCGATACCGCGATCGCGATCCGCACCGCGGTGATCCAGGACGGACAGCTGCATGTGCAGGCCGGCGCCGGCATCGTCCACGATTCGGATCCGCAGAAAGAGTGGGAAGAAACGATGAGCAAGGGCCGGGCGTTGTTCCGAGCCGTCGCTGAAGCGGCGAGGGGGCTCTGAGATGCTGCTCATGATCGACAACTACGACAGCTTCACCTGGAACCTCGTGCAGTACCTGCAGGTGCTCGGCGCGGAGGTGAAAGTCATCCGCAACGACGAGCTGACGGTGGCCCAGATCGAGGCGCTGGCGCCCGAGCGGATCGTGGTCTCGCCCGGCCCGTGCACGCCCGATGAGGCTGGCGTTTCGCTCGAGGTGATCCGGCGGCTGGGGCCGACGGTCCCGCTGTTGGGTGTTTGCCTGGGCCATCAGGGCATCGGTCAGGTCTACGGCGGGCAGGTGGTGCGGGCCGGCAGGATCATGCACGGCAAGACCTCCCCGATTCGTCACCATGGCACGGGTGTCTTCGCCGGTCTGCCCGATGGCTACACCGCCACCCGCTACCACTCGTTGGTGGTCGACAAGGCGACGATCCCGGACTGCCTGGAAGTCACCGCCTGGACCGAGAACCCGGACGGGTCGGTGGAGGAAGTGATGGGCCTGCGCCACCGCGAGCATCCGGTGGAAGGGGTGCAGTTCCATCCCGAATCGATCCTGACCGAGCACGGCCATGCCCTGTTGAAGAATTTCCTCGTCGGCTGAGGCCGCGTCCCCCGAAAAGCAGCGAGTCACCGATGGCCCTTACCCCGCAAGAAGCCCTGCAGCGCACGATCGAGCATCGTGAGATATTCCACGACGAGATGGTCGATCTGATGCGGATGATCATGCGCGGTGAGGTCACGCCGCTGATGACCGCGGCGATCATGACCGGCCTGCGGGTCAAAAAGGAAACCGTCGGCGAAATTGCCGGCGCCGCGCAGGTCATGCGCGAATTTGCCCTCCCGGTGGAAGTCGCCGATCGAACCCACCTGGTCGATATCGTCGGCACCGGCGGCGATGGCGCCAACACGTTCAACATCTCCACCGCCAGCATCTTCGTGATCGCCGCCGCCGGTGGCCGGGTCGCCAAACACGGCGGGCGCAGCGTCTCCTCCAAATCGGGCAGCGCTGATGCGCTGGAAGCGCTGGGTGCCGCCATCGAGTTGACGCCCGCACAGGTGGCGCAGTGCATTGCCCGCACCGGCATCGGCTTCATGTACGCGCCGCTGCACCACCCCGCGATGAAAGTCGTCGCTCCGGTCCGGCGCGAGATGGGCGTGCGCACGCTGTTCAACATCCTCGGCCCGCTGACCAACCCGGCCAGTGCGCCTAACATTCTGATGGGAGTCTTCCATGAGGACCTGGTCGGCATCCAGGTGCGCGTGCTGCAGAAGATGGGCGCCCAGCGTGCGCTGGTGGTCTGGGGTCGCGACGGGATGGACGAGCTGTCTTTGGGCGCCGGCTCGCTGGTCGGTGAGCTGCGCGACGGCAAGGTGCGCGAGTACGACCTGCATCCGGAAGACTTCGGCATCGCGATGTCCGCCAGTCGCAACCTCAAGGTCGACGGCCCGGAGGAGTCCATCGCGATGCTGCGCGAAGTGCTCGACAATCGCCCGGGGCCGGCGCTGGATATCGTGGCGCTCAACGCCGGCGCCGCGCTGTACGTGGCCGGCGTCGCCAGCACCATCGCGGATGGGGTGCAGCGGGCACGCGTGGCAATCGCCTCGGGCGCCGCACGCCGCAAGCTGGACGAGTTCGTCGCTGCTACCGGTGATCTGGCCACGCCCTGATCCGGGCCATGCTGAGTCCACCTCCGCAACCCGCGGATCTCACGACCCTTCTCTCTCCTTCCGCAGCACCCAGTTCCATCGTTTGACCCCAACACCGGAGCCCCTTGCACGCCATGAGCGACATCCTCGACACCATTCTTGCCCGCAAGCACCAGGAGATCGCCCAGCGCAGCCAGATCCGTTCACTGGAAAGCGTGCGCGCACGGGCCCAGTCACAGCCAGCCACGCGCGGGTTTGTGGAGGCGATCAAGCGCCGCCACGCGGCCGGCAATGCGGCGGTGATCGCCGAGGTCAAAAAGGCCAGTCCGTCCAAAGGCCTGATCCGCAAGGACTTCGACCCGGCCGCGATCGCGCGCAGCTACGAGGCGGGCGGCGCCGCCTGTCTGTCGGTGCTGACCGACGTGGATTTCTTCCAGGGCAGCAACCGCTACCTGGGTGAGGCCCGCGCCGCCTGCGCGCTGCCGGTGCTGCGCAAGGACTTCATCGTTGACCCGTACCAGGTCTACGAGGCGCGCATGATCGGAGCCGATTGCATCCTGTTGATTGTGGCGGCATTGGAGGACGGGCCGATGATCGAGATGGCCAACCTGGCGCACGAGCTGGACATGGACGTGCTCATGGAGGTGCACGACATCGACGAGCTGGAGCGTGCCCTGCAGACCGACTGCGAGCTGATCGGCATCAACAACCGTAACCTGCGCACCTTTGAGGTCTCGCTGGACACCAGCGTCGCGCTGAAGGCCGCGATGCCATCGGACCGGATCGCCATTACCGAAAGCGGGATTGGCTCGCGCGAGGACGTCGCCCGGATGCGGGCGGCAGGCATCGAGACCTTTCTGATCGGCGAGAGCTTCATGCGTGAAGCCGATCCGGGAGCGGCCCTGCAGCGGATGTTTGGCGAGTGACGGTTGCAGCCGGGCCGGCTGGTCGGGATGCACCGCTGGTGGTGTTCGACTTTGACCACACCCTGTATGACGGTGATTCGGGCAGCCACCTGTTCGCCTGGCTGATCCGGCGTAACGGGTGGCGGATCGCGCTCGCGGTCCTGATCGCTCCGGTGTTCGGGCCGATGGTCGCCTTCCTGCCGACCCGCCGCGTGGGAATTTCAGGTTTCGTCTGGGCCGGAACCGTGGGCATGCAGGGCGCCATGGAGCTGGACACCCTGATCGACCGTTACGTGAGCCTGCATGCCGACCAGATCCGGACCCGTCTGCTGCCGGCCGCGCTGGAGGTGTTCGCACGCCATCGTGCCGCCGGCGATCAGGTCGTCGTGGCGACCGGTGCACCCCCCGAGTTGGCGCGGGCGATCCTGGCCTTTGTCGCCCACCAGGATGTGCCTGTGGTCGGCACTCTGGTCGGACGCCGCCTGGGTGGGGTGGGTGCGCAGCGCCACTGCCATTTCCGGATGAAGATGACGATGTTGCGCGAGGCCGGGTTCACCGCGCCGGTGGCCGTGGCGTATTCCGACAGCAGCGCCGACCTGCCGCTGCTGTTGGCGGCGGCCAGCCCCGTGGTGGTCAACCCCAAGGTGGGTCGGGTGGCGATGTTCCGCGAGCTATTGCCCCCGGGCACGCCGATCCTCAACTGGGGCTGCCCCGGGCGTGGCGGCGACCCGTCCGAGGTCAGCGCAGGGGGCTCTCAGCGAGTGCCGTAAAGCACCACGGTCTTGCCGCGTGCGTGCAGCTTGCCATCGGCCTCGAGCTTCTTCAGCACTCGACCGGCCATCTCCCGCGAGCATCCCACCAGTCTGGACAACTCCTGGCGCGAAACCCGCAACTGGGTGCCGTCGGGGTGGCTCATCGCCTCCGGCTCCCGCGCAAGGTCGTGCAGCGCGCGGATGATGCGATCGGTCACGTCCAGGAACGCCAGTCGGCCGGCTTTGCGGCTCGTATCGAGCAGGCGCTGGGAGATCTGCGCGGCGATCGAGAACAACAGCTTGGGCGCGTCGTCGGCCAGACGCGTCAGCAGCAGGTCGTACAGCCGCTCATGGCCGATCTCGGCCAGTTCGCAGGGCGTGCGGGTGCGCAGAATGACCTCGCGTTGCTCGCTTTCCACGAACAGGCCGAGTTCGCCAACGAACTCACCGGGGCCGAAATAGCCCAGCACCAGTTCGCGGTCATCGTCCTCTTCGGCGATAATGCTGACCGAGCCGGACACGATGTAGTAAAGCGTACTGGCCGGATCACCGGGCCGGAACACATCGGTCCGGGTGGGATATCGACGGCGGTGACAGTGCGCCAGGAAGCGTTCAATCGTCGGGCCGTCGGGCGTCAGGGGCGTGTCGGTTTTGCGCAAAGCGGTCAAAGTGTCCACCGGGATGGCGTCGTGTTGAGAAAAGGCATCCCGGAAGCTTAGGGTGAACTGGCGCTGAGTGGCAAACTTTGACCCTGCGTGGCAGTTGAAGTGAACCGCGCCTGCCGGGCGCATTTTCAACCGGCGGCCAATTGCCGCATAATCCCCGCCTCTCGCCATCGTCCGGATATAGCCTAGTGGTCAAGCCGTTGCCGCGCCTGAGGTTGCAGGGTTTCAACAATCTCACCAAAGCGCTCTCGTTCAATATCTATGACGTCAGCTTTGCCGCCTCCGAAGAGGAGCGTCAGCGCTACATCGAGTACATCGACGAGGAATACAACGCCGATCGCCTGACCCAGATCCTCACGGATGTGGCGGACATCATCGGCGCCAACATCCTCAACATCGCCCGCCAGGACTACGACCCGCAGGGCGCTTCGGTGACGATCCTCATCTCCGAGGAGCCGGTCATCGACAAGTCCGACGCCAAGGGAGTGATCTCCGAGGCGGTGGTCGCGCACCTGGACAAGTCGCACATCACCGTGCACACCTATCCGGAGACCCACCCGGACAGCGGCATCGCCACGTTCCGCGCCGACATCGACGTGGCCACCTGTGGCGTGATTTCGCCGCTGAAGGCGCTGAACTACCTGATCGAAACCCTCGAGTCCGACATCGTGGTGATGGACTACCGCGTGCGCGGCTTCACCCGCGACGTGAAGGGCAAGAAGCACTACATCGACCACCGGATCAACTCGATCCAGGACTACCTGGCCAAGAACATCAAGTCGCGCTACGAGATGCTCGATGTGAACGTCTACCAGGAAAACATCTTCCACACCAAGATGCACCTGAAAGAGTTCGACCTTGACCAGTACCTGTTCGAGGAGAAGGCGCGGAACCTGTCGTTCAAGGAGCGCATGAAGATCGAGGCGCGGCTCAAGCGCGAGATCGAAGAGCTTTACCACGGCCGCAATCTGGTCGACTGACTGGCGCGTGCGGTTGTGGATCTGAAAAAGGCCGGCATTGCCGGCCTTTTTCATGGGCGTGATGCGGCAAACGCCGCGTCAAAGGCACCGCGGTGTCAGACGCGATAGGCGATCGCCTTCATCACCCGTGACGCGACCGCCATGAGGGTCGGCACCGGGGGCGGCAGCAGGCGCGCACCGGCGGCTTCGGCATTGTCGGCATGGCGGGCCTCGTCGACCTTCATCACTTCCAGAATTGCCCGGCTGCGGGCGTCCGCCATCGGCAGCGAGGCCAGGTTCTCATCGATATGCGCTTCGACCTGACGCTCGGTCTCCACCACGAACCCCAGATTCCAGCCGTCGCCCCGCAGGCCGGCCAGTGCGCCGATGGCAAAGCTGCTGGCGTACCACACCGGGTTGAGCAGGCTGGGACGGTCGTGGAGCTCCTGCAGACGGTCGGCGCACCACGCCAGATGGTCCGTTTCCTCCTGCGCGGCTTCCAGCAGGTGGGCGCGCGTGGTCGGATCGCGGGCGACCGCCGCTTGGCCGCAGTAAAGTGCTTGCGCGCAGACCTCGCCCACATGGTTGACCCGCATCAGGCCGGCAGCGTGGCGGCGCTCCGCCTCGTCCAGCACCACGTCGGGCAGGGGTGTGGCGGGGTTGGGGCGCATCGCCACCGGCGCGCCCAATACCGTTTCCAGGGCGCGCTGGGCATCGTCGAGCACGCGGTCGAGTCGGGTTAGACGGCGAGTGGTATCCATGGCGCGAGTTTACCGCTCGCCGAGAGATTCCGGGCTGGCGAGAGGGAGACCTGATTCCGCCCGGATCGCCAGCGCCTCGGCGAGGAATTCCAGCGGATGCAGGACCGGCAGCGCAGTGCCATTGGCCAAGTGCAGGCGGCATCCGATATTGGCGCTCAGCAGCGCCGTGGCGCCGCTGGTCGCCAGCTGGTCGAGCAGCGGCTGGCGGTAGTCGTTCGCCCGTGCGGGATCGGTCAGCATCTGGCTGCCGGCGGCGCCGCAGCAGCCGTAGCCGGCGTCGATCTCGATCACCGTCAATTGCGGTATTCCCGCCAGCAGCCGCCGCAATGCCGGCACGGTGCCGCTCACGTTGCGCTGTGTGCAGGGCAGGTGCAGGGCGATGCGCTGCGGGCGGGGTTGAAAGACCAGCCGGTCGCGGTGCGCGTCCAGCAGGGCGAGCGCATCCACGGTCTGTCCCTCCACTGCCGCGGCGACCGCGCCCTGGCAACCACTGGCCAGCGTGAGTACCTGTGGATAACCGGCAAACGCCGCGCGGTTGCGCGCTGCCACCCGCGAGGCCTCGGTGCTATTGCCCGCGTGCGCGTGCAGGGCACCGCAGCACGTCTGTCCCGTCGGTTCGGCCAGCGGCATCGACAATGCCGCGCAGAGTTTGGCGAGCGCTGCGCGCGCCGGAGCTTCATAAGGTCCGGCGACGCAGCCGACAAACACCGCCATCATGTTTGCCGCATCCGCGCGCGGGGCTGGCGCAAGGTCCGCGCGGATGGGGAGGGGCGGAGGCGGCAGCCGCTTCAGGCCTGCCGGCAGCAGGGGGTACAAGCGTCGATAGCCGCCGAGTAGCAAAGCGAGGAGGCGCGGCCGTGCCGCCAGTGCTTCCGTCACACGCTGGGTGAGACCGGCGCCGCGGCGTTCGCGTTGCCGCCCTCGCGCGGTGACCAGCAGCGCGCCATACTCGACACCGGCCGGACACACCGCCTCGCAACTGCGGCAGCCCAGACAATGATCCAGATGGGCGTCGCCGATGGGGCCAGGTACGATTGTGTCCAGTGCCCAGGCGCGCACCAGGGCGATCCTGCCCCGCGGAGATTCGCTCTCCAGACGTTCACGCCCATACGTCGGGCAGTCAGGCAGGCATAACCCGCATTGCACACACCGGTCGGCCAGGGCGACCAGCGGGTCGGCGGCAGTCGTGCGGGTGGCGGTGGGCATGCGGCGATGCTAGCATGTGCGGCTGGGTGGCTTGCGCTGCGTCACGGCCCCCGGTATCATTCCGCCTCTTTCGTTCCACCCCACAACGCGCGGCGAAGTTCCGGCCGTCCCCTTGCACCGGGACGCCAGCGGAATCAGCCCGGCCAGGTACCCAAGAAGATCAGTCATGAAGACATTTAACGCCAAGAACGAGACCGTCCAGCGTGACTGGTACGTGGTCGACGCCTCCGGCAAGACCCTGGGCCGTCTGGCCGTAGAGCTCGCCCGCCGTCTGCGTGGCAAGCACAAGCCCGTCTACACCCCTCACGTTGATACCGGCGACTATCTGGTCGTGATCAACGCCGAGAAGATTGTCGTCACCGGCAACAAGCTGGCCGACAAGAAGTACTACCGGTTCACCGGTTACATCGGCAACCTGAAGAGCGAGACCCTGGGCCAGGCGCTTGAGCGCCACCCCGAGCGCGTCATCGAGATCGCCGTCAAGGGCATGCTGCCGAAGAATCCGCTCGGTCGCGCCATGTACCGCAAGCTCAAGGTCTATGCAGGCTCCGAGCATCCGCACACTGCCCAGCAGCCGCAGCTGCTGGAACTCTAAGGTAACGACATGGCAATCCAGCAGAACTACGGCACCGGCCGCCGCAAGTCCTCCACCGCCCGCGTGTACCTGCGCAAGGGTGAGGGCAAGATCACCATCAACAAGCGCACCATCGAAGACTTCTTCGGTCGTGAGACCGCGCGCATGATCGTGCGCCAGCCGCTTGAGCTGACCCAGTCGACCGACAAGTTCGACGTCAACGTCACGGTTGCCGGCGGCGGCACCACCGGCCAGGCCGGCGCGATCCGCCTCGGCATCTCCCGCGCCCTGGTCGAGTACGACGAGTCGTTGAAGAGCGAGCTGCGCAAGGCCGGCTTCATGACCCGCGACGCCCGTGAAGTGGAGCGCAAGAAGGTCGGTCTGCACAAGGCCCGCCGCGCGACCCAGTTCTCCAAGCGCTAAGTTTTACGTTACAATTTGCTTTATAGCCCCGTCGCCAAGCGGTAAGGCATCTGCCTCTGACGCAGACATTCGGTGGTTCGAATCCATCCGGGGCTGCCATATAACGAGAAACCCGCCCCTGTGGCGGGTTTTTTGTTGCCTCCATGCAGGCGGTTACAATTGAAACCATCGCGCCTCGGCG
>JBDSPO010000242.1:0-11554 GCA_039930265.1 Lysobacter sp. | reverse complement strand
GGTGCCGGCGGTATTGCTAGACGGCGCGGGCCAGCGCCTCCGCGTGCCCGACATAGCTCCCCGGTGTCATCTGCAGCAGGCGCTGGCGTGCGTCCTCGGGCAGGTCCAGGCCGGCGATGAACGCGCGCATGGAAGCCTCGTTGATGCCCTGACCACGGGTCAGCGCCTTGAGCTGCTCATACGGGCTGGGCAAGCCGTGCCGGCGCATCACGGTCTGGACTGCCTCGGCGAGCACCTCCCATGACGCATCCAGATCGGCGGCCAGACGGTCCTCGTTGGCCGACAGCTTGGCCAACCCGCGCATCAGCGAATCCATGCCGATCACGGCGTGGCCGAACGCGGTGCCCAGCGCACGCAGCACGGTGGAGTCGGTCAGGTCGCGCTGCCAGCGGCTGATCGGCAGCTTGCTGGAAAAATGTTCGAACAATGCGTTGGCAATGCCGAAGTTGCCCTCGGCGTTTTCGAAGTCGATCGGGTTCACCTTGTGCGGCATGGTCGAGCTGCCGACTTCGCCGGCCTGCACCGACTGCTTGAAGTAGCCCAGTGAGATGTAGCCCCAGATGTCGCGGCACAGGTCGACGGCGATGGTATCGATACGCTTTTGCGCGTCGCACAGCTCGGCGATGCCATCGTGCGGCTCGATCTGGGTGGTATAGGGCTGCCAGGTCAGGCCCAGCGAGGTCACAAATGCCTGCGCGAACGCCGGCCAGTCGATGTCCGGATATGCCGCCAGGTGCGCGTTGTAGTTGCCGACCGCGCCGTTGATCTTGCCGGGCATGGGCGCGGCGATCAGCGTCGCGCGCTGGCGCTGCAGGCGGGCAACCACGTTGGCGATCTCCTTGCCGACCGTGGTGGGCGAGGCGGTCTGGCCGTGAGTGCGCGAGAGCATCGGCAGCGCGGCGTACTGGTGGGCCATCGTGCGCAACCGTTCGATCAACGCGTCCAGCTGCGGCACCATCACCGTGTCGCGCGCTTGCGCCAGCATCAACGAGTAGCTGAGGTTGTTGATGTCCTCGGAGGTGCAGGCGAAGTGCACAAACTCCAGTGCCGGCCCCAGTTCCTCATCGTCTGTGAGCCGCTCCTTGATCAGGTACTCGACGGCCTTGACGTCGTGGTTGGTGGTGCGTTCGATCTCCTTCACCCGCGCCGCGTCGTCCACCGACAGTTCGTCGGCGAGCTTGCGCAGGCGGGCGGTGGCGGCGGCCGAAAACGGCGCCAGCTCGGTGATCTGCGGTTCGTCGGCGAGAGCCAGCAACCATTCGACCTCGACCCTGACCCGCGCCTTGATCAGGCCGAATTCCGAGAAGATCGGTCGCAGCGCGTCGACCTTGCCGGCGTAGCGGCCATCGAGCGGGGACAGGGCGAGCAACCGGAACTCATTGTTGACGGACATGGCGTGGGGGCTTGGCGGCAGGGCCCCGCATTCTAGCGCGAGGCCCACGCGGTCGCCGCGGGCGCCGGCGTATCCTCGGTCCAACACCATGAAGATCCGGGAGCACCGTATGGCCGCGCAGGACCACCGCATCGAGCACGACAGCATGGGCGAGTTGCAGGTTCCGGCTGACGCCCTGTGGGGCGCGCAGACCCAGCGCGCGGTCGACAACTTTCCGATCTCGGGCCGGCCGATGCCCCGCGGGTTCATCCAGGCGCTGGGGTTGGTCAAGGCCGCGGCCGCAGGCGTCAATGGCGAACTGGGCCTGCTGCCGAAAGGGCGCGCCGCGGCAATCCGCAAGGCCGCGCTGGCCGTGGCCGAGGGGGCACACGATGCGCATTTCCCGGTGGACATCTTCCAGACCGGCTCGGGCACCTCCAGCAACATGAATGCCAACGAGGTGATCGCCACGCTTGCGTCGCGCGCGGCGCGCGGCAGGCCAGTGCATCCCAACGATGATGTCAATCTGGGTCAGAGCTCCAACGACGTGGTGCCGACCGCGCTGCGCGTCGCGGCGCAGCTGGCCACCGTGCAGGCTCTGCTGCCGGCCATCAAGCACCTGCGGCGCACCATTGATCGCCGCGGCAAGGCGCTCGGCAGGATCACCAAGACCGGCCGCACCCATTTGATGGATGCCATGCCACTGACGTTCGGCCAGGAGTTCGGCGCCTGGTCGGCCCAGCTCGCCTCGGCGCAGTCACGCGTCGAGGACTGTCTGAAGCGGCTGCGACGCTTGCCCATCGGTGGCACCGCGGTCGGGACCGGGGTCAACGCGGACCCGCGTTTCGCCAAGGCGATGGCCAAGGCGCTGTCAACGTTGGCGGGCACGACGTTCCAAGCGGCCGAGAACAAATTCGAAGGACTGGCGTCGCAGGACGATGCGGTGGAACTCTCAGGCCAACTGAACGTACTGGCGGTGGCGCTGATGAAGATCGCCAACGACCTGCGCTGGATGAACTCCGGACCGTTGGCGGGTCTGGGCGAGGTCGAGCTGCCCGCGTTGCAGCCGGGCAGCTCGATCATGCCGGGCAAGGTCAATCCGGTGCTTCCCGAAGCGGTGGCGATGGTCTGCGCGCAGGTCATGGGACACAACGTGGCCATCACGGTCGCCGGACAAAGTGGCAACTTCCAGCTCAACGTGATGCTGCCGCTGATCGCGTCCAATCTGCTGGACTCGATCCATCTACTGGCCAACGGCATGCGTCTGCTGGCGGACAAGGTCGTTGCCGGTCTGAAGGTGCGTCGGGACGTGGTGGCGGGCGCGTTGCAGCGGAACCCGATCCTGGTCACCGCGTTGAATCCGGTGATCGGCTACGAAAACGCCGCGGCGATCGCCAAGCAGGCCTACCGGCAGCAACGCCCGGTGCTGGACGTTGCGGTGGAACTGACCGGCATGCCCGAGGAAGAACTGGCGCGTCTGCTCGATCCGGTGACGCTCACCCGGGTCGCGAAGGACGGGAGCTAGCCACTCACTTCGATGTGACGCTCGCGCCTTTGGTATCCGACCAGCAGTCGGCAACGTCGTCCGCGGTGGCATTTGCGTACGGGGCGAACTCCGGCAGGGCTGCCGAGAGCATGTCCTGGGTGGCGATGAACGCCGGCATCCGCTCGCACAGCTTGGCCGCATCGTCCTTCAGGCCGCTCGCCTGCGCCTCCACCGCGCGTTCGATGTCAGCCTCGTTGGCGCCGCTGAACGCGCCTTTCAGCGCTTCGCCCATGGCGGCCATTGCCACCCCGGCGCCTTTCAGGCCGATCTCCGCGCCGGCCTGCGCGATCTGCTCCAGCTGCCGGCGATATTCCAGCAGCAGGGCCGCCTGGGTCGCGTTGGTCGATACGCTGCGGCCATCGATTACCAGCTCGCCTTTAGCAGTGATCACCGCATCGGGGGCCGCTTTGTCATCGCTGGAAAGGTCCATGTCGCCGGTGGCGATTTCCTCCCGGATCCTGTCGGATGCGGCGCGGATTTCCGCCGAGGCCTTGTCCAGTCCGCTGGCCACCCCGCTGGTGGCCGTGTCGGCCGGATGGGTGCAGGCGGCGATCGGCAGCAGTGCCAGGGCCAGCACCAGACTGCGGGAAATATGGGAAACGTTCATCGTGGGTGCTCCATCAGTCCAGGAAGGTGGCATCGCAGATGCCGGGGCAACTCGCTCAGCCCTCATCGCGCCAGCGACGCAGACGGATCGCGAAGAAGATCATCACTGCACCGGCCGCCACGCCAATCCAAAGGCTCGGCATGGTCAGGGACGACAGCACGTTGCTGGCTGAAAGGTGCGCGAGCATGTCCTGCACACCGTTTCTGCCGACGCGATCCAGTGGCCCATCGCGGTAGAGCATGTGTCCTCCCGTCACCGTGCCGAGCAGCAGACGGCCGACGACGTTGGACCAGAACCACGACGAGTCGAGCTCGAACACTTTCATCAACTGGAACCAGCTGACAATGATTCCAGCGAACAGCGGCACCATCAGGGCCCACAGGAACGGCTTGGTGCGTGCCCATGCCGAGCACAGCATCAGCCAGCCCACGGTCGGCAGCGACCACAGGGCGAACACCGGGATGATCGCAAGCAGGCTGGCGGCCAGAGCCATCGGGTTGGCCGGGCCCCACAGCAGTTCGCCCGGGTTGCCGCCGTGTGCCAGCACCACGACGCTGAGCAGCAGCATGAAGCCGACCATCGTCGCCAGCGCCATTGCCACGGTCAGGGCGGGTGCTACCACTACAGCGCTGAACACCTTGGAGAGCACGGTCTGGGTGTCGGAAATCGGCAGCGACTTCCAGAACAGCACGCTGCGGTCCTTGCGATCGTCGTACAGCGAGCCGAGGCAGTAGAAGAACACCACGAAGGCGAGCACCACGAACGGCCACAAGGCGGCCATCAGCAATGACAGGTCGATCCCCTGCGCCAGCTGCTGCATCTGGTCGGCGTCCAGCTTGCGCGTCAGGGCGCCCAGGTCGAGACCATTGACCATGACCTCGCCGTCGATCTTCAGGCCGCCATTGCTGATCGCACGGCGGGCGGCCACCTCGGCGACGATGAACGCCATCAGGGTCAACAACAGCGAGATGGCACCGGCAATCAGGGGTGCCCACAGGAAGCCCCCCTTGTGCTCCCAGTACTCGCGCTTGAGCAGCATCTTGAAGCTGTGGGTGGGGTGGATCGGCGCGAAGGTTTGCGCACTGGTGGGCAGTGAGGTGTCGGCGGCGTTCATTCGTAGGTCCCTTGCATCGTGGCGACAAACAGGTCGGCCAGGCCCGGCGTGCGGATCTCGCCCAGCGGAGCGAGCTGCTCGCGAGGTGTGCCGTCGAACAGCATCACGGTCTTGCCGAACGGCATTGCGCGTTCGTTCACCGGAAGCAGCCCGCGCGCCGCGTCGGCATGATCCGGATTGACCAGCACTTCGGTGAAGCGCGCACCAACGTCGTCCATCGCGCTTTCCAGCACGATCTTGCCGTCGCTGATGAACATCACATCGGTAAGAATGTGCTCGATCTCCTCCACCTGGTGAGTGGTGATGAGGATCGTTTTCTCCTCGTCGAAGTAGTCCTCCAGCAGGCGCTGGTAGAACTGCTTGCGATAGAGGATGTCCAGGCCCAGCGTGGGTTCGTCCAGCACCAGCAGCTTGGCGTCGATGGCCATGACCAGGGCGAGGTGGAGCTGCACGATCATGCCCTTGGACATTTCGCGCACGCGCATCTTCGGGGTGAGTTTGGTGCCCTTGAGGAAGCGGTCACACCGGGCGCGATCAAAGCGTGGGTGCACGCCGGCGACGAACTCGATCGCCTCGCCGACGCGGATCCAGCGGGGCAGCACGGCGACATCGGCGATGAAGCACACATCGCGCATCAGTTCGTCGCGGGCGCTGCGCGGGTCACGACCGAGCACGCTCATCTCGCCTTCGAAGGGAATCAGGCCGAGCATGGCTTTCAGGGCGGTGGTCTTGCCGGCACCGTTGGGGCCGATCAGACCGACGATCCGGCCGGCGGGGATCTCGAAGCTGGCGCCGTCCAGCGCCGGTTTGCCCTTCTTGTAGAGCTTGCGCAGGTTGCGCGCGCTGACCACCGCGGACGACCCGGTCATGGTGGCGTTCATCGGGCACCCTCCTTGGCGACTATGGGACTCACCAGTTCCTCAAGGCTCAGGCCAAGACGGGTGATGCGCTCCAGCACCAGCGGCCACTCCTCGGTGAGGAAACGCTCGCGTTCGCTTGCCAAGAGTTTCTGTGCTGCTCCTTCAGTCATATACATGCCAAGACCCCTGCGTTTTTCGACGAGCGCCTCGTCCACCAGTTCCTGATAGGCGCGCGAGACGGTGATTGGATTGAGTTGATAGTCGGCGGCGACCTGCCGTACCGAGGGCAGGGCATCGCCAGGTTTGAGCAGGCCGTCCAGCATCATGGCCACGACCCTCTCTTTCAGCTGGCGATAGATGGGAGCGCCGTCGCTCCATTCGATTGCGGTCATGGATTCATCCCCGTGGAACAAATGAGAAGTAGGGCATTGCGAACGTCCGCATGAGTTGTCCCGAATCACCAGCCGATGCACCAGAGGGGGTGAATTTGTCTGCCGAGCGGTGGACGACCGGGTCGGTCGCGACAACGGATGCGAGAATCTGGTCGTCGGCGTCGGCCGTCGAGCCTGTGGGCACAGCGACCATCAGTGCGACCACCAGCACGGCCGCCGTGGCGGCGAGGGCAGACATCGAGTTGGCAAGGTTCCGGTTCATGGCTGGTTCCCGGTGGTTGGTCAGTCGGTGTTGTATGCGACTATAACACCGAAACACTGACTGTCAACCACGGGAGATGCGTCGTTGCTGGATGCCGCCCGACCCGTGACAATAGGCGTTTTTAGCCGCCACCCAAGGCGACCGACAGGAGCAATCCGGATGAAGGCTTTCGTGCGCGGCAGTGCCGTGTTGTTGACTACCGCTTCGCTGTTGGGCGCGGCGGTGGCCGTCCCCGTTGTCGCTTTTGCGCAGAACGCCGCAGCCCAGGAGAAAAATTTGCTCACCACCGATCGCGCCAAGACCAGCTACCTGGTTGGACACGACATTGCCCAGTCCATCACCCCGGTCGCACCGGACATGGATCTGGCCGCCTTCGAGCGCGCCATCAGCAACGCGTTCGAGGGTTCGCCGCCACTGATCTCCCAGGCCGATGCGCAGAAAACGGGCGAAGCGATGATGATGCGGATCGCCTCGCGCACCGGCAAGGCGCCCGCCGGGGCGACCATCCCCGAGGTTGACAAGCAGCAGGTCGCCTATCTGGTCGGCGCCGATGTCGGTCGCAATCTGACCCCGATCAAGGGCGAGCTGGACCTGCCGGTGCTGCTGCAGGGCGTGCGCGCGACGTTTGCCGGCGACACGCTGTTGCTGAGCGAGGCGCAGTTCAACGAGGTGCGCACCGCGTTCACCGCAAAGATGCAGGCGCAGCAACAGCAGCAGCAGGGCGAGATGATCGCCAAGGCCAAGGTGCAGGGCGAGACCAATCGCGCCGAGGGCGAGAAGTTCCTGGCTGCCAACAAGTCGGTGAAGGGCGTGTTCTCCACCCCGTCGGGCCTGCAGTACATGGTGCTGCGCCAGGGTTCGGGCGAGCGTCCGCGCGCCACCGACCGGGTGCGGGTGAACTACGAAGGCAAGCTGCTGGACGGCGAGGTGTTCGACAGCTCCTACCAGCGCGGCGAGCCGACCGAGTTCGGTCTGAACCAGGTCATCGCGGGCTGGACGGAAGGTCTGGGACTCATGCCGGTAGGCGGCAAGTACCGCTTCTGGATCCCCGGCGACCTCGCCTACGGCAGCAAGGGGACACCGGGCGGCCCGATCGGCCCCAACGCCACGCTGGTGTTCGACGTCGAGTTGCAGGCGATCATCAAGTAGGACGCGTATCCTTCCACCACGTTGCCAAATCCCCGGCCTAAGCGCCGGGGTGTCCTGCCCCAAGGAGTCGAGATTCCATGATCCGTTTACCCCGTACCGTGCTGCTGGCCGCCACGCTGTCGCTGGCCCTTTCCGCTTGCCAGTCCGATGACAAGGCCGAGGTACCGGTCGACGCAGCAGCGACTGCCGGTGCTCCCGGCGAGCCCCTCAAGATCAAGGGTCTGGCGACCGAGAAGGAGCAGGTCAGCTACATGATCGGCCTGGATCTGGCCAAGGCGCTGGAGCAGGTCAAGGATGAGATCGACGTCGACACGCTGGCCAAGGCGATCAAGACCGATCTGTCCGGCGGCACGTCGTTGCTGACTGACGAGCAAGCCGCCCAGGTCGCCGAGGCGTTCGGGAAGAAGCTGCAGGAGAAGCGCGCCGCCGAAGCGACCGCGCTGGCCGACAAGAACAAGACGGAAGGCGAGGCGTTCCTGGCCGCCAACGCGGTCAAGCCGGGCGTGGTGGTCACCGCGTCGGGCCTGCAGTACCAGGTTCTGGAGACCGGTACCGGCGCCAAGCCGACCATCGATGACGTCGTGCGAGTGCAGTACAAGGGCACGCTGCTGGACGGGGACACCTTCGACAGCTCCTACGATCGCGGTGAGCCGGCCGAGCTGGCCCTGAACCAGGTGGTCCCGGGTTGGCAGGAAGGGATCGCGTTGATGCCGGTCGGCAGCAAGTACCGGTTCTGGATCCCGTCCGAGCTGGGTTACGGCGCGGCCGGCACTCCCGGTGGGCCGATCGGCCCGAATGCGGTGCTGACATTTGATGTCGAGTTGCAGGACATCGTCAAGGCGCCGACGGGCAACTGACCACTGCGTCATCCGGCCAGCGGCCGGACGTCCACCAGCAGTCAAGGAAACCTTCTATGCGCGCCAGTATCTTCGGCACCGGCTATGTCGGCCTGGTCACCGGAACCTGCTTGGCGGAGGTCGGCCATGACGTGGTCTGCGTCGATATCGACCAGGCCAAGGTGGACGGTCTCAAGCGTGGCGAGGTCGCGATCTTCGAGCCGGGGTTGGCGCCGATGGTGCGCGCCAACCACTCGGCCGGGCGCCTGCAGTTCACAACCGACGCGGTGGAGGCGCTGGAACACGCCGAGGTGATCTTCATCGCGGTGGGCACACCACCCGATGAGGATGGCAGTGCCGACCTGCAGTACGTGCTGGCGGTGGCCAGGACCATCGGCCAGCATCTGCGCAAGCCGGCCCTGGTGGTCGACAAGTCGACGGTGCCGGTAGGGACGGCTGACAAGGTCCGCGCGACCATCGCCGCGGAGCTGTCCCTGCGTGGCGTCGGTATCGATTTCGAGGTCGTGTCCAATCCCGAATTCCTCAAGGAAGGCGATGCGGTCAACGACTTCATGCGGCCGGACCGCATCATCATCGGTAGCGGCAACGCGGAGGCGATCGAGCAGATGCGTCGCCTCTATGCGCCGTTCGTTCGCAGTCGGGAACGGTTTGTGGTGATGGACGTGCGCTCGGCAGAGCTGACCAAGTACGCGGCCAATGCTATGCTGGCGACCAAAATCAGTTTCATGAACGAGATCGCCACGATCGCCGAGCGGGTTGGCGCCGACGTGGAGATGGTCCGTCAGGGCATCGGTTCGGACCCGCGCATCGGCTGGCAGTTCATCTATCCCGGTGCCGGCTACGGTGGCTCGTGTTTTCCCAAGGATGTCCAGGCGCTGGCCCGCACCGCGCAGCAGCACGGCCTGCAGCCACGATTGCTGGAAGCCGTGGAAGCGGTCAACGAGCGTCAGAAAGAGCATCTGTTCGAACTTGTCGTGCGCCATTACGGCGCCTCGATTGCCGGCAAGACATTTGCGCTCTGGGGGCTGGCATTCAAACCCAATACCGATGACATGCGCGCTGCGCCGAGCCGTCGCCTGATCGAGCAACTGTGGGCCGCCGGGGCGCGGGTGCAGGCCTTTGATCCGGAAGCCGCGGGTGAAGCCCGGCGGATCTACGGGGATCGCGCCGATCTGCTGCTGTGCGAGTCCGAGTATGCGACGCTGGAGGGCGCCGACGCCCTTATCGTGGTCACCGAGTGGAAGCAGTTCCGAAGCCCGGATTTCGACCGGATGGCTGCCGCGCTGAGTGACGCGGCGGTGTTCGACGGACGCAATCTGTACCAGCCCGACGAGGTCGAGGAGGCCGGGATCGCTTACTACGGTATCGGTCGCGGACGCTCGATAGTGCAGGGCGCGGCGGCGGCCGCGGGAGCCGGCGCGTGAGCGGTGTCGGCGATCCGCTTGAGCAGCGTCTGATCGACCTTGAATCGCGGCTGGCATTCCAGGAGCATCACCTGGGTGAACTGAGCGACGCGCTGGCCGCGGCGCGCGATGAGGAGGCACGCAACGCGTTGCTGCTGCATCGCGCCCTGCAGGAGTTGCGCCAGTTGCGCATGGCAGTCGCCGCCAACCCGCACGCCTCCGATCCCGGCAGCGAGCCCCCGCCTCCCCATTACTGACCGCGGCGATTGCCGCCGTCCATTGCCTGTTGAAAAACTCATGAACGACACCCTGCGCAACCAGTTGATGGGTCTGGGCTTCCAGCCCGCGCCCGAACCCGAGCGGCGTCCCGCCAAGCGCGATGCCGGTCCCGACCGCAAGTCCGGAGACGGTCGTGGCGGCCGTCATCCCGCAGCCGGTGGCCGCAGCGATGCCGGTTCCGGTGCGGGCGCCCGCAAGCGCAGTGGTAACGAGTCCGGTGCCGGCCGCCGGGGCGCACCGCGCCCTTCCGCCGGTCGGGGCACGGCCGCACCGGGCCGCCCGGGAGCCGGCGCTGCGCGCTCGCGCGAGGACATTGATCTCGCCAAGGCCTACGCGATTCGCGCCCAGCGCGAGAAGGATGAACGCATTGCGGCCGAGCAGGCCAAGCAGGAAGCTGCCCGCGGGCGTCGCGAAGCGCGCGCCAAGCTGACGGAAATAGTGAAGGGCAAGGAGCTCAACGCGGCCGATGCCGACATCGCGCGCCACTTCGAGTACGGCGGCCGGATCAAGCGGATCCACGTCACCGCCGAGCAGCTGAAGGCGCTCAATGCCGGGCGGCTGGGCGTGCTGCAGATGGACGGGCGCTACCTGCTGGTGGACGCGGCATTGCTCGCCCAGGCTGAGCAGGTGTTTGCGCCGGCCATTGCGCTCAAGGTCGACCCGGACGCGCCGGCCGCCGACGATCCGTACGCCGATCCCCAGTTCCAGGTGCCTGACGACCTGGTCTGGTAACACTCACGCTCCGGCGTGACCGGCGGGCATATTCCGGGTTTTTCTCCCATTCGCGGGGAACGCGCCGCGTCTGCGGGGTGGCCGGGATGGTCGCGGCGCTGGGGGTGAATACCCTTGGCTGCGAATGTCCCCCGACACCGATGAAGCCGGTGCCTCCTCCTCGACTTCGCCCCAAGGGCATTCCCCCCCGCGTTCACGCATGAGGGTGGTTGTAAAAGCGCACACCCGTCAGCACCGACGCGACCTGCGGGCCTTCGGGGCGAAGTAAAGGAGGAGGCATCCGCCTCAGGCGGGGGCCGGGGGATATTCGACCGGAAGGTCTGCAGGTCGCGCCCCGGCCCGGCCGGTCACAACCCGGCCCCTCATTCCGGGTCGTAGTCCAGGTTGGACGCCAGCCAGCGCTCGACCTGGGCGAGGGTCGCGCCCTTGCGGGCTGCATAGTCGAGTGCCTGTTCGCGGGAGACCCGCCCGACCACGAAATACTGGCTGCCCGGATGGCTGAAGTAGTAGCCGGACACGGCAGCGGCCGGGGTCATTGCGAAATTCTCGGTCAATTGCATCCCGGCGTTGGTCGCGGGATCCAGCAGGCGGAATATGGTCGCCTTCTCGCTGTGCTCCGGGCAGGCCGGATAGCCGGGCGCAGGGCGGATGCCGCGGTACTTCTCGTCGATCAGCGCATCCACGTCGAGCGACTCGTCGGCCGCGTAGCCCCAGAACTCCTTGCGCACCCTCTGGTGCAGGCGCTCGGCCAGCGTCTCGGCGAGGCGGTCCGCCAGGGCCTTGAGCAGGATCGCGTTGTAGTCGTCGTGGTCGGCTTCGTAGCGCGCCACGTGTGGCTCGATACCCAGTCCGGCTGTCACCGCGAAGGCTCCGATCCAGTCCTGGCGGCCGCTGTCGCGCGGCGCAATGAAATCCGCCAGACAGAAGTCGGGCCGCTCGGCGGGCTTGTCGACCTGCTGGCGCAGGAAGTGGATGGGCTCC
>JBDSPO010000241.1:0-3855 GCA_039930265.1 Lysobacter sp. | reverse complement strand
TCCAAGTTTCATGACGAGCGCTACTGGGACCCGCAGCAGTACGCCGCCTGGCACGACCGGATCTGGATGGATCCGCGGGTGGGTCGGGTGGACGTCGGCGACACCGAGGTGCTGCCCGGGCGCTTGCCCAAAGACGCCCCCGCCGTCCCCGATCGCGCCGACAAGGCCGATCCGCCGCGCTGAGGGCACGCCGCGCGGTCTACCGCGACGCGGCGCTATACGGGCGAGTGGTGCGGCGCGACGACGAGGCCCCTGACGGCATGGAGCGCTGACGCCTGATCCGCGCCAGCGCCTAAACTAGACCCATGGCGAAGCTCTATTTCTACTATTCGGCGATGAACGCCGGCAAGACCACCAACCTGCTGCAGTCCGCGCACAACTACCGCGAGCGCGGCATGCGGGTGCTGATTCTGGTGCCCGGACTGGACGATCGCGCCGGCACCGGCACGGTGGGCTCGCGCATCGGACTGAGCGCGCCGGCAACCGCCTTCGCGCCGGGCCAGGACCTGCAAGCTCTGGTGGCGGCAGACGTTGCCGCCCATGGCGCGCTGCATTGCGTGCTGGTGGATGAGGCGCAGTTCCTGCACAAGCCGCAGGTCTGGCAGTTGACCGAAGTGGTCGACGCGTACCGCATCCCGGTGCTCTGTTACGGACTGCGCACCGACTTTCGCGGCGAGTTGTTCGAGGGCAGCCAGTACCTGCTGGCGTGGGCCGATGAGATCAGCGAGATCAAGACCATCTGCCACAGCGGCAGCAAGGCCACGATGACCGTGCGGGTGGACGAGCACGGCCGCGCGGTAAGTGAGGGTCCGCAGGTCGAAATCGGCGGCAATGAGCGCTACCTGTCGGTCTCGCGGGCCGAGTTCAAAAAGGTGGTGCGCGGGGAGGGGGTGATCGACCCGATGCAGCCATCCCTTTCGCTGTCGCCCCCCATCGACTGACACGGTTGTCCATCCGGACCGCGCAGCAGCGCGGCCAGCCGCCCCAGGCCTTCGGTGGGGATAGCGGGTGGCGTGCCGCCGTTGGCGCGCTGGATCGCCAGCACGTGCGGAAACAGCGGTCGCGACCGGGCGGCGCGGCTGTTGGCCGCGTGACAGTGGGCCAGCTGGGACTGGAACCCGGCAAGCGGTAGCGACGATTGCAGGCGGTCGCGCCTGGCGTCCGCAAGCGCGGGTTGCATCAGCGCGATGCAAGCAGCGGGATCTCCGAGCAGCTGGGCCACTTGGCCGCGCAGTGTGAGCGACTCGAGCCGCAGGCGCTCCGACGGCTGCTCCAGTCCCGCCAGCAGGCCGGCCTGCCGCTCCAGCAACTCCCGGGCGGCGTCGGGCTCGCCCAGTCCTATACGCAGGCGGGCGACCACGCCGAGCAGTTCGGCCAAAGCGTCGGGTTGCTGGTGCAATTCCCGCTCGCCGCGGGCAACCGAGGTCGCCAACAGGGTGCGCAGGTTGATCGGCAGTCCGTCCGGGGTATCGCCGGTGCTCTCCACCACGCCGATCATGAACCGCTGGATGGTCTGGGCGCGGTCCGCCTCGTGCACCGCCTGGCGTGCCTGCCAGGTGACCATTCCCAGCGCGATTGCCAACACCGCGGTGGTGAGTGCGCCGGTCGCCAGTGGCCAACGATGCCGGCCGACGAACTTGCGCAGCCGGTAGCGCCAGCTTTGTGCGCGCGCACGCACCGGCCGGCCGCTCGCGTAGCGCAGCAGGTCCTGGGCGAAGGCCTCGACGGAGGGGTAGCGCTGCTCGGGGGGCTTGGACAGCGCCTTGAGCACGATGTTGTCCAGATCGCCCGCGACCGCGCGTGCGCGCCGGCGCACTACAGCCGGGTCACGCGCGCGGTAGGTGTCGTCCTCCCTGACCTGCAGCATCGCCTGCGACGGGCGCATCGGGTCATGCCGCAGGATTGCCTCCTCCCATGCCGCGTCGCTGCGCCGCGCAGGACGATACGGCCGGGCGTCGGCCAGCAGTTCGTACAGCACCACGCCCAGCGAGTAGACGTCGGTCATCGTCGTCACCGGCTCACCGCGGATCTGCTCGGGTGCGGCGTAGTGCAGGGTAAAGGTGCGGGCGCCGGTGCGGGTATTGCTGCGCTCCAGCGTGCTGCTGCCGTCGCCGTCGAGCAGTTTGGCGATGCCGAAATCGAGCAGGCGCACCTCGCCGGCGGGGGTCACCAGGATGTTGGAAGGCTTCAGGTCGCGGTGGACGATCAGGTTGGCGTGGGCGTGGCTGACGGCCGCGCAGATCTGCTCGAACATCCGCAGGCGCGTGTCCAGCGGGGTGTCGTGCTCACGGCAATAGTCGGTGATCGGGACACCGTCGACGTGCTCCAGGGCGAGGTAGGGCAAGCCATCGTCACTGATGCCGGCGTCCAGCAGGCGGGCGATGTGGGGGTGGGCGAGGCGGGCCAGAATCTGTCGCTCCCGGCCGAAGCGCCGCCGCAACTGGCTGTCGGTCAGGCCGGGACGCAGCAGTTTCAGTGCGACCTGGCGCTTGTACAGACCGTCGGCGCGCGAGGCCAGCCAGACCTGGCCCATGCCGCCTTCGCCCAGCAGGTGTTCCAGCCGGTAAGGCCCCACCGCACGTCCAGGCATCGCCAGGTGGCTTGGCCGCATCGCCGGCTCGGACAGGAAGGCCTCCTCGCTGTCCAGCGCCAGGAGGGCTTCCAGCTCCTCGGTCAGTGCGGCGTCATCGGCGCGCAGGGTGTGCAGCCGCTCCTGCCGCGTGACCGCATCCAGCTCGAACAACTCGTCGAGCAGCGGTGAGAGGCGTTGCCAGCGTGCTGGGTCCATGGACCCTCCCTGTTGCGGGCCGGAGCGGGCGCCCACGCGCCCGGGTGGAGTCGGAGATCAGCCTTGCGGATCCTCGCGCAACGAGGCGAGCAGGAAGACCCGTGCCTTCTGCCAGTCGCGGCGGATGCTGCGCTCGGAGCGCTCCAGCAGTGCCGAGATTTCCACCTCCGAGAGACCGCCGAAATAGCGCAGCTCCACCAGTTGGGCCAGTTTCGGGTCGACCTGGGCCAGTTTGGTCACCGCGATGTCCAGTGCCAGCATCTCGTCGTCCAGGCGCAGGCCACCTTCCAGGTCCTCGGGCAGGTCGGTGACCCGGTGCAGGTCACCGCCGCGCTTCTGGGCGAGCCGCTGGCGGGCGTAGTCGACCACCACCGAGCGCATGGCCGAGGCGGCATAGGCAAAAAAATGGGCGCGGTCTTCGAACTGGGCCTCCCGCTTGCCCCACAGCTTCAGGTAGGCCTCGTGGACGAGTGCGGTGGCGTCCAGGGTCTGCCCGCGCTGTTCGGCCAGTTGGCGCCGGGCCATGCCGTGCAGCTCGTGATAGAGCGCGGACATGACCTGATCCAGTGCGCCGCGGCCACCGCCACGCGCTTCCTGCAGGAGCTGGGTGATATCGCCGCTGTCAGCCATGGTGGGTCCCTTCATCGACGGGTTGAATATAGCGCGATGCGACGGCGGTCACGCTACGTCGCCGGCTCCTGCGTCGGCGTGCCCGGTGTTCAGCGTTGGCAGTGGCCGCACCACACACTGGTGCGCTGGCCGATGGGTGCCTGTTTGAGGGGGCGACCGCAGGCCGGGCAGGGTTCGCCACCGCGACCGTACACCGACAGGTGCTGGGCGAAGTAGCCGTTGTTGCCGTCCGGATTCACGTAGTCGCGCAGGGTGGTTCCGCCTTGGCGGATCGCCGCCTCCAGCACCCGGCGGATCTCCATGACTACACGCCCGTAGCGCTCGCGGGAGATCCGGCCCGCCGGTCGCAGCGGCGATACGCCAGCGGCAAACAGTGCCTCGGCGGCATAGATGTTGCCGACGCCGACCACCACCGCCTGGTCCATCAGGAAGGTTTT
>JBDSPO010000240.1:0-7265 GCA_039930265.1 Lysobacter sp. | reverse complement strand
CCAGCGGGTTGTAGTACGCGTTGACCGTCTGCGGGCTCATGCCCCACTCGGTCTTGTCCACCGGCTTGCCGATCTTGGACAGGTTCCACTTGTAGTTGAACTCGTTGGCGGCAATGAGGTTGCCGATATAGCTGTCGCGGCTGGTCTTCAGGCCACTCCAGTCGCGCCATTTGTCCGGAAAACCGATCTTGGGGGTGAAGCTCGCCCACTTCTCCATGGCCTTGGCCTTGGTTTCGTCGCTCATCCAGTCCAGTTTCTCCAGATGGACTTTGAGGGCGTCGCTGAGGTTGGCTACCAGCCGCTCCATCTGCGCCTTGGACTCCGCGGGGAAGGCGACTTTTACGTACATCTGGCCGAGTGCGTCACCGGCTTGGCTTTCGATGGTGTCCAGCACGCGCTTGCCACGGTTCTTCATCTCCGCCTGGCCGCGCATCGCCTTGCTGTAGAAGTTGAAGTTCTCTTCCGCGAAGGCATCCGACAGGTACGGCGAAGCGCCATCAACGGTGTGGAAGCGCAGGTACGCCTGCCACTGGTCGACCGGAACGTCGGCCAGCATCTTGCTGACTTCCTGATGGAAGGCCGGAATCGCCAGCGAGAACATCGTCGGCGTGGCGACGCCCTGGGACTCGAAGAACGCCGTCCACGGGAAGTTCGGGGTCAACTTGTCGGCGTCGGCCGGGGAGATGGGGTTGTAGAACAGCGACACGTCGCGTGACATTTCCTCGCTGGACTTGGACACCTTGGCCAGGCGGGTCTCGAAGGCGATCACCTGCTTGGCCTGCTCGGCCGCCTTTGCGCTGTCAATGCCCGACAGCTCCAGCACCTTTGCGACGTGCGCCTGATAGGCAGCCAGCTTGTCGGCCTTGTCGGCATCCACGTAGTACGTTTTGTCGGGCAGACCCAGACCGGCCTGCGCGGCATAGGCGATGTTCATGTCGGACTGTTTGAAATCCGCCTCCGCGCCGAACCCGAACAGGAAATTTTCGCCCTTGGCGGCGCTGGTGCGCAGGTAGTCGGCGACTTTCGGCTGGCTATCCAGCGCGGCGATCGCATCCAGACGCGGCTGGATGGGCGTGATGCCTTGGGCGTTGATCTTCTCGGCGTCCATTCCGGTGGCCCAGAAATTCCCCACAATCGCTTCCACGCCGGTGGCGTTCTTGTCCGCCGCCGCCTGCTCGGCCAACTGACGCTGAGCGGCGGTCGATCGCTCCGCCAGCATTTCGAAGGCGCCCCAGCTGGTGCGGTCCCCCGGGATCGGATTGGCGGCCAGCCAGGTGTCATTGACATAGCCACCAAAGTCCGTGCAGGCGTCCTTGGACTTGTCCAGATCAGTCACCAGAAAACGGTTGACCGGGGGCAGCTTGCTCTCATCCAGTGTGATTCCCGTTGGCGGCGGCGCGTCGGTGGAGGCGGTGGGCGCGGGAGTCGGGTCCGGCTTTGAGCAGGCGGCCACAGCGGTTGCGATGGCGAGGCTGAGCAGCAGAACTTTCGGCCTGAAGGCCTGAGATTTCGTCGAGTGCATCTGTGGCTCCGGAGGTGGCGTTGATTGGGGCAGCCCCCCAAGGTGCCTCTTTTGAAGCGGGGACTTGCTGACATTAGACCTCGTATGCGCAAGGCGGGCGTGTCGGAGGTAATGGTCAACCCGATGGACAGCACGGACAACATCGCTCTCTGCAACAACCGGTTGTTGCTTGGGGCGGAGCCGCACTGGCCAACGGCACCCAAGGTTGTATGAACGACCCGCTGGCCGCGCTGGTACAGGTGCTGTTTTTCCCGTAAGATTCGCCTGTTCAGCGCACGGCTGCCTGCCCGCAAGGGTCACGTTTCCCAGGTATGCCCTCGCACGGGTTGGCCAGTCGGCCAAGACCCCCCGCCCAAAGGCGTGGTCCGGTGCGAATATCCCGCACGTCTTTCGTCGCGCCGACACGGTCCGGATTTTCCGGTGCCGTCACACCAATGCTCGCAGCGCGGTTACAGGGAACGCTCCGGGTCTTTCCGCATGGTTATGCGGTTTTTTTATTCGGAGCTACAACATGTCTTTTGATTCCCTCGGCCTTGCGCCTGCATTGCTGCGCGCGCTCGCCGAACAGGGTTACACCACCCCGACCCCGATCCAGATCCAGGCTATCCCCTTGATCATGGACGGCAACGACCTGCTCGGTGGCGCCCAGACCGGTACCGGCAAAACCGCTGCGTTTGGCCTGCCACTGCTCAACCGTTTGTCCAAGCAGACCGCTCCCAACGCCTCGCGCAAGCCGCGTGCGCTGATCCTGGTCCCCACCCGCGAGCTGGCGGTCCAGGTCAACGACAGCCTGCGCAGCTATGCCAAGCACCTGCGGATGAACTTCTGCACCATCTTCGGCGGCGCCGGCATGGGCCCCCAGGTCGAGACCCTGCGTCGCGGCGTCGACGTCATCGTGGCCACCCCGGGTCGCCTGATCGACCATATGGAGCGCGGTACCGTCAGGCTTGAAGAGATCGAAGTTCTGGTGCTGGACGAAGCCGACCGCATGCTCGACATGGGCTTCCTGCCCGCGATCAAGCGCATCCTCGGCCGCGTGCCGGCGGAGCGTCAGACCCTGTTGTTCTCGGCCACCTTCGAGGCCCAGCTCAAGCAGCTCGCGCTGCAGTTCATGCGCGACCCCAAGCAGGTCCAGGTCGCCACCAACAACGCGATTGCCAACACCATCACCCACCGCGCCCATCCGGTCGACAGCGGCCGCAAGCGCGACCTGTTGATCGACATCATTGCCAAGCGCCCGGGCGACCAGGTGCTGGTGTTCGGTCGTACCAAGCATGGCTGCAACCGCTTGGCCGAACAGCTGGAAGCCGCTGGTCTGCGCACGGTTGCCATCCACGGCAACAAGAGCCAGGCGCAGCGCCAGAAAGCCCTGCGCGACTTCAAGGGCAACCGTGCCCGCGTGCTGGTGGCGACCGACGTCGCCGCCCGCGGTCTGGATATCCCCGACCTGCCGCTGGTGATCAACTTCGATCTGCCGATGGTTGCCGAGGATTATGTGCACCGGATCGGTCGTACCGGCCGCAACGGTTCCACCGGTGAGGCGCTGTCGCTGGTCTCGCACGACGAGGGCGGCCTGCTGCGGCAGATCCAGCACGTGCTGAAGAAGGACGTGGAGATGGTCGTGGTGCCGGGTTACGAGCCCAGCCGTCCGATCCGCCTGGACGTGGCGATCCCGAACCCGCGCGCCAATGCCGGTGCCGGTCGTCCGCCGCGCAGCAGCAGCCCACGCGCGGCGGCCCGTCCGCACGCGGCGGCGCCCCGGCACGCCCATGCGGGTGCACCGCGCCAGCGCGCGGCGGCTCCGGCCGGTCGGAGCGGTGGTCGCGGCTCGTTTCGGGATGGTTCGAGCGCCTGATCCAATCGGGCGCGGGGGATGACCCCGCGCTGACGGCATGACCTGCGAACGGCCCGGACAATTCCGGGCCGTTCGCGTATCCGGCGTCCGCTATTTGCTGGCAGCGATCCAGCGGTCGATTTTGACCTCCAGCACATCCAGCGGCACCGAACCGTCCTTGAGCACTTCGGCGTGGAACTGGCGGATGTCGAAGCTGTCGCCCAACGCCTTTTCGGCGCGCTGACGCAGCTCCAGGATCTTCAACTCGCCCATTTTGTAGGCCAGTGCCTGACCCGGGATCGCCATGTAGCGCTCGGCCTCGGCAACCGCCTGGGTGCGGCTTTCGGCGGAGTTCGCCAGCATGTAGTCGATCACCTGCTCGCGCGTCCAGCCCTTGCTGTGCAAGCCGGTATCGACCACCAGTCGGATCGCCCGCCACAGCTCGTTTTGCAGGTAGCCGAAGTAGTCGTAGGGCTGTTCGTAGACGCCCAGTTCCTTGCCCAGTGACTCGGCGTACAGCCCCCAGCCTTCGATAAAGGCGGTCTGGCCACCGAAGCGGCGGAACGCCGGCAGATCGGTCAGCTCCTGCTGCAGGGCCAGCTGGAAATGGTGGCCGGGAATGGCTTCGTGCAGGAACAGATCCTCCGCGTCCCAGGTCTTGCGGGTTGGCAGGTCATAGGTGTTGACGTAGAACACGCCCGGCCGGCTGCCGTCCTCGCTGGGTGTCATGTAAGAGCCGCCGGCCGCGGACTGGGCACGGAAGGCTTCCACCGGACGGATCTCGAATGGCGCCTTGGGCACCAGCGAGAACAGCTCCGGGACCTTGGCGTTCACCTTGGCCTCCAGCCCGCGATAGAACGTCAGCAACGCCTCCTCGCTGGCGAATTCGAATCGCGGATCGGTCTGCATGAAAACGAAGAACTCCGGCAGGGTGCCCTTGAAGCCAACCTGGTCCATGACCTCCTGCATCCGCCCCTGGATGCGTGCGACCTCGTCCAGGCCGATCTGGTGGATACGCTCCGGTGGCAGCTCGGTGGTGGTCGACTGCCGCACCCGGTAGGCGTACCACGCCTCACCGTCGGGCAGGCCCGCCATGCCGACGGAGTCACGGGTTTTCGGCAGGTAATCCTTGGCGATGTAGTCGCGCAAGTGGACGTAGGCAGGCATCAACACGGTCGCGATCAGCTCGGTGTATTCCGCTTCGATGCGCTTGCGGTCCGCTTCCGGAAAGCTGGCAGGCAGATCGGACACCGGCTTCCAGAACAGGGTCTGGCGCGGATCGTCTTTGATCAACGCGTCCAGCTGCGGCAGCACCTTTTCCATCAGCACCCGTGGCTGGACCACGCCGGCCTCGATGCCTTCGCCCATGTTGGCGATCGCCTGGTTGAACAGCACCGGCACGTTGCCGGCCCGCTTGCGCCAGTTGTCATAGTCCTCGACCGTCTTGAACGGCTGCGCGCCGCTGCCCGATCCGAGTTGCACGAACGTGGAGGCGATGTTGTAGAACTGGTTGACCGGCTGCATCCAGGAAGGAAACTTCTCCCCGGCCAGCTCGTCGCGCGCATCCTCCACAAAGACCTGCCAGCTCAGCAGATCCTGACCCTCCAGACCCTCGGCGCCCACCGATTCGATCTTCTCCAGCCAGCCCTGCGTGAGCGCATGGCTCGCGTCGCGGTACTCGCGCGACAGGAAGTTGGGCAGCTGGTCGTTGTAACGCGGGTCGCCTTGGTAGGTCGCGGCGAGCGGGTTGTGCTTGAGCATGTCCTCCCAGTACTGCGCATACAGCCGGTCCAGGTGCGCCGCCTTGTCGGTGATGGCCTCGCCCGTGGTGGCAGGCAAACCTGCGGCGGGGCCGCTGCCGGTTTGCGGTGAACAGCCGGCCATGATGGCGGCCAAGGCTACGGCGAGCAGGGTTGGGTGGATCGGTCGGCGCATCGTGGCGGTCTCCGGGCAGCGGGGTGGGTCCGGTGTTGGACGGTCGGGCAGGCGGTGAAGCAGGCAGCGTGGCAAGCGGTCTCAGGCGGCTGGCGACGGCGTGGCAATGTCCTCCGCAGCCTCGCGCGCCGCTGCACCAGGCGCCGAGAACGGGATCGTGTCGGGCGACACGGCCCCCCCGGAAATGATGAAACTCATCGCCTGGTCCACGGTCCAGTCGGTCGGGGTCAGCTTTTCGATGGGCACGATCTCCAGATAACCGGAGGTCGGGTTCGGCGTGGTGGGGACGTAGACCGCCGCCAGTTCGCGACCGGTGCCCTGTTCGCGCAGCACGCGGGTGACGAATCCGATCGATTTCATCTGGTCATGCGGAAAATCAATCAGCACCACGCGCTGGGTCCCGTCCGGTTTGGTCTGCAGGATGTTGAGCAACTGCCGCGCACTGCCGTAGATGGTGCGGGCCAGGGGCACCCGACCGATCATCCTTTCGAACCAGCGCAGCAATTGTTGCCCCAGCACCCTGTGCGCCATGACGCCGGTGATGAAGATCACCAGCAGGGTCGCCACCAGCGCAATCAGGGTCTGCACCCAGGGGTCGGACAGCCAACCCAGCGCGCGCGGGTCGGCGCTTGCCAAGCCATGGAGCACCGGTTCGGTGAGAGGCCGGCTGATGTCCGACAGCATGACGAAGACAAATTTGACCACGACCCAGGTCAGCCACAGGGGCAGCAGGGTCAACAGGCCGGTGAGGAACAACCGTTGCAGGGTAGGGGGAGTGCGCATCGCACGATTGTAAGGGCCGCGCGACGGCTCGTCCGGACGGCTTGCAGGCTCAGGGCTCGCGCAGCAACCGGAAGCTCACGTCGTCATAGCCGCGGACCGCATCCAGGGTGCGCTGGCCGGTGTCCTTGCGCCATGAATCGCCGATCACGGCGCGCTGCTTGCACCCGTTTCCGCAGTCCAGTTGCCACAGTGACACCTCGCGGCCTCTGATCTCAGCGGCGCGCGAACGCGACTCCTCAATGGTCGGCAGACGGTAGTTGCGGCCCGTCTGCTCGCTGTGCCACTGCGCATAAGCCTGGGCGTCCACCAGGGAAATACACACCACCGGGTCGGCGCCGTCCTGCTCGAAGCCGGGCGTGCGCCAGTCGCGCGGGGACAGTACCCGCAAGACCGACGAGCGTTCGCGGCACAGCGCCGGCTTGCGCGACGTCGCGGTGGCGAACGCGGCGTAGTCATCGCGAGTGACCGGTCGGGACGCGAGCGCCTGGGTGCCACCCTGACGGCGATCAGGCGCGCCCGGGCCGGTGGGAATTCCGGCCGCGCGGGTCTGCAGACGGCGCACCGATTCGGGTGCCAGGCCCATCGATTCGGCCAGCGCGGCAGTCGCTGTCGCGGCATCGCGGTCGGTGCGCTGCGCAGCCACTGCGATGCGTTGGTCGAGAATTTTCTCGATTCCCGCCCGCAGACGCTGCTGGGCAGGTGAGTCCAAGGTAGCGGTCTCGGAACCCAGTTGGCGGATCTGCTGCGCCTGTTTTCCTGCCTGCACGTCGCGCGCCTGACGCAGGTTGACCAGCAACGGCTCGCCCATTGCGTCGGTCAGCGATCCCAGTAAATCCTGTATTTCGGGCGCGTCCGGATGCGCGCCCCATGCGCGCATTGCGGTGGACACCGCGTTGTCGTCGGCCGGCGAGGTCAGCCGGTTCTGGGCGATCTGCTGGCGTGCCTTGTCCACGGCAATCTGCAACGGCGCCTCGGGCAAGGGCTGCAACATGGCGGAGACCGGGTCACGGTTCCCGCCGTCGGCCATCAGCGCATCGGCCTGCGCGGGCGACTCGTCCAGGTGGGTGTTGCCGCCAAGGGAAAAAACAGCCACTCCAGCGAGGGCAAGCACGCCAACCGCCACCCAGACGCGTCCGGGTGTACGTGCAAGACGCTGCAGTACTGCCGGTCGAGCGGCACCGCTTCCAGACC
>JBDSPO010000239.1:0-11141 GCA_039930265.1 Lysobacter sp. | reverse complement strand
CGTTGACCACCGGCTGCGTGCCACGTTCGCTGCACAACACCACCAGCAGGTTGCTCACCATGGCCGCCTTGCGCTCCTCGTCCAGCTCGACCACGCCGTTCTTCTGCAGGTCCGCCAGCGCCATCTGCACCATCCCGACTGCACCGGCGACGATCCGTGTGCGCGCGGCGATCACCGCATTGGCCTGCTGGCGCTGCAGCATGGCCTGGGCGATCTCTGGGGCGTAGGCGAGGTGGCTGATGCGCGCCTCGATCACGATCACCCCGGCGGCGCTGAGGCGTTCGGTAAGCTGCTCCTGCAGGTGGTGGGAGACTTCCACCGGATGGCTGCGCAGCGATATCAGGCCGTTATCATCGCTGTCGTAAGGGTAGCTGGTGGCCATTGCGCGCAGCGCCGCTTCGGACTGGATGTGGACGAAGCTTTCGTAGTCGTCGACGTTGAACACCGCCTCGGCCGAGTCAACCACCTCCCACACGATCACCGCCGCGATCTCGATAGGGCTGCCTTCCAGTTCGTTGACCTTGAGTTTGCCGCTCTCGAAGTTGCGCACCCGCAAGGAGACCTTGCGCTTGGTAAAGAACGGGTTGTTCCAGCGCAGGCCGTTGTCCTTGACCGTGCCCACATAGCGGCCGAACAGGCTGAGTACGGCCGCCTGGTTCGGTTCGACCATGTACAGGCCACACACGGCGATAAACGCGCCGACGAACACGGCGATCGCCGCGAGCAGGGACATTGCCTGCATCGGTTTGAAGCTTGTAATGGCGAGCCAGCCCATTGCCAGCATCAACACCAGCAATGCCAGCAACACCGGGATGCCGGGCAGTGAGCGGGTCGGATTCTCTTTCATGTCAGTTCTCGGCTGGACAGGTGAATGCAATATTGATATCAAATTGATATCAGAAATGCAAACGACGCCATGCCGACGGGCGCTCTGCCGGGCCGCGCGGGTGCACTGGGGCGTCGGGAGCCGAACGCAGGTCCGGGGTGGAAACCCGAGCGGGTCAGGGGGTGATGCGGTACAGCGGCGCCGGGATGAACTCGCCGGTCACATACAGGCTGCGTCCGTCGGCGGACCACCCCAGCGCCTCGGCCTGGGGCAACCATGGCAGCACGCTGGTGCGCGGGACACCTGCCACCGCAGCGGCCCAATCCTGCTGCGGTGCGCGCGGGTACAGCAGCAGATAGCGGTAGGTCATGACCGCAAGGGTGCCGCGGTCGGGCGAGACCGAGGCGGCCGTAACGTGGCCGTCCAGCCGCGCGCGCCGGGGATTGCGCTGCAGGGTCTCGGGATCGGGCTCAGGCACGCCGGCCAGATGGCCGACCCGTTTCGCGGTCAGCAGCTCACGGTCGGGTGGCTGCAGCGGCAGCACGAACAGCTCGGGTGGTTCGCGCTTCTTGGAAATGAGCAGGACCTCGCCGCGCTGGGCATCCACCGCCACCGCCTCGCAATCGCGCGCACCGTCCGGCCAGCGGAAGGCAATCGACCAGGCCGGCTTGAGCCGCGCATTGGTCAAGCGGGTCGGCTCTTCGATCACATGCAATTGCAGCGTGCGGCGCAACCCGCCGTTGTCGCCGGTGTCGGCGATCAGCAGGTAGCGTTTACCTTTGAACTCGAAGGCATCCATGTCCTCCCAATCGGTCTTGGTGACCCCCTCGATGCCGAATGTCGCCAGCCGGCGGCCGCGGGTGTTGACTGCGAACAGCTGCGCGGGATTGCCGCCGTCGTCGTGCATCCACAGCACATCGGGATGGGTGACCGAGGCGGCCAGCCCGCTGATCTCGTTCAGACGCATGTCCATCAGCATGCCGGTGAGACGCGCCTCGGGCTGATCGGCGGCACCGTCGGCGGCGCGCGTGCAGCCCAGCGCGACGATGCCTGTCAGTGCGGCAGTGAGCAGCGGACGCAACAGGGGATGGGCGGGCGGCGGCATGCGGGGAGAATGGCACGCGCGCCGCATCCAGGTAAGGATCCAGGCCACACCTTGGCGTCGAAGTTAGACTGGGCAACGTCCATCATCCGAACGGCCACACCGCCATGACCGAGACTCCCGCGCCGATCGCCGGCACTGTCACTCTGGGCACGCCCTTGTCGCCGCATGCGTTTCGGGTGCTGCTGCTGGGCTCGGGCGAATTGGGCAAGGAGCTGGCGATCGAGCTGCAGCGCTTCGGCGTGGAAGTGATCGCGGCCGACCGGTATGCCGATGCGCCCGCGATGCAGGTGGCGCATCGCAGTCACGTCGTCGACATGCTCGATGGTGCGGCGATCCGCGCGCTGGTGGCCGCCGAGCGTCCCGACCTGATCGTGCCGGAGATCGAGGCCATCCATACCGCGACGCTGGTGGAACTGGAACGCGAGTTGCGCGCCGTGTCCAGCACCGCGCGGGTGATCCCGACCGCGCGCGCCGCGCAACTGACCATGGACCGCGAGGGCATCCGCCGGCTGGCCGCGGAGACCCTGGGCGTGCCGACCTCCCCGTACCGGTTTGTCGACACCGTGGAGGACTACCGGGCCGCCGTGAGTGCCATCGGCCTGCCGTGCGTGGTCAAGCCGGTGATGTCCTCCTCCGGCAAGGGCCAGTCCCTGTTGCGCACCGAAGCCGACATGGCCCCGGCCTGGGAGTACGCCCAGACCGGTGGTCGCACCGGCGCGGGCCGGGTGATCGTCGAAGGGTTTGTCGACTTCGACTACGAGATCACCCTGCTGACCGTGCGCCACGCCGGTGGCACCGGTTTCTGCGCACCCATCGGTCACACCCAGCACGACGGCGACTACCGCGAGAGCTGGCAGCCGCAGCCGATGTCGGCACTGGCGCTGGAACGGGCGCAGGCGATGTCGCGCGCGGTCAGCGACGATCTCGGCGGCTGGGGCGTGTTCGGCATGGAATTCTTCGTCAAGGGTGACGATGTCTGGTTCAGCGAGGTCTCACCACGCCCCCACGACACCGGCCTGGTTACCCTCATCGGGCAGGATCTGAGCGAATTCGCCCTGCATGCGCGCGCAATTCTCGGGCTGCCGGTGCCGGTCATACGGACGCAGCCGGCGTCGGCCTCGTGCGCGGTGGTGGTCGAAGGCCACGGGGTGCCGGTGTTTGCCGGCGTGGATGCCGCGCTGGCCGAGCCGGATACCCAGCTGCGCCTGTTCGGCAAGCCGCGCGTGGACGGCCAGCGTCGGGTCGCGGTCACCCTGGCGCTGGGCGATGACATTGCGCAGGCCCGCGCCAAGGCGCGCGCGTCGGCGTCGCGTTTGCAGGTCACACTGCGCTGATCGGATTGCACCAACACAACAGGAGGGTGGATGGACGACAAGAACGGGTACGCGGTGTTCTTTTTTCCGCAGGCGCTGGAGTCGCTGGGTGACGGGCTCAAACCGTTTCTGCGCGATGGTCCGGTCGGCGAGCATCTGGTCTGCCGTGCCATAGATACCGGCGGGGCCATGTTCAAGCTGGATCTGGAGGGGCGCACCACGGCCGGCGATCCGGTCGCGCTTGAGGTGATGATCCCCGGCAGCATGGTGCGGATGATCGTGTCGGCGCGGATCGAGGAAGCCTTCGGATTTGGGCCGCGCTTCGCCGTGTCCTCCATGGCGCCGTCGCTGCTCGCCGACGCGGTGACTGCCGAATCCGTGCCGGTGCCGGCGCCCGCGCCGGCAGCAGCGCCGGCAGCAGCGCCCGCGACAGCGCCGGAATCCGGGCGCTCCGCGGAAGTGGCGTCCGTCCAGGCGGCGACACCATCGTTCAAATAGCGACGGCCGGTACGGCTCAGTCCGTGGGAACCACGTCCAGCCACACCAGGTGGTGGTCGCTGGCTGCGGCGATCCGGCTGTGGGGCGCAGTCTCGACAGGCCAGAACACGCCGCCACCGGTCACCCGCAGGTTTGCCGACGGCAGCACGTAATCCAGACGCAGCGTGCCGCCCTTCGGGCCGAAGTCGCCGGTGTGGCTGGACAGGTCGCCGCGGCGCGGTATGGCGCGCGCCTTCGCTCGCGGAGCCGCGCCCTCGCTGCGCGGTACAAAGCGGGCGTTCACCCGCGGATGGTCAAGCAGCTGGGCGATCGCTCCCGGTTCCCCGTCACCGTCGACGGGATCGGCGTTGTAGTCGCCGGCAATCACGAACCGCGCGTCGGCCGCCAGACCGCCGCAGCGTCCGCCGTCGTCGCACAACCATGCTTGCCGGTCCTCGCCCGCGATGTACTCCGCCCACAGACGGATCTCATCGGCATTGCGCCGGCCGTTGCGATCTTCCGGGCCGTCGAACACCGGCGGAGTGGGGTGCGCGGCCAGCAGGTGGATCACACCGTGGGGTGCGTTGATGGGCACGTCCCAGTGGGACTTGGACGACAGCCGCAGCTGCGACCACACCTCCGGGGGGTACCAGGATGCCCCGGTGGCAGGATCCCGCGGCACGCGCGCGCCCGGCATCGCGCTCCACTTCAGGTGCTGGAACGTCCGCACCCCGGTGGTGACAATCGGGTAGCGCGACAGCACCAGCATGCCGTATTGACCGGGATGCAGGCCGTAGCCCCACGCGTCGTTGCCGCGGTCCCGGCCTTGGCCGCCGACTTCGCCGTTGCCGTCCAGATCCAGCCCGCTGGGCACCCCGGTGTTGACCGGGGCCAGGTAGCGGTAGGGATACCGCAGCGCGTCGCCGCCGTCGGGCTGAGGCACCGCCAGGTAGCGGTCCTGGAACAGGCTGGCCGCGCGGCCGGCCTCGTCGTAGTCGAACTCGTTCAGCAGCACGATGTCGGGACGCACCTGCTGCAGGACCGCGGCGATCCGTGCCGCATGGTCGTCATTGCCTTCCAGCTGCCGGATCAGGCCGCCGGCCTGCTCGGTGTAGAGCGACGTGTTGTAAGTGGCCACCCGCAGCGGTGCGGGCGCGCTCGCGGCAGGGTCGGGACGGTCATACGCCTGCTGATCGCCATGCACGGTCACCCGGACGCAGGCGGCGACGGCGAGCAGGAGCAGGGCCGCGATCAGGAAGCGTCCGCCGTACGGCAGCAGCCAGCCACTCATGCGCCGTCCCCTGTGTCCATCTCGCGCCAGCTGCGACCGTCGAACCCCTCGAGCGGCCGGAAACGTCGTTTGTAATCCATCTTTGGATGATCCTTGATCCAGTAGCCCAGATACAGGTGCCGGTAGCCCTGCGTGGCGGCCCACTGCAGCTGGTGCAGGACGGCCAGCGTGCCCAGCCCACGGCGCCTCTCGGCGGGGTCGAAGAAGGTATAGACCGCCGACAGCGCACCGGGCACGACGTCGGTCACCGCCACGGCGAGCAGCCGGCCCGGTCCGCTTGGGGCAGGATCGCGCAACTCGATAAAGCGGCCGTTGCTCCAGCGACCGGTCAGAAACTGGTCGAACTCGCTGGCGCCGTGGTCATCCATGCCGCCGTTGCGATGACGCGCGCCCAGATACCGCTGGTACAGGCTGAGCTGCTCGTCCGTGCGCTCCGGTGGCAGGACGCGCATGGTCACCGCTGCGTTCTGCGCCAGGCAGCGGCGTTGACTGCGGTCGGGCTGGAAACGATCGACCTGGATGCGCACCGCCACGCACGCGCGGCAGCCTTGACAGTGTGGGCGGTAGACGATGTCGCCGGAGCGGCGGAAGCCCCATTGCAGTGCCTGCGGGTACCAGTGCGCCAGCTTCGGATCACGCGGGTCCATGACCAGGTCGCGGGCGATGCGCTCCGGCCAATAGCCACACGGATGCTCGGCGGTGTGGAACAGCCGCAGGTCGTCGATGTCCTGGCCCGATTCGCTACCCATGGCGGTCAGCATAACGCCGGTTTGACGGCCTCGGGGCGTCGCGTGGCGACAGCAGGTGGCGCGGTGACTTGGTCGGGCAGCGCGTCGGTGCCCGCCTTCCCGGCGACGATCGCCATGGCGGCGTCACACGCCCCGGACGGGCTCCGGCGCGGGGTGATCGATCGGCATCAGAAGCCCATCAGTCCACGACTCTCGACGCGCTTGATCACGTTGCTGACCTGCCAGTGGCCGTCCACGCGGGTGACCTCCAGCGTCGTGTACGCGGCCTGGCTCCGGTGGTGATAGGACGTGACCTCGACCGTCGCGAGTTGCGGCGCCGACGGCCGGAACACGCGCACGTCGACCATCGTCGCCGGACGTCCGGAAGCGCGCTCGTAACTGCCCTGCTCCTCATCGGCCACTTCCTGGCACGCGGTGGCGGGCACCAGCACCAGTTCCGGCCGGGCCTTCGCCAATGCGGCGATCATCGCGGCCGGCGCATCACCGCTGTCCACGCCCAGACACGCCACCGGCGTGTCCACGTCGACCAGTTCGCGGGCCAGGACCAAGCGGGCGACCGGTGCCAGGGTGACGGCGATCGATCCGTCAAACGGCGGCGATGCCACGTGCACTTCCGCCGCGGGCACTGCCGGCAGCGGCGGCTGGTTCAAGGTGTGCATGCCGGCAGCCACGACCACTGCGCCGATCAGCACCAGCAGGCCCAGCTTGATCCGGAACAGCTTCTTGCGCTGGGGCGTGGCGGCTTGCGCCCGTTCGGCGGTGTAGCTGCGAAAGCTCGGCGTGACGTAGCCGTCCACCGGACGGGTGCTGTCGATCAGGCCGGCGTCGCGCAGGATCTCCCGGGTCTGATGCTGGTCGTCGGATCGCACCACCCAGACCTCCGATTCCGGAGCATCGGCGTCCGAGTAGCTGAACGTACGGCGCCGGTTGCCCTTGTAGGAGCGCCCGTTGAGGATGCGCACCTCGATGCCGGCCGCGCGCAGCAACTCGGCCACTCCTTCGGCGTTTTCCAGACGATGACTGCTGAATACCTTGCGCATCGGGAGTGCTTCAGTTCCGTGCCGGCACGTGGTTGACGTCCGCCGCACCGGGTACCACGCGGATCAGGCCCTCCTGGGCGGTGCTGGCCACCAGTACCCCGTCACGCGAGTAGATCTGCCCGCGGGCCAGGCCGCGGGAGCCCTGCGCGCTGGGGCTGTCGATCGAGTACAGCAACCAGTCGTCGGCCCGGAACGGCCGATGGAACCACAGCGCGTGGTCCAGCGAGGCCATCTGCACGTTGGGCTGGTAGTAACTGATGCCGTGCGGGTAGGTCGCCGTGCCCAGCAACTGGAAGTCCGAGGCATAGGCGAGCAGCGCCTGGTGCAGTTCCGGGGCGTCACCGACCCGGTCGGTCAGGCGGAACCAGACCTGCTGCTGCGGCGGGCGCCGGGGCGGGTTGAGCTCGTCACGCGGATACACATGGCGGAACTCGAACGGACCCTCGCGCGAGAGCCAGCGCTGGATCTTGTCGGGCAGGGTTGCGAGCACTTTTTCGGGCACCGACGGCGAGGCGTCGATGTCTTCGGGCATCGGGACCGAGGGCATCGAGGACTGATGCTCCGCGCCGGGCTCTTCGCTCTGGAAGGAGGCCGCCATGAAAAAGATCACCTGGCCGTGCTGGATGGCCGTGACCCGGCGCACCGAGAAGCTGCCGCCGTCCCGGGTGCGGTCGATCTGATAGACGATCGGCGCGGCGATGTCGCCGGCCCGCAAAAAGTACGCGTGCAGCGAATGGGCGTAGCGCGTCGTCGCCAGCGTGGCACGCGCCGCCGACAGGGCCTGGCCCACGACCTGCCCCCCGAACACGTACTTGGTGCCGATGTCGCGACTCTGGCCGCGGAACAGGTTGTCCTCCAGGCGCTCCAGCGAGAGCAGGTCGATCAGCTCGGAAACAGGGGGCGTCATGCGGGTGACCGGTGCGGATGACCGCCAATTATAGCGGGCGCGGCCGATCGGGTACGCCAGCCACGACGGCGCGGGATCCACCCGCAACCGGCGTCGACGCGCTCAGCGCGGCAGACGCTGCAATGCGCCGGACTGCAGCACCTGCGTCCACGGAAAACGCGGTCCCGGATCGCGCTTGCGGGCCACCAGCCGGCCGGGGTCGTCGCTGGCGGCGACGCGTTCGGTGTCCAGATCCTCATGCCCGGCAATCCACTGCAGTGACGGCAGCGCGCCGGCGAGTCCGGCCAGCAATGCCACCAGCGCGGCCACCTGCAAGGACGGGTATGGCTCATCCATGGCCTGGTGGCGCGAATCCAGCCAGTGCGGGTAGCGCCCGCGGTTGACCAGTTCGATGCCGATGGACCGGTCGTTGAAGCCGCGTACGTGGTGCGCGATGCGATCAACGTCCAGATATTGGTGGATCGCGCCGTCGCGGTCGATGTAAAAGTGTCCGCTGTTGCCGGTGCCGGATGCGGGGTAAAGCACGCGCTCGCCGTACTCGCGCGCCGTCGCCAGGTCGGGCAACTCGGTGCAGTGGATCACCACCAGGTCGATCGCGGCGGGCGCGCGCCGCACCAGCCGGCCCTGATAGGGCAGGGGTGCGGCGTGAATGGCAGGCATGGCGGACGCTTCGGCGGGCTCGGTCGACATGGCCCGGATGCTAGCATCGCGGGCCCCAGACACTGCTGCGCGCGCCGTGCCCGTCACGCCGCCGCCGCCGTGCGTTCAAATTCCGGACTCCCCATGCGCGGACACTGCATCCTTTCCCACGGCTTCGAAAGCGGACCCGGCGCGACCAAGGTGGCGGCCTTGGCGGAGGCGGCCGAGGCACTCGGCTGGACTTGGGAGTGTCCCGACTACACCGATCTGGACGCGCGCCAGGCCATCAGCCCCATGGGCGACGTGCCCGAACGCCTGCAGCGGTTGCTGGCACTCGCGCGGTCCGCACGCGAGCGCGGCCCCGTGGTTCTTGCGGGCTCCAGCCTGGGTGCGTACATCTCCGGTCTGGCGTCACTGCAGGTGCCGGTGGCCGGCCTGTTCCTGATGGCGCCGCCGATCCGCATGAATGCCGAGCACCCGATCGATGCGGCGGAAGTGCCGCTGAGCATCATCCATGGCTGGCACGACGAGCTGATTCCGCCCGGCGAGGTGGTCGCCTGGGCGGGCACCCGACGGGCGCGCCTGCTGCTGGTGGATGACGGCCATCGCCTGACCGATCACGTGGCCGCCAGCGCCACCGCGTTCGCAGCGCTGCTTGCGAGCCTTCCGCCAGCCTCCCGCCCCGCGACGCCGGAGGCCGGACAATGAAGTTTTTCGCCAGCTGCGGCAAGGGTCTGGAGTACCTGCTCGCCGACGAATTGCTCGCGCTGGGTTGCACGCGCGCCACCGCGACCATGGCCGGGGTGAATGTCGAAGGCAGCCTGTTGGATGCGCAACGCGCCGTGTTGTGGACGCGTCTGGCCAGCCGGGTGTTGTGGCCGATCGATGAGTTTGACTGCACCGACGAGCAGGCGCTGTACGCCGGCGTGGCGGGCATCGACTGGCCCGCCCAGCTGGGCGAGGGTGACACCATTGCGGTGGACGCGCACGTCTCGGGGACCGGGCTGACGCACGCCCGCTTTGCCGCGCAGCGGGTCAAGGACGCCATCGTGGATGTCATGCGCGAGGCCACCGGCATGCGCCCCAGCGTCGACGTGGAAACCCCGGACGTGCGGGTCAACGTGGTGGTGCGGCGGGATCGCGCGATCGTATCGATCGATCTGGGCGGCGGCCCCTTGCATCGGCGTGGCTGGCGTCAGCACCAGGGCGAGGCGCCTTTGAAAGAGAACCTCGCGGCGGGCGTGCTGATGCGCGGCCGCTGGCCGCAGGTCTATGCCGGCGGCGGTGGCCTGCTGGATCCGATGTGCGGCAGCGGCACGCTGGTGATTGAAGGCGCGCTGATGGCCGCCGATGTCGCGCCCGGCCTGCTCCGCCACGGCGGCTTCGTGCCGACCCGCTGGAAGGGGTTCGATCAGGCCGCCTGGCAGATGCTGCACGACGAAGCGCGCGAGCGCGAGATCGCCGGGCGCGCCGCGCTGCGCCCGGTGTTCTTCGGTCGTGACCGGGACCCCGAGTCGATTGCCGCCGCGCAGGACAACGAAGTACTCGCGGGTCTGGCCGGGGTGATCCGCTGGGACGCCGCGGCGGTCGAAGGGCTGCGGGCCGGCTCGGTCCCGCTGCTGGCGCGACCGACGCTGGCACCCGGCCCGGAGGCGGCTCCCCCGCCAGGTGGGCTGGTGGTCTGCAATCCCCCCTACGACCTGCGCCTGGCCGCCGACCCCGCGCTGTACCGCGCGCTGGGGGACGGGCTCAAGCGCGCGGTTCCCGACTGGACTGCCAGCCTGCTGTGCGGGGATGCCGAATTGGCCCACGCCACCGGTTTGCGCGCGTTGAAGAAATACCAGCTGTTCAATGGCGCGATCGAATGCACCCTGATCACGGTCGATCCCGTCGCCCCGCCGCAGCGCGAGCGCAAGGCGGGGGAGGACGCGCCAGCACTCGCGGAGGGCGCGCAGATGGTCGCCAATCGCCTGCGCAAGAACCTGCGCAAGCTGAAGACCTGGCGCCAGCGCGAGGCGGTGACCTGCTTCCGCGCCTACGATGCCGACCTGCCGGAATACTCGGCCGCGATCGATGTCTACCAGACCGATGAGGAGACACCGCGCACCTTCCTGCACGTGCAGGAATACGCGGCCCCCGATGACATCCCCGAGCCGCTCCAGCGCCGGCGTCTGAACGAGTTGCTCGCCGCGGCACGCGAGGTGTTCGACGTGCCGCGTGAGCAGGTGGCCCTGAAGACCCGGTCGCGCGGCAAGGGCGGTTCCAAGTACGGCCGGTTCGACCAGCGCGGCGAGTTCCTGCCCGTGCGCGAAGGCGATGCGCGTCTGCGGGTGAACCTGTTCGACTATCTGGACACCGGCCTGTTTCTGGATCACCGGCCACTGCGCCTGCGCATCGCCGCGGAGGCCGAGGACACCCGCTTCCTGAACCTGTTCGGCTACACCGGTGCGGCGACCATGCACGCCGCGGTCGGGCGTGCGCGCCAGACCACGACCGTCGATCTGTCGCCAACCTACCTGCAGTGGTGCGCCGACAACCTGGCCGAGAACGGCCTCGGCGGTGCCCGCCACCGGCTGGTCCAGGCCGATGCCCTGGCCTGGCTGGAAGCGGACCAGGCCGAGTACGACCTGATCTTCTGCGACCCGCCGACGTTCTCCAATTCCAAGCGCGCCGAGGACTTCGACATCCAGGCCAGCCATGTGCGCCTGCTGCGTGCGGCGGTGGATCGGCTGGCGCGCGACGGCGTGCTGTACTTCTCCAACAACTTCCGCCGGTTCCGCATGGACGAGTCGGC
>JBDSPO010000238.1:0-3173 GCA_039930265.1 Lysobacter sp. | reverse complement strand
ACGGTGCTGATGGGCCCCGGATCGGCATTCAGCGTGGACAACGATGCCCTCGCGCGATGGCGCGTGCAGGATCTCATCCACGGGCTGCCTCGCCTGCTGGACGAGCAATGCGAGCAGTGGACTCCGCAGCAACTGTCGCTGGAGCGCCTGCGGGCCTTCAGCGTGAAAAAGGGTTGCTACCCGGGTCAGGAAATCGTCGCGCGGACGCACTTCCTGGGCAAGGCCAAGCGTGGCCTGGCGCTGCTGGGCTCGACGACGCCGATCGCGGTGGGCGCGGATGTGCTGGCGGCCGGAACATCGCTCGGCCGGGTCATGGCGTCAGCGGATGCCGGCGCCACGCATGTTGCCCTGGCCGTGCTGCCGCTGGAGCGCGCCGACGCCGCGCTGGACGTGGACGGCGTGCTGGTGAACGAGTCGGCATGGCACGAGGGCTTGGCGCGCTGACCCTTGCGACCTGCCGGGCGTCGGGTGGCTGGGCGTCCCGGGTTTCGGGCCGCACCCACCCTGCGCGTCCCGGCTTGATCAGCGCTTGTCGCACGCCAGTCGTTCCGCTGCCGCCACGATGTCCTCCTCACCGGGAATGACCAGGAATGCCGCGCCCGCCAACGGGGTGAAGGTGTCCACCCCGACCACCCGCTGGAACGGAACCGCCCCCAGCCCGCCTTCGGCGATCGCGGTGATCACGCCCTCGCCGACTCCGGCGCTGTGGCGTCCCTCATCGACGATGATGATGTGACGGGCATTGCGCGCCTGGTCGACGATCCAGGCGTCGTTGAGGGGCACCAGCCAGCGCAGATCGACGACCCGGATGCGCCACCCGTGCGCGTCGCCGATCTGGCGGGCGGCACGCAGACTCATCGGCACGCCATTGCCGTAGGTGAAGATCACCAGGTCGTCCGTGCCGACCGCTGAGCCGTCAGCCGCAGCACCCTCGGCGGCGTACACCCTGCCCTCGCCCAGCAGCATGGCCTCGCCCGGCGGTGGATAGGCGGTGAGCCAGCGACCATCGCCGGGCTCGTGCAGGTCCTTGGTCATGTACAGCGCGATCGGTTCCAGGAACACACTGACCCGGCCGTCGACTTTGGCCAACGCAGTCAGGGTGCGCAGCATGGTGACCGCATCATCCCCGCGCGAAGGGCAACCGACCACCAGCCCGGGGATATCGCGCAGCGCGGTGATCGAATTGTCGTTGTGGAAGTGCCCGCCGAAACCGCGCTGGTAGCCCAGGCCGGCAATGCGCACCACCATCGGATTGGCGTACTGGTTGTTGCTGAAGAACTGCAGACTTGCCGCCTCGCCACGGATCTGGTCACAGGCGTTGTGGAAATACGCCAGGTACTGGATCTCCGGAATCGGCAGCATGCCGACATTCGCGAAACCCTGCGCCATGCCCAGAATCATGGTCTCGTCGAGCAGCGTATTGAACACGCGGCGCGGACCGAAGGCTTTTTGCAAACCCTTGGTGACGGTGTAGACGCCACCCTTTTGGGCCACGTCCTCGCCGAACAGGACGGTTTCCGGGTACTTGGCAAATATCTCGTGCAGCGCCTGGTTGATGTGGATCGCCAGATGCCGCGGCGGCAGATTCTCCGGCAGTTTCGCCTCACCGCCAAAGACCTCCAGCTGGCGCTCGGCAAAGTCGTCCCGCGTTGCCTCCGCCATGACCTTGTCCGGTGAATACGGCGCCAGCGGGGCGATCACGTCCGCCAGCGCTTCCAGCTTGGGCCGACGGTCGGCCTCCTCGGCGGCAGCAAAGCAGCGCGTGCGCGTGCGCTCGTACAGCCCCAGCACGTCGTCCTTCGCCATCAAGCCCGATTCAAGCGCGATCGCGGCCGATCGCAGCAGCGGATCGGTCGCCTCCACCGCGCACAACTCCTCCAGCGGGCGCCACTCGATCTCGAAGTCGGTACCGGCGTGGCCCATGATCCGGGTCGTGCGCAGATGCAGGAAGGTCGGGCGCCGAGTGCTGCGGCAGTGATCCACCGCACGCTGGACATCCGCATAGCCATTGGCCAGATCCAGCCCGTCAGCCGCGAAGTAATCGAGGTCAGGGCGCTGGGCGAAATTGCGCGCGATCCAGCCGGCCGGCGTTTTCACCGAAATGCCGATGCCATTGTCCTCGCAGACGAACAGCACCGGCGCCGGCAACTTCTGGTACGCCGTCCACGCGGCCGCATTGAACGCGGTCTGCGCGGTTGCGTGGTTGCTGGAGGCGTCACCGAAAGAGCAGATGGTGATGCTGTCATCGGGAATCGGCAACGCGTGCCCGAGACGCCGACCCGCCTCGATCGCAATCGCGGTGCCCAGTGCCTTGGGCAGGTGCGAGGCGATGGTCGAAGTCTGCGGCAACACCCACAACGGCTTACTGCCCCACACCTTGTGTCGGCCACCGCTGGCCGGGTCATCCTTGCTGGCGGCAAAGCTCAGCGCCGAATCCATCGCCGGATCCATGCCCGGCAACTTGCGGAAACGCTCGGCCATGAAGCCGCCACTGCGGTAGTGCAGGAACGCCGGATCGGTATGCCGCGTGGCACGCGCGACCATCGCGTTGCCCTCGTGTCCCGAGGAACCGATGGTGTAGAAGACCTTGTTCTGCACCCGCAATACCCGCGCCATCAAATCCAGATGGCGGCTGACCAGTTGCGATTCGAACAGCTCCAGGAAGCCGCGCGCATCCAGTGCGCTGCCGTCCAGCACCGGCGCCGCTGCAGCGGGCGCACGACCGGCCCGACCGGTCCAGGCCTGGACGAATTCGGTGAAGTTGACGTCGCAGATTTCCGCGCGATTGAGGCCACGCATACGCGCGGGGATGGGACTGGAAAGGTTCGACATCGTCAGGGCTCCGCCGCTGCCGGTGGGCAGCAGGCCGCATTAAAGACAGGGAAAAACGTGGGTATCGCGCTGGCGGGGGAGTATCGCCATGCACCATCGCTAGAACGCGTTGATGCCCGTCAGCTCGCGACCCACCACCAGCTGGTGGATCGTCTCGGTGCCCTCGTAGGTGATCACCGACTCCAGATTCATTGCGTGGCGGATCGCGCAATGTTCGGTGGTGATGCCCGCCCCGCCCAGCAGATCACGGCACTGGCGGGCGATGTCGATCGCCATCCGGCAGTTGTTCCACTTGGCCAGACTCACCTGGGTCGGGGCCATGGTGCCGGCGTCCTTCATCC
>JBDSPO010000237.1:0-3677 GCA_039930265.1 Lysobacter sp. | reverse complement strand
ACGCGACGCAGCAGGCGCTGCACGCCCTCCGGGGCGACCAGTCCGACCCGGGTCTCGTTCAGGCCGATGCGGAAGTCACCCGCCGCCATGATCCGGTAGTCGCAGCACAGCGCGTAGACGCACCCGCCCGCCGGCGCATGGCCGGTCAGCGCGGCGACGATGGGAATGGGGCTGGCGGCGAGGGCGCGGGCGGCGCCGAAAAAGGCCTGCCACGCTTCGGTCAGAATCTTCCGATCCGCCCCCAGGGCCAGCAGGTGCGGTACATCCAGTCCGGCCGAGAAGATCCGCGGCGAGCCGCACAGCACAACGCCGCGCGCGTCGTCGGCCACTGCGGTTTCCACCGCGTGGCGCAGCTCGCGGCACAGCGCAGGATCGAGCGCGTTGACCGGCGGCCGTGCCAGTTGAAGCTGGACCACGTCGCCGTGCAGCGTGGCGATCACCTGGCTCATGGCTTGTCACCCTCGGTCCAGCGGTAGCGCACGGTGTAGGTCAGCACGGTCTCACCCTTGGCGGGCACCGGCACCGCGAACTCGACCCGGTTGGCGCCCTTCTTGACGGCCTTCACGCTCGACTCGACGATGTCCCAGTCGCTCCAGCGCGGCAGGCTCTCGATCACCTCGATCGTGGCCGGCGTGTCCTTGGCGTTGGAAAGGGTGATGGCGAATGACTCGGTGATCGTGCGACCGGCGCGGTCAAGGCGGAAGTCGGTCGCTTCACGCTCGGCCCGCAGGTCGAAGGGCTTGCCCACTTCCAGGGTGATGTCCGCGCCGGCGGGGGTGTGCGCCAGCATCGACTCGCCGAGGAAATCATCGCCGTCAAACACCCGCACGCGGCCCGCGGGCAACGGCTTGCCCAAGCCGGACTCCGCTGCGTTGCGGACCGACACCGTGGCGGTGACCGGCAGCGTGCCCGTTTGGCCGCGATGGGTCGGCTCAACCAGTGGCCGTGGCGGGATCCAGGCATCGACCTCCTGGCCCACGGTATACGCACGCTCGCAGGCGACCGCCGGCAGCTGGGCGAACAGCGGTACCCGCTCGATGACGCCATTGGCGATCGTGAGCGCTTGCGGCAGTTCGTAGGCGTGGTATTCGCCGGACTGGCGCACCGACGGCATGCTCTCCATTTTGGCGGACGATGCATCGGCAACGGCGTAGCTGTTGCGCATCGCCATCTCCGGTGGGCCGCCGCGGGCGCGTGACGGTTCCCCGGCGACCAGACTCAGTCGCGCATTGGTGAAGCCGACGCCGGCCCGGTTGACCACCATCGCCGCACCGTCCATCGCCAACCGGCAGTCTGGCGCGTCGGCATTGGCATCGGCCAGTGTCGCGCGGTATTCCGCACGCCAGGCCATGCCGCCCATCGGATAGCTGAGCAGGAAATCCGCATCGCCGGCGCTGTCTGCCTGCACCGTCCAACGCAGCTCGGCCTGCTGGGGCACCAGCTTGCTGCCGTCCACCACGCTGAAGTTGTCGTAGTCGCGGATGACCTTGATGCGTCCGTCGCCCAAGGCGAGGGTCAGACCGTCGTTGGCGGCCAACAACACGCCGGTATCGCTTTGCTTGGCGGTGCCGGCCGTGTGCTCGACGACGATGCGCTGGCCGATCACGTGCGCAATCACCTGATCGGTGCCCGACAGGGGCGCGATGAAGCGCTGGGACTGCAGCGTGACGCCGTCCGTGCGCGGCAGCAGCTGCGCGGCCTCCACATCCATCGCCGCCGGCATGCCGTTGGCCGATACCGAGTTCATCCCGGCCTGGAGGCTGTAGTGCAGTGCCCGTTCCACCAGGGCGTACCCCGGCATGCCGACGCCGGCCACCGTATCGGCCGACAGCGACTCGTAGTCGCCGCTGTAGATCGTCAGTTTTGTGGCGCCACCGGCGGGCTGAGCGCCGGCGCTGGCGGGAGCTGCCGCGGGTTTCGCGGCGGGCGGCGGGGTGGCGGCATCGGGCGCCGGGTTGCCCGAACATGCAGCGAGCGCTGCGACGACAGCAAGGAAGGGCAGTGATCGGCGCATCAGGAACTCCAGTCTCGACGTTCCATTATCATAAGGGCATGAACACGATCCGCGTTTCCCTGCTCCCGGTGCTCGTGGCGATGGCATTCAGCATCGCGCCGCCGGCCGCTGCCGCTCCCTCCGCCCAGTGCGTTCCGGTGGTCAAGGACGGTTGGATCCGGGTGCCCCCGGCGGGGATCCCGGTGCTGGCCGGCTTTGGCACTCTCGCCAATGACTGTGCGGCTGCCGTGACCTTCGTCGCCGGCAGCAGTGCCGCCTTTGCCGACGTATCCATCCACGAGACGCGCTTCGCGGACGGCATGGCGAAGATGCGGTCGATCCCGAAGCTGGTCGTGCCGGCCGGTGGCAGCACCACACTCAAGCCGGGCGGCTTGCACCTGATGCTGATGCAACCGAAGAAAGCGCCGGTGGCCGGCGATGTGATCCGGATCGACTTCAAGCTGGAAGACGGCCGCACGGTTCCGGGCGATTTCGTCGTCCGCAAGTAGGTCACTGATCGGCAGGCCTGCGCGCGCACGGCGGCAGGCCGTGCATGAGCGTGCTCAGTGGATGTCGCTGCAGGCCTCGCGGACCGAGGCCGGCAATGCCGCCGCACGGCCACTGTCGCGGTCGATCCAGACCATCACCACGTTGCCGTCGCAGTAGACGATCGAGCGGTCCGCATCGTCGACGATGCGGTGGCCGATGCTCAGGCTGGTGTTGCCCAGGCGCTCCACGAACAGTTCGATCATGACCTGCGCCGGCCAGGTGATCGGTCGGCGGTAGTTCAGCTGCGCGGCGGCGACCACCGGCGCCACATGATCGTCCATGCCCTGGCCGGGAACGCCGAGCATCCAGTGCAATCGCGCCTCTTCCAGGTAGCTCAGGTACTTGGAGTTGTTGACGTGGTTGAACGCGTCCAGGTCGCGCCAGCGGACCGGCATCGGCACGCTGATCAGATCCGGGTGGGCATCTGCTGGCGCAGGGGCAGGCGCGGATGCGGACGGGGCGGGGCGCACGTCGCGCTTGCGGTCGCCGTTTGCTGACAGCTTGGCCGCGTCGCCCGACTTGCCCGGACCCTTGCTTGCGGAGGGCTTGCTTGCAGACGACTTGCCAGCCGACGGCGTGCTGGCTGGTGGCTTGCTGGCCTGTGGCTTGCTCGCAGCGGCTTTGCCTTCGCGTGCCTTGCGGTCGCCTACCTTGGCGTCGCCTGCTTGGCCCGCGCCGTCCCTCGACACCGGCGTCTCCGCAACCGCCGGCTTTGCGACAGACGGCTGTGCCACAGACGGCTTTGCACCGGCCGGCTTGGCAGCGGTCTTCTTCGCCGGCGCTTTCTTTGCCGCCGCCTGCCGCGGCTTGGCCGCAGCAGCGGGCGGGCTCTTGGAGGGCTTCTGGTCGCTCATGCGTTGGATGTCTTCCTGGCGGTCTTGCGCGGCGCTTTCTTCGTCGCGGGTGGCTTGGCTGTGGACGCGGTCGACGCGGCGGCATGCACCTTCGCGCGCTCCAGTACCGGGGCAAGAAAATGTCCGGTGTGGGAGTGCTTGAGCGAGGCGATGTGCTCCGGCGTTCCGTTGGCCAGAATGTTACCCCCACGATGACCGCCTTCGGGGCCGAGGTCGACGATCCAGTCCGCGGTCTTGATCACGTCCAGGTTGTGTTCGATCACCACCACCGTATTGCCGTC
>JBDSPO010000236.1:0-12133 GCA_039930265.1 Lysobacter sp. | reverse complement strand
CATGCAGCTCGTATGTCCAGCCCTCATGCTCGATCGCGGTGTGGCCGTGGCTGTCGTGCAGGACGTGTACCACCGGGACCCCCGCCCCCGCCAGGTGGGCGATGAAGCGATGCTCCTCCGTCAGCGTATCCGCGCTGCGCACGCTGCGGTGATGGCGCTTGACGAAGATCCGCCCAGATCGACTTTCCACAATGGCCGCCGCGGACATCGGCCGCGGGCTGTGCCACAGCAGATGGCAGTCGCCTTCAAGCACGGTAAACCGACCGCGCAGCCACGCGATCTCGCGGTCGCTGATCGCCGGCCAATCGGCGGCTACCTGGTCATTGTCGAAGCCCTGGACGCGGCGGCCGTGGGTGTTCATGGGCGGGAGTTCGCTGCGTGCAACGCCGCTCAGTGGTTCTCGTCGGGTGCGCCGTCGGGCCGCGGCGGAACGTGGGTGTCCTCGGGTTTGCCCGGCAACTGCGGGCGGTCATCCATCCGCAGCGACAGCGCGGCCTTGGCCAGCAGGTGGGCGCTGATCGGCGCGGTGACCAGCAGGAACACCGTGATCAGCAATTCGCGCGGCTGCGGGTCGGTGCCGGTGAACGCGTGGTAGCCGACCGACGCCACCAGCATGCAACCCACACCCAAGGTGCTGGCCTTGGTCGGCCCATGCAGGCGTTTGAAGAACTCCGACAGCCGGATCAGGCTGAAGGCGCCGATCAGGGTGAAGAAACTGCCGATCACCAACAAGGCGATCAGCAGCAGCTCGAGGACGATGTCCAGCGTGGTGCTCATTCCACGATATCCCGGCGCATGACGTATTTGCACAGGACCACGGTGCTGACAAAGCCGAGCATCGCGATGATCAGTGCCGCCTCGAAATAGACCGGGGTCTGCAGGTGCATGCCGAACAGCACCAGCTGCGCGATTGCCGTGACGCTGAGCGTGTCCAGGGCGAGGATGCGGTCGGGCACGGTGGGCCCGCGCAACAGGCGCCACAACGCCAGCAGCATGGCGAGTGCGACCACCGACATCGCGCCCAGCACCGCGACGTTCAGCACGCTGGTGCCCATGAAGTGCAGGTGGTTCACGGGAAGATCTCCATCAGCGGAACCTCGTAGCGGCGCTTGATGTCGGCGATCACCGCGTCGGCGTCCTTGAGGTTCAGAACGTGGATAAGCAGGTATTTGCGGTCATCCGACAATGCCGCCGACACCGTGCCCGGGGTCAGGGTGATGAAGCTGGTGAGCGTGGCGATCCCGTGGATGTTGGCGATGTCCAACGGCAGCCAGATGAATCCCGGGGTGATGTTCTGCTCGCGGCCCAGCACCAGACGCGCCACTTCGACGTTGCATACGATCACGTCCCAGATCAGCACGCCGATCATTTTCGGCACCAGTCGCAGCTTGCCGATGCGGGCAAATTCGCGGTCCAGACGGGTCGCGAACAGCGGAATCACCACGCCCAGCAGGATGGCAAACAGCCATTGCAGCAGGCTGAGCTCGGCCACCATGATCATCCAGAAGGCGATCACGCTCAGGGTCAGCGGGAGCGAGGGCAGGACCCGACGGAACAGTGACTTGCCTGCCATCAGGGCTGCCTCAAGCGGGGCGTCATGCTGCGGAGCTGGTCCACGTAGACGTCCGGTGCCATCAGCTGGGCACCGGCCGCCTCGGCGTAGGCCAGGACCGGTGCCGCCACCACGCTCATCGCAATGCCGTAGCCCAGCAGCAGGGCGATGGCTGCCGTCTCCAGCGGCCGCGACGCATGCCGCGAAGGGCCGTGCATCGCCGATCCCCTGGTCTCGGTGACATGCCCGGCGGCCAATTCCATCGCCGGCGTGCGCCAGAACACGCGGCTGCCGGCGCGGGTCAGGCCGACAATCACCATCAGACTGCTGCCCAGGATCGCGGTCCACACCCAGCCCACATCGGCGCCCGGTACCGCGCGCAGCAACGCGACCTTGCCGATGAAGCCCGACAGCGGCGGGATACCGGCGACCGACATGGCCGCGACCAGAAACAGACCGGCAACCAGACCCCGCGCAGGCAGCGGGGCCAGCAGTTCGGTGAAGTCGCCGGCATCACCGCGGCTGCGACGGACGAAGTCGGCAATCATGAACAACGCCGCGGCCACGAACGTGCTGTGGGCCAGGTAGTACAGCCCCGCGCCGATGGTGTCGGGTTGGCGCAAGCCGAAGGCGATCAGCAGGGTCGCCGCCGAGATCAGCACCAGGTAGGCCGCGACCATGCGGAGACGGGATGCTGCCAGCACGCCCAGAGCCGCCATCGCCAGCGCGGCCACGGCCGCGGGCAGCAGCCAGTCCCAGCCATAGCCCGCCAACGCGCCGGCCGGCTCACCCAACAGCAGCGAGCCGACCCGCAGCACCGAGTAGATGCCGACCTTGGTCATCACCACGAACAGGGCAGCCACCGCGGCGGGGGCCCGGGTGTAGGTCTCCGGCAGCCACAGGTACAGCGGCAGCAGGGCCGCCTTGCCGCAGAACACCGCCAACAGGATGCCCATCGCCGCTTTTGCCAGCGCGTGGTCATGGGCCGGCAGCGCGGCAAGCCGGACCGACATCTCGGCCATGTTGAGCGTGCCCAGCAGGCCGTACAGCAGCCCCAACGCGATCAGGAACAGGGTCGAGGCGGCGACGTTGAAGGCCACGTAGTGCAGGCCCGCCGCCATTCGCACCCCGCGGCCGCCGCTCAGCATCAGCCCGTAGGAGGCGATCAGCAGCACTTCGAAGAACACGAACAGGTTGAACACGTCGCCGGTCAGGAACGCACCGTTGAGGCCGACCAGTTGGAACTGGAACAGGGCATGGAAGTGCGGCGCGCGCCGGTCCCAGCCCGAGCAGGCATGCAGCAGGCAGGCGATGGCCAGCATCGCGGTGACCAGCACCATCAACGCCGACAGCCGGTCTACCATCAGCGCGATGCCCAGCCGGGCCGGCCAGTCGCCCAGCAGGTAGACAGCGATCTCGCCGTCGGCGGCACGCGCCACCAGCGCCAGCGTGGCGAGCAGGGTGGCCAGCATGGAGACCCACGCCACGGAGCGCTGCACGGTGGCACCGATGCGCCGGTGTTCGACGAACAGCGACGCCGCCGCGCCCAGCAGCGGGATCAGGATCGGCAGCACGGCCAGATGGTTCATGCCCGGTCCTTGCGTGCCAGCGGCGGCGTGGGCACGCGTTCCTCGCGGCCATCCACGTGGTCGGTGTCGTTGTCGGCCCGGCTGCGCATCGCCAGCACGATGGTCACGGCGGTCATCGCAAAGGCGATCACGATCGCGGTCAGCACCAGCGCCTGCGGCAGGGGGTCGGTGTAGTTGGCTAGCGTGGCGGCCACGCCCTCGCGCAGCACCGGTGGCTTGCCGACCACCGGCCGGCCACCGGAGAAGATCAGCAGGTTGGTCGCGTAGGTGAGCAGGGTCAGCCCCAGGATCAGGTCGAAGCTGCGCGCGCGCAGCATCAGGTAGACGGCCGCGGCCACCAGAATGCCGATGGCACTGGCAATGGCGATTTCCATCACGCGACCTCCCCGGTGGCGGCCGAGCGGGTGGCCGGATCGATGGTGCCGCGACGCGCGACCATCTTCTTGGACGGCTTGATCGTGCCCATCATCGACAGCATCAGCATCGTCCCGCCGAACACCACCAGATAGACCCCGACATCGAAGGCGGCCGCACTGGCCAGACCGATCGTGCCCAGCCACGGCAGGACCAGATCATGGTGGCCACTGGTGAGGAACGGCACGCCGAACAGCATCGAGGTGGCACCGCTGACCACGGCGACGGTGAGACCTGCGCCGATCAGGCGGATGTAGTCGAAGCCGAAGCGCGACTCGACCGATTTCGCGCCCTGGATCACGTACTGCACCAGCAGCGGCACCGCCAGGGTCAGTCCGGCGATGAAACCGCCGCCGGGCGCGTTGTGGCCGCGCAGGAACAGGAAGATCGACACCACCAGGGTCAGCGGGAACAGGATCTGCGCCAGGTCGGCGGGTACCGGCAGTTTGACCGGCGGTCCGGGCATCTTTTTCTCCGGGGCGGTGCGCGCGCGGCGCAACATGGCGTGGACCACCAGCGCGGCGATCGCGTAGACGGTGATCTCGCCGAATGTGTCAAAACCGCGGAAGTCGACCAGGATCACATTGACCACGTTGGCCCCGTAGGCCTCCGGCAACGAGCGGGCCAGCAACTCGCTGGCGACCGTGTTGGCGGGTCGGGTCATCATTGCCCAGGCCAGCGCCGCCACACCGCCACCGGCGATGATCGCGATCACCGCGTCCCGGCCACGCCGCCAATTCGACCGCTCCGGCGGCGACCCCTTGGGGAGGTAATTCAGGCCGAGCAGCATCAGCGCCAGGGTGACGATTTCAACCAGCAACTGGGTCAGCGCCAGATCCGGCGCGGACAGGGCGACGAAGGTCATGCTGATCGCCAGACCGACGCCGCTGACGGCGATCAGGGCCAGCAGGCGGGAGCGGTGCATCGCCACCGTGCCCAGCGTGCAGCCGACCAGCACCAGCCACAGCACCCACGCCATAAGTGGCATCGGCTGGGCAATGCGCGGCACCGCCAGCGCCGGCTCACCCAGCGCCGCTATAAACGGCGCCGAGCCCGCGGCGATTGCGACCACCACCAGGGCCAGCATGCTGCGCTGCACGCTGTCGTTGGCAACCGCGTGGGTCAGGCGGCGGGCGAGGCGGAACAGCGCTTCCACGTTGATCCGGAACAAGCGTCGCCCCAGCGAGCGTTTGACGTTGGCATGCAGGTCCAGCAGCCGGCGCAGGCCGAAGTACAGCACCACACCCCCCAGCACGCCGCCCAGGCTCATCGCCAAGGGCAGGTTGAACCCGTGCCACACGGCCAGGCTGTACTCGGGCACGTTCTCGCCCAACACGCCTTGCGCGGCAGCGGCCAGCATCGGCGCGACGGTCCATTGCGGCGCGATGCCGACCGCGATGCAGGTGATCGCCAGGATCGCGACCGGTACCTGCATGAAGCGCGGCGGCTCGTGGATCGGGTGGTCGACCCCGCGCGGACCTGCGCCGAAGAAGGTCTCGTGCACGAAGCGCAGGCTGTAGGCGACGCCGAACACCGCGAACAGAAACGCCGCCACGCTGATGCCCATGCGCGCCAGGTCGTGGCCCTGGATCTCCAGCGCCTGGGCGAAAAACATCTCTTTGGACAGGAACCCGTTGAGCAGCGGGATGCCGGCCATGGCCAGCGAGGCGATGATGGCCAGCGCGCTGGTCCACGGCAGGTAGCGCCGCAGGTTGCCCAGCAGGCGCATATCGCGGGTGCCCGTCTCGTGGTCGATGATGCCCGCAGCCATGAACAGCGACGCCTTGAAGGTCGCGTGGTTGAGGATATGGAACAGGCCGGCGACCACCGCGAACGGCGTCGACAGCCCGAACAACAGGGTGATCAGGCCGAGATGGGAAATGGTCGAATACGCCAGCAGGCCCTTTAGATCGTGCTGGAAGATCGCGTTCCACGCGCCCAACAACAGGGTGATGGCGCCGATGCCGCTGACCACGTAGAAGAACAGGTCGGTGCCGGCAAGCACCGGGTGCAGCCGGACCAGCAGGAACACGCCTGCCTTCACCATCGTCGCCGAATGCAGGTAGGCCGACACCGGCGTCGGCGCGGCCATGGCGTGTGGCAGCCAGAACTGGAACGGAAACTGCGCGCTCTTGGTGAACACGCCCAGCAGGATCAGCCCCAGCATCCACGGGTACAGCGCGTGGGCGCGGATCAGATCGCCTGCGGCCAGCACCACGTCCAGCTCGTAGCTGCCGACCATGTGGCCGATCATGATCACGCCGGCCAGCAGCGCCAGGCCGCCCCCGGCGGTGATGGTCAGCGCCATCCGTGCGCCCTCGCGTGCGTCCTGGCGTTGCGACCAGAAGCCGATCAGCAGGAACGAGCTGATCGAAGTGAGCTCCCAGAACACCGCCAGCAGCAGCAGGTTGCCCGCCAGCACCATGCCCAGCATCGAGCCCATGAACAACAGCAGGAATGCGAAGAAGCGCTGGGCTTTTTCCTGCGCGCCAAGGTAGTAGTGCGAATACATCACCACCAGCCCGCCGATGCCCAGCACCATGGAGGCGAACATCCACGCCAGTCCGTCCAGCCGCAGCGAGAAGGCCAGGCCCAGCTGGGGAATCCACGGCACGCTCCAGCGCAGCACCTCGCCGGCAACCAGCTGAGGTGCCACCAGCATCATCGCCGCCATGCCCAGCAGGGGGGCAAGTCCGGCCAGCCAGGCCAGTAGCCGTCGGTTCCCCTCCGCGGGGAGCATCACCAGGGCGGCGAAGACAAAGGGCAGGGCCAGCACGAGAGGCAGCAAAGCGAATCCTGTTGGGGCGGGCTGAGCGCGCGGGACTCGCCGTGGCGTTCCGCGCAGGGTGCTCGATTCTAACCGAGGCGTCGCTCGCCTCGCCCGGCCGATACTGGCGGGACGGGCCCACAGGCGATCCAGCCACTTGGATGCCTCGTTATGCTGTGCCGTCCTGTGACACGGATCCTCCCCATGCGTGATGCCCTGGTGTTTGGTGGCAGCGGCCAGATCGGCAGCGCAGTGCTCGCACGTCTGCAGGCGTCGGGGTGGCGGGTGCTCGCGGTCTCCCGCCACGCCCACGCCGACAAAAACAGCGATGCGGACACGGCCATCCGCTGGGTGTCAGGGGAGCTGGACGCACCACCGGCGCTGCCCGACCGCTTCGACGCCATCGTCAGTTGCGGGCCGCTGGATGCCTTCGCGCGCTGGTACCCGCGTGCGGGAATCGACGCGGCGCGGGTGATAGCGTTCGGTTCCACCAGCGTGGACACCAAGCAGGCGTCCGAAGATCCGTACGAGCGCGATCTGTCCGCGCGACTGGCGCACGCCGAGCAGGTGTTGTTCGCGCGCGCAGCGGAGTGCGGAGCGGGGCTGACGGTGCTGCGCCCGACCCTGGTGTACGGCGTGGGGCGCGACGCCAACCTGACCCGCATCGCCGGGCTGGCGCGGCGCTGGAAGCGGTTCCCGTTACCGCGCGGCGCGACGGGTCTGCGCCAGCCCGTGCACGTGGACGATCTGGCGGCCGCGGCCATGGGTTGCCTTGACGTGGCCGCCACCCACGGCCGCGCCTACGCGGTGCCCGGGGGAGAGACGCTGCCCTATTGCGAGATGGTTGCCCGGGTGCTGGCCTGCCTGCAGCCGCCGACCAAGCTGCTGCTGTTGCCGCAGCCGGTCTTTGCGCTAGCGTTGCACCTCGCCCGTGCCTGCGGTCGGGCTGGCGGCCTGGGCGATGCCGCCATCGCCCGCATGCGCGAGGACCTGGTGTTCGACGTCATGCCGGCGCAGCGCGACTTCGGCTACCTCCCGCGGCCCTTCGCGCCGGTCGCCGCGATGTTCCGCCCGGCCTAGATATCGCGTGCCATCGGCATCGTGCGCGCCTTGCGCATGGCCCGCAGCGCCACGCCCAGCACCCCGCCGAGAACCATCGCGCCACCGATGAACAGACGCGGCCCGGGACGGTCGCCCCAGAACGCAATGCCCAGTCCGACGGCGATCACCGGAGTCAGCAGCAGCCACGGCGTCACCTGCGCGACGGGATAGCGCTGCATCAGCACGTAATACAGCCCGTGGCCGAGCAGCGAGGAGATCAGCGCGGCGTAGATCACCCCCACCCACGCCACCCAGCTCACCGACGGCAGTGCGGCGAAACCGCCCGGCTCCATCGCCGCGCTGATGGCCAGCAGCGGGAAGACCGCGATGATTGAGGTCCAGCCCTGCATGCTGAACGTGTCCAGCCCGCGCAGGCCTTTCATCAACACCGTGCCGATCGCCAGAAACAGCGCCGCGGCCAGCATCAGCGCCAGTGCCCAGCCCTTGCCCAGCACTGATGGATCCAGTCCCAGCACCAGCACGCCGGCAAAGCTCACGGCGATGGCCAGCCCGGTACGCCACGCGAAACGCTCGCCCAGCACCACCCAAGCCAGCACCGCGGTCATCGGGATGTAGCTTTGCAGCACGATCGCCGGCGAGGACAGGTCGCCGGCCAGTTTCAGCGCCGCGAAGCTCAGACCGAAGTGGGCCACCCCGATGCACAGGCAGACGGTGATCAACCGGGGCCACTGCCCGGCCGGCGGCCGTTTGGTCCAGAACACCAGCGCCGCGCCCAGCACGGCGAAGCGCAACGCGGTAAACAGAAACGGCGGTATCTCGCGCAGCGCGAGTGCCGAGGTCAGGAAGTTGCCGGCCCATGCCACGCAGATCAGCAGGACCAGGAAAATATCGCGGGGCGTCATCGGGGTTCAACGAGTAGCGCCCGCAACGCGGGCAGGGGATGTCTCAGGGCTGCGGACGGCTTTGCGGGATGCCGCCAGAGCTCAGTAGCGCAGACCCACTTTGCGATACAGCTTGGACAGCACCCACGCCGGACCGATCAGCAGGTAAGTCAGGTCGGTGAAGAAACTGGGCTTGCGGCCTTCGACCTTGTGGCCGAGAAACTGGCCGATCCAGGCGATCACGAACACGCCGATGCCGCTCCACAGCAGGGCGCGCAGGCCAAAGGTCTGGAAGATGTAGCCCGCCAGCAGGGCCATCAGCAGGAACATGCCGAGCATGCCCATGCCCAGCGCGCGCGACTGGCGGTAATAGAATACGGTCGCGGCCACAATCGCCACGCCCGCCCAGAATCCGGGTTTGAACAGCGTGCCGGGCGCCGGGATGCACCACAACAGCGCGACCACGCTCCATGCGATTGCCGGGACACAGATCACGTGGATCCACTGGTTGGTCGCGTTGCGGTGGTCGTCGGAGTAGTTGGCGAACCAGCGATCGATCGGTCGTGTGCCACTGCTGCCCATGGTGTGCTTCCCTGTATGTTCCACCGCGCGAAAAATCAGTCGATGCTGAGGCCGGCCAGTTTCTGCAGCGCATCCGCGTAGCGTGCCCGCGTGCGTTCGATCACCTCGGCCGGCAACACCGGGCCGGGCGGTGTCTTGTCCCAGCCCAGCGTTTCCAGATAGTCGCGCACGATCTGCTTGTCATAGCTTGGCGGGCTGCTGCCGACCCGGTATTCATCGGCAGGCCAGTAGCGCGAGGAGTCCGGCGTCAGCATCTCGTCCATCACATACAGATGGCCGTCCGCGTCGGTGCCGAACTCGAACTTGGTGTCCGCCAGCAGGATCCCGCGCTCGGCCGCGAAGTCGGCGGCGAAGCGGTACAGGCGCAGCGTCGCATCGCGTACCGCCTCGGCCAGCTCGGCGCCACACAGGCGCACGGCGGTGTCGAAGTCGACGTTCTCGTCGTGCTCGCCGACGGCGGCCTTGGTCGACGGGGTGAAGATCGGCGTGGCGAGTTTTTCCGCCTGCTGCAGGCCGTCGGGCAGTTCGATCCCGCTGATACGACCGGTGCGTTGGTAATCCTTCCAGCCGCTGCCAATCACGTAGCCGCGCGCGATGCACTCGATCGGTACCGGCTTCAGGCGTTTGGCGACGACCGAGCGACGCACATACAACGCCGGATCAACGCCCGCGGGCAACACCGACGCCACGTCGATCCCGGTCAGGTGGTTGCGCACGATGTGTTCGGTTTTGGCAAACCAGAAATTGCTGATCTGGCAGAGCATCTCGCCCTTGCCGGGGATCGGGTCTGGCAGCACCACATCGAATGCGCTCAATCGATCGGTGGCCACCATCAGCAGATAGTCGCCGGACGGCGTGTCGGGGGGCAGGCATGAGGACGGCAGGTCGAAGACATCGCGGACCTTGCCGCGGTGCCGCAGCGGCAGCCCCGGCAAGTCGGATTCGGATAGCGAACGTCGCAGCATTGTCGTAGACAAATGGAGCCCCTCGGTGGCGCGTACAGCGTTGCAGAACCTGCCGCGGAGCACCGGTGCGATCGCGCGCCGGCGCGACAGGCCGGTCAGTGTACGCCGGGTCGCAACAGCGTGCAGGTACACTGGCGAACGATCCACGACTGCCACCGGGGCGCGATGAAACGCTGGTACGGAAAACTGCTCGGCCTGTTTGCCGGAGCCGCGCTGCTGCGGTTCAATCCGCTGCTCGGCGGCCTGCTGGGCGTACTGATCGGCCATGCCTTCGATACCGACTGGTTCCAGCTGCGCCGGGACAACCCCTACGGCGTGCTGGGACTTACCCCGGAGGCCTCCGATGCCGAGGTGGATCAGGCCTACCGCCGGCTGATCTCCCAGTATCACCCCGACCGCATGTCCGGCGTTGCCGACGAGCTGCGCAAGCAGGCCGAGACCAAGGCCGGCGAGATCAACCGCGCCTACAAGCAGATCAAGTCCAAGCGCCCGCGTTCCTGACCCCTCCACGAGTTACCGCCATGCAGCCCACCGTCATTTCCCCGTCCATCCTTTCGGCCGACTTTGCCCGTCTGGGCGAGGAAGTCGACAACGTGCTCAAGGCCGGCGCCGACTGGGTCCACTTTGATGTGATGGACAACCATTACGTGCCCAACCTCACATCGGCCCGATGATCTGCGAGGCCCTGCGCAAGCACGGTGTGACTGCGCCGATCGACGTCCATCTGATGGTCGAGCCGGTGGACCGCCTGGTGCCTGACTTCGCCAAGGCCGGCGCCACGCTGATCAGTTTTCATCCGGAGGCCAGCCGCCACGTCCATCGCACCATCCAGATCATCAAGTCCCACGGTTGCCAGGCCGGTGTGGTGCTCAACCCGGCGACTCCGCTGGACGTGCTGGACTGGGTGCTGGACGAGCTCGACATGGTGCTGCTGATGTCGGTCAACCCGGGCTTTGGCGGCCAGTCGTTCATCCCGTCCACGCTGGACAAGCTGCGCGAAGTCCGTCGCCGGATTGACGCCAGCGGCCGCTCGGTCCGGCTGGAAGTCGATGGCGGGGTGAAGCCGGACAACATCGCCGAGATTGCGAAGGCGGGCGCGGATACATTCGTTGCCGGGTCGGCAATTTTCAATGCGCCGGATTACGCGGAAGTCATCGGGCGGATGAAGGCGGCGGTGGACGCGGTTCGCGGCGTCTAGGAGCACCTGGCGCCTCGTCTTGGCAGGCTGCCCACGTAGGCATGACGCGGCGACAGCCGTGACGAACGGCGCCTGTGGTTGGCGAAACCTTGGCCATGCAATGCATCGGCCCCCGAATTTAGGGCTGGCATCGGTCAGGCCCGGTTTCGCTCGATCGTTTTCAGGCGTGTCGTGCATAGCTGGTGTCGCCCGTTGAACAGGGTGCGGAACGCCAGCAGGATCACCGCCAGCGTGCCCAGCATCGTCGCTGCGGCGATCATGAACATGATCACGATCTGATAGCGCACCGCCGCGGTGGGTGCGGCGCCGGCGAGTATCTGACCGGTCATCATCCCCGGCAGGCTCACCACGCCCATGACCATCATCGCGTTGATGGTCGGGATCATGCCGGTGCGCAGCGCCTCGCCCATCAGCGGTCGCGCGGCTTCCCAGCGGGTCGCTCCCAGCGCAAGGTCGCTTTCGATCAAGCCGGACTCGCGCGCGACACCATCCATGAACCGGTCCAGCGAGAGTGACACCCCGGTCAGCAGATTGCCCAGCACCATCCCCAGCAGCGGGATCGCGTATTGCGGCGCGAACCACGGATGCACGTTGATGATGCCGGAAAGCGCCGCACCGGTGACCAGGAAGGCCGCGCCCAGGGTCGACAACAGGCTGTTCCAATAGATACCCGGAAAGCGGCGGCGGGTACGTCGGACCGCAGAGACGCTGGCCAGCGCCGCCATCACCAGACCGATGCCGATGACCGGCAATGGCGTGCTCAGTGCGAATATCCATTCCAGAATCAGACCGACCAGCAACAGCTGTACCGTCATGCGCACGCTGGCGACCAGCAGGCTGCGTGCCAGTCCAAGGCGCAGCCAGAGCGAGATGGCCACGTTGAGCAGGATCAACAGGGCGGCAACTCCCAGCTGCCAGTTGCCCAGATTGATGTAATCGCTGGTCATGTGCCGGAGGCCAAGGACAGCACCCGATCGCTGGTCCGCTCAAGTTGCTGGCGATCGTGGCTGGTCCACACGCAGGCGCGCTCCGGGCTTTGCTGCAGCCAGTTGGCGATCAGCGTTTCCATCGCGGCAACCGTCCCGGCGTCCAGCGACGCAGTCGGTTCGTCCAGCAGCAACAC
>JBDSPO010000235.1:0-10818 GCA_039930265.1 Lysobacter sp. | reverse complement strand
TGGCGGTCCTGCGCCAACCGTCGCGTTATGACGCGGCGCTGGCGGCGTGGATGCCGCGCCCCCTGGCGCACCGTGACCGTGAATTGCGCGCCCTGCTGCTGGTCGGGTTTGCGCAGCTGGATCCGATCGGACTGCCCGCGCACGCGGCGGTCGCCGCCACCGTGGAGGCCGCGCGCGGTTTGGGTCGCGATCACCAGTCCGGGATGGCCAATGCGCTGTTGCGCCGTGCGCTGCGCGAGGGCCTGCCCGCCGCCACCCCGCACGCGCACTGGCCGGTCTGGCTGCGCACGCGGATCGAGCGCGACTGGCCGGCCGAGGCAGCGGCGATCTTGACCGCTTGCGAGCAGGCGCCGCCGATGTGGTTGCGGGTCAACCGCCAGCACGCGAGCCGCGAGGTCTACCGCGACGAGCTGGCCGCCCACGGCTTGGCTGCGGATATGGTCGAGGGCGTGGCGGACGGCTTGCGGCTCGCCGAGCCGGTGCCCGTCGCCAGCCTGCCGGGGTTTGCCGAAGGTCGGGTGTCGGTCCAGGACGGCGCCGCCCAGCGGGTGGTCGAGACGATGCCCATCCGCCCCGGCATACGGGTGCTGGACGCCTGCGCGGCCCCCGGCGGCAAGGCCGCCCACCTGCTGGAGCGCGAGCCGTCGCTGCAACTGACCGCACTGGACATCGACCGCCGCCGCATCCGCCATGTGCAGGCCACCCTTGACCGGCTCGGTCTCGGCGCGCACGCGACCTTGCTGGCGGCCGACGCGACCGCGCTGGCGGCGTGGTGGGACGGTGTCGCGTTCGAGGCGATCGTGCTGGATGCGCCGTGTTCGGCCACCGGCATCATCCGCCGCCAGCCCGATGTGCTGTTGCATCGGCGCGAATCGGACGTCGGGAATCTGGTGGCCTTGCAAGCGCGTCTGCTGGATGCGCTGTGGCAGACCCTGGCGCCGGGCGGAACGCTGGTCTACACGACCTGCTCGATCCTGCGCGAGGAGAACGACCAGCAGGTCGCCGCGTTCCTGGCGCGCACCGCCGATGCCCAGGCCGAGCCGCTGGACGAAGGGTTTGGCCGCGCGGCCGGGCCGGTGACTGACGGTCGCCAACGGCTGCCCGGCGAAGACGGCATGGACGGATTCTTCTATGCGCGCCTGCGCAAGACCGCGGCTTCAGGAACGCTCGGCGAGTAGCTGCCGGTACACGGCTTCGGTCCGACCGACGAAGCGCTCCAGGCCGAAGGCTTCCAGCGCATGCGCACGTGCCGCCGCGCCCATCGTCGGCAGTGAGGCGCGGTGCTCCAGCATCGTCTGCAGCGCCGCGGCGATGCGCGGCACGTCGCGCACCGGGGTGACCCAACCATCCACGCCGGGGCGGATATTTTCCGGCAGACCGGCGTAGTCGCTGACCAGCACCGGCTTGCCCATCGCCATCATCTCGCGGCAGGCGAACGAGATCGTCTCCACGTCCCAGGACAGCACGAACCCGACGTCGATCGCGGCGATCTTCGGTCGCACATCGTCCAGCAAACCCGCAAACACCACCTGATCGCGCAGACCCAGCGCGTCGATGCGCGCTACCGAGGCGGCCGACGGTGGTCGCCCGGCGAGCAGCACCCGCACCCGCGCACGCTGGTCGTCCGGCAGCAGGGCCACGGCCTCGACCAGATCCATCCAGCCCTTGTAATCCGCGGTGCCCGCATTGCTGCCCAGCACCAGCGTCGGGGCGTTAGGGAACGTCGTGTCACGCAGTGCGTGTCCCTGCTCCTCGGGCCACGGGGCGTAGTAGCGGGTGTCGATGCCGTTGTGCACCGTGGCGATGCGGCAGCGCGCGTAGGCCGTGGTGGCCAGTGCGCGGCGGGTGTAGTCGCTGACGGCGATGACCTGGTCGGTGCGGCGGGCGCGCCACCAGTGCCCGATGCCCTGCACCGGCTTGGAGTTGTGCTTGGTCAGCACCAGCGCAGGGCGTGGGGACAGGCCGCTCAGCGCCGCCAGCACCAGGCGGTGGTCGGCGGAGCCGTTGACGTGGATGAGGTCATAGGCTTCGGCGCGCAGATGTGCCGCCAGCGCGGCGCGCGCACGGCGGATGGCCCGCAGTCGCCCCAGTCCATTCGGAAAGGCTTGCGCCAAGGCGGTCACCCCCGGGATCCCGCGGGCCTCGCGCAACAGGCGACTGCCGTCCGGCGCCGCGACGCACAGCCGGTGATGTGGCGCCAGGCCGCGGGCCAGCGACGTCAGGTAGGTCGTGTGGCCACCGCCATCGCCGTCATGGAAGTTGGTCAGCAGGATTTTCAAGCGGCTGCGTGCTCCGCCGGAGACGCCGCTTTGCGCCCGCGCAGCCGGCTGCCGACGATCGCCAGCGCCTGCTCGGCACGGCGCCACCAGGGCGCGTCACCGCGCACGGCAATCGCCGCGTAGCGACGGGTCTCGTGCCAGGACGGCGACGGCTTGGTCCGGAATTCCAGTTTGGCCAGTTCCACGCACCACGGCCCGATGCCCGCGGTGTACGCGTAGTGGTCGATCAGGGCGCGCGAATCCAGGCGATTGCGGTAGGTGTGGCTGGGGCCGAGGTTCGCCCACCAGCCGTTTTCGCCGTGGATGCGGTAGTGCGCGTCACCGGTCGGCAGGAACAGCTTGCGGGCACCGAGGACGCTGGCGCCGTAGACCAGACAGTTGTCGGCGGACAGCTTCCAGCGCTGGACGAAACGTTCGGGCAGGTCCAGCGAGCGCTGCGCCCAATGCAGGCGCATCGACAGGGCCGACGTCGGCGCGCCATACCAGCAGCCGGTCACCGCGGTGCTGATCGCGGTGTACCCGAAATCGACCGGCGCACTGCCGTAACCGATCACCCGCGACTCCTGGTCGAACACCTGCAGGTCGGAAATGACGAAGTCGATGTCGCTGGACGCATAGACCCGCGCCAGCTTGGCCAGATAGCCCGGGCTCCAGTGATCGTCCGAATCCAGGAAGCACACCACCTCGCCGCGGACCTCGGCCAGGCCGGCGTTGAACGCGGCCAGTTGCCCGCCATTGGGCTGGCACACCAGTTTCACCCGGGGATCCGCGCCATAGCGCTCGCGCAGCAGCTCGGCCGAACCGTCGGTGGAGCCGTCATCGACGACGATCACCTCCAGCGGCGGGTGGGATTGCGCCAGCGCGCCATCCACCGCGGCGGTCACGTAGTCGCGGTAGTTGTAGCTGGTGACGACGACGGAGAAGCGGATCGCTGGGGGCATGGTTCGGATCCCGGAGGTAGGGGTGGCGCGCAGAGTGGCACAGCGGGTGCGGCTCCCGGCCGCAGGGATGCCCCATCCTGCGGCAAAGACGCTCCGGGGTCGCGCTCGGTGCCGCGCCTGCAGGGATTATCGCTGGCTTTCGCGCCACGCCTGAAACATCAGCACGCCCCACAGGTGGGTGTGCCACTTGCGCTGGCCGCCGAGGAATTCGCGCCAGATGGCGCGGATCGGTGCCGGATGAAAGTGGCCTTCCTCGCGCAGGCGCCGCTCGTCCAGCTGGGCCTCGGCCCAGTCGCGCAGCGGCCCGCGCAGCCAGTCGCCGACCGGGGCGCCGAAGCCGGATTTGGGTCGATAGACCAGCTCGTGCGGCAGGTAGCGCGTCAGCAACCGCTTGGGCAGGTGCTTGAGGGTGCCGTCGTTCCACTTCATCGCCAGCGGCAGCGACCAGGCGAACTCGGCGACGCGCCAGTCCAGCAGCGGGGCGCGGGTCTCCAATGCGACCGCCATGCTGGCCCGATCGACCTTGGTGAGGATGTCCTCGGCCAGGTAGCACGAAAAATCCAGCTGCATCAGCGCATCCGCGCCGGTGCCGATGCCCGGCATCGCGGCGGGGTTGTCGTAGGCGGTGGGCAGGCGGCGCGCGCCGATAACCACGTCCTCGGGCCTACGCCAGCGCGTCACGCGCTGCCGGGCCAGGCCCTGCAGATCGCCCGCGGCGAGTTCCGCGCGGAGCGCCGCCAGCCCGCCCAGCCGCGCGCGTTCGCCGGGATCGCCGGCCAGCCGGGCCAGCAGGCGACGCGGCAGCCGGGACAGGCGCTGCTCGTTGCGCAGCGCGCGTGCGTAGCGGCCGTAGCCGAAGAACAGCTCGTCGCCGCCGTCGCCCGACAGCGCGACGGTGACGTGCTCGCGGGCGAGCCGGCACAGCAGGGCGGTCGGTACCTGGGAGGAGTCGGCGAACGGCTCGTCGAAAATGGTCGGCAGCTGCGGCACCAGCTCCAGCGCGGCGGCGCCGTCGACGTGCAGCGGGGTGTGGTCGGTGCCCAGATGGCGGGCGACGGCGGCGGCGTAGGCGCTCTCGTCGTGCACCGCGTTGTCAAAGCCGATCGAGAAGCTGCGCACCGGGCGGCTGGATTGCGCCTGCATCAGCGCGGTGACCAGCGAGGAGTCGGTGCCGCCGGACAGGAACGCGCCCAGCGGGACGTCGGCCTCCATGCGCAGCGCGGTGGCGTCGCGCAGCAGCGCGTCCAGCTCGGCCAGCGCCGCATTCTCGTCACCGGCGAACCCGCGCTGGATCGCGGCATGCTGGCGGTCGCGGCTGCTCCACCAGCTGACGGGCCGGTTGACCGGGTCGAAACCGCTGTTGCCGGCGCGGACGGTGGTGGCGTCCAGGCGCAGCAGGCGACCGGCGGCCAGCTTGTGCACGCCGCGCAGGATCGCGTGCGGCGCGGGGATGTAGTCCAGCCGCAGCAGCAGGGCCAGGGCGTCCGGATCCACCTCGCCCGACAGCGCCGGGTGCGCGCGCAGCGCCGACAGCTCGCTGCCGAACACGAAGCTGCCGTCATCGGTCCAGCCGTAGTAGAGCGGCTTCTTGCCGACGCGGTCGCGGGCCAGCCACAGCACTTTTTCGTGCCGGTCCCACGCGGCCAGCGCGAGCATGCCGTTGCCGCGCTCCAGGGCTGCCTGCACGCCCCATTGGGCGATCGCGGCGAGGAGGACTTCGGTATCGGAATGGCCGCGGAACCGGTGGCCGAGCGCCGCCAGTTCGCCGCGCAGCTCGCGGTGGTTGTAGATCTCGCCGTTGAAGGCGATCACCCAGCGGGTGTCGGCCGAGACCATCGGCTGGTGACCCTCCGGGCTCAGGTCGACGATGGCCAGGCGGCGGTGGGAGAGCACCAGCCCGGACGCCGGGTCGGTCCAGACGCCCGCATCGTCCGGGCCGCGATGGGCAATGGCGGCACCCATCCGGGTGCCCAGCGCTGCCAATGCTTCGGCGCTGTCACGCGGGGTGGGCGTCCAGGCGCCGGCGATACCGCACATGGCCGGTCCTCAGCCTTCCGCGCGCGGCGGATCGCTCGCGCGAGCGGAGGGATGGCGCGTGTCGGCGCTTGTCGCGGCCGACGCCTGCGTGGGTGCGGATGCGTCTGCCGGGCCAAACCCGTCGCCATGGACGGGGGTATCGGTCACCGCCTGACCGTTCTGCAGCAGCCACAACATCATCGTTTTCTGGCGCACGTAGTTGGCCCGGACGTAGGCGTACACCAGCCCGTGCCAACCGTCCAGAAATCCGGCACGCAGCACATAGCCGCGCCAGAACCGCCATGCCGGCGACAGCACCAGTTTGGCCAGCGACGCGCGCTTGCCGCGCGCGAAATCGTGCTCGGCCATCATCCGGGCGTAGCGCTGGGTCTTGCTCAGTTGCTGCTCCAGCGAGCGGTAGGGGTAGTGGATCAGGTCGCCGGCAAGGGTCAGCACCGGGCCATCGACGCTGGCGGCCTCATGGATCTCGCGGGTGCCGCGCCACCCGCCCCGGCGACGGTCAAACAGCCGCAGGATCCGGTCGGGGTACGCGTTGCCGTGCCGCAGGAAGCGACCAAAGTAGTGGTCGAGGCGGGCGAAGCGGTAGCCCGCTGCACCATCAAATCCCTGCGTGCGTGCGGCGCCGATCGCATCGCGCAAGGCATCGCTGACGCGTTCGTCGGCGTCCACGCACAGCACCCAGTCATGCCGGGCGTGCTCGATGGCGAACTGCTTCTGGCTGCGGAACCCGGTGAACGCTCGCTGCAGGACCCGCGCCCCCATCGATTCGGCGATCTGCACGGTGGCATCGGTCGACTGGGAATCCACCACCACGATCTCGTCGCAGAACGCCAGCGAGGCGAGACAGTCGCCAATGCGGCCTTCCTCGTTGAACGTGATAATGCAGGCCGAAATGGCCGGCGCCGCGGGTGCGGGCCTGGCTGGTGATGGAACCGGGGAAGCGTTGATGGCGGAATACCTGTTGTTCGCGACCGAGCGCTACGCGCTGCCCATCCTGCAGCCGCTGGCGCGCGCACTGCAAGCCGGCGGGCATGGCGTGAGTGCGTGGCTGGTCGACGGCGCGGCGGGGGCCCGATTGCCGGCGCCGGTACGCATGGTAGACGACGTCCGGGCCGCGGTCGCGCTGCGGCCGCGCGCGGTGTTCAGTGCCGCCAACTGGGTGCCACCGTTTGTGGCCGGCGCCAAGGTCCAGCTGTTCCACGGTTTCAATGTGGAGAAACGCGATGCGGCGCGCGGCCACTTCCGGGTACGCGGGCTGTTTGATCTGTACTGCACGCAGGGGCCGGCCACCACCGCGCCGTTCCGCGAACTGGCCGCATCGGCGGGCCACTTCAAGGTTGTGGAAACCGGCTGGCCCAAGCTGGACCCGTTGTTCGGCGAGCCCGATCCGCTCGCGCGGCAGTTGCGCGAGGCGGCGGGTGGGCGCCCGGTGGTGATGTTCGCGTCGACCTTCACCGAGCGCCTGAGTGCCGCGCCGCATCTGCTGACCGCCATCAGCGCCGACATCGCCCGCGGCGAGCGCTACTGGATTCTGACCCTGCATCCCAAGTGCGCGCCGGAATGGTTCGACCGTTACCGCGCCCTGGTCGGGCCCAACGCCTGCTTCGTGGAGACCGAGCAACTGGTCAGTGCCCAGCGGGCCGCCGACGTGCTGGTCGCCGACACCACGTCGGTGGTCAGCGAGTTCGTGGTCCAGCGCAAGCCGGTGGTCACCTTCCGCAACCGCGCGCCGAAGCCGCACATGATCGATTTCGACGATCCTGCCGCGCTGCCGGCGATGCTCGCGCGTGCCTTCGCGCCCGAAGGTGCGCTGCAGGAAGCGATCGCGGCCTACGCCGATGCGATCCACCCGTACCGCGATGGACGCTCCTCGCAGCGGGTGATGGCAGCCACCGAGGCCTTGCTGGCCGGCGAGCTGGGCGCGTTGGGTCGCAAGCCGCTGGGTGCCTTCACCCGCGGACTGCAGATCCGGCAGGAGCTGGGCTACTGGGGCCGTGGGGCGCGCTGATCACCAGCGCAACGCCCGCGCCGCCAGCGCCGATGAGAGGCTGCGATACAGCGCCTCCGCATCGGCGAGCGGCAGATAGCGCACACGCAGCTTCGGCGAGCGCGCACCGGCTCCGGCGGTGTCCAGCGACAGCGTCGCGGTGTCGAAGTGCCGGTCCAGCGGCGAGCGTTTGAGCTGCAGCGCCTGCAGTTTGTCGATCTCGGCAAAGCGCCAGTAGCGCTGCCACCAGCCCTCGCGCACGGCGACCAGTTCCGCGCCCAGCGCCCACGCGGCGCGCTGCGCTTCCGCGCGCGCCTGCACGGCGGCCCACGGCAGCCAGACCAGTGCCAGCAACAGGCCCAAGGCGCCGAAGCGCAGGCAGAGCGCGCCCGTGAGCAGCACGATCCAGGGCAGGGTGGACAGCATCCGCCGCCACCACCCGCGCATCGGCAGCGACTGCCAGTCGATCGCATCCCAATCGGCCTGCGGGAGCAGCTGCGCGATCAGCCGGTCGCAGGTTTCCCGCGGCGCGATGGGCGCCAGCTCATGCAATGCGCGGGTCTGGCCTTCCTGCTGGCGGGCCGCGGTGTCGACCTCCAGCGTGCGCTGCTTCAGCAGCCGGTGCAGCACGCCTTCGCTGAGGGTCCACGCCTGGATCCGGCGTCGTGAAGCGCTGGTTCGCCAGCGCGTCAGCAGACCGCGTTCCACGGTCAGGCGACGACCGTCCTTGCGCAATTCGAAGCCGTGGTACTGGAGGACCGCCAGCAGCAGTGACAGCAGGCGCAGGGCCACCAGGACGGCGGACAACATCGCCATCGCGCCGAGCGCAAGTTGCCAGACCTGCCATTGGCTGGCGCCGTTCCAGGTCTGCCATCTGCCGTCCAATTGATCGAACATCCGGGGCCACACGCGGGAGCCGGTCTGCGAGACGGCGGCCACGCCGGCGCCCACCAGGATCAGTCCGCGGTTGGACACAATGCCCAGCCGCACCAGATCCAGGGCGCCCATCCGCAGCAGGGGTTCGGGAGCCGGCGCCCCCAAGGTGTTTGCCGCTCCCGTCGCGTCCACCGCAGCACCCTCCCCGGCTGACGCTGGGACAACCACGACCTTTCCCCGTCGTCGCACCAGGCTTTCCAGCTCCAGCGCATCGGCCAGCGTCAGCACCCGCATGGTCGCCTCGGGCTTGCTGCCCCCGGCCGATTCCAGTCGCACTTCGGCCACGCCGAAGAGGCGGTGGAGCACCGATTGCTCGACCGCCACGTTGTGGATGCGCGCAAAGGGAATCACCCGCAGGCTGCGTTCCAGCAGACCGCTGCGCACCACCAGGGCGTCGGCGGCCACGCCGTAGCGGTAGGTGAAGTACTGCCACAGCGAACCGATCGCCAGCACGGCCACGCCGATCAGCGGCCACAGCCCGCTGTCGTCGCGGCGGCCGAACACGAACAGCGCAATCAGCGGCACGATGAACTGCTTCAGCTGCGCCACCAGCACAAACAGCCATGACATCGGGTGCAGCCGGTGCTCGGCCTGCGCCGGCGCGGCGGGCTCAGTCGTCATCGTCGAGATCGAGCTGGCGGCCCAAGCGGTCGCGCAGATACTCCGCGTCGGCAAGATCGATATTGGGCACGGTCACGGCACTGTGGCGGGTGCCCGCGGTGTGCACGATCAACGTCGCCAGACTGCGGCGGCGCTGCAACGGCCCGCGCTTGAGATCCAGATGCTGCACGCGGGTGATCGGGACGCGGGTCTCGCGCATCCACATGCGACCCCGTCGCAGCGCCATTCCCTCCGCGTCCAGGCGCCAGTACGTGTGGCGGTATTGCTTGAAGCCCAGCCAGAAGCCGAGCACGGCGCCGACCAGCACGCCCAGGGTCACCGCCGTGGCCACCACCGACCACTGGGCCTGCCGATCCACGTTGAGCAGGGCGGCGCCGAGATTCGCCAGCGCCGCGCCGGCGACGCCACCCGAGAGGGCGAGCCACGGGGCACGGCCGAGCAGGAACAACAGGCGGGCACGATCCGGCAGGGGTTGCCAGTCCAGGTACGGTTCGATGGTCTGCTCCGTCCAGAGGGGCTCAGGCAAGGCTTGGGTCATGCGGGATTCCTCGGCGCCGCGCTCAGTAGCACTGCGGCCAGTAGGGGTTGTCTTCACCGCTGCCCGGCGGGCGCAGCGAGTAGCGTTTGTAGGTCCACTGGTACTGCGCCGGATCGCGGCGGGCGATGCGCTCAACCGCGGCGTTCAAGGCCGTCACCGCGACCGCCGGGTCCGCGTCCGCGACCGCCGCGCTGGTCGCCTCGATGTGCAGGGCGAAGCCCGGACCGCTGTCGCGACTGTCGATGCGCTCGCAATAGGCCATGAGCACGGGCGCGCCGCTGCGTGCGGCCAGACGTCCGAGCAGGGTCATGGTCAACGCCTGCGTGCCAAAAAACGGCCCGAACGCGCCGTCCCCCTGCCGCGGCTGCTGGTCGGGCAGGATGCCGAGCACGCCGCCGCCGGCCAGTTGCTTGAACATCTGGCGAACGCCGGCGGCCTCGGCGCGGATCTGGGTGACCCGCGGCGGCTGGCCGCCGCCGTCCCCGTCGTCGGCGCGGACGCGATTGAGGAAGGCCTCACCGACCGCGGAGTCCGGCGGCGCGTACAGGATCGCCAGCGGTGTACGCAGGGCCAGCCACTGGTTCAACAGCTCCCAGTTGCCGTAGTGCGGCGCGGCGATGATCACCCCGCGACCGGCGGCAATCGCCGCATCCAGCAATTCAGTGCCGTGCTGCTCGCGGATCAGCGCCATGTTGCCCGCGTGCGGACGGGTCCACAGTCGCAGGGTTTCCATCAGCTGACGGGCGGTGGTGCGCAGCACGCCCTGGCGCAGCTCATCGCGCTGCGCGGGATGCATGTGCGGGTAGGCGATGGCGAGGTTGCAGGCGGTGACCCGGCTCTCGCGGCTGGCAGGGCGCAGCGCGATGCGGGCGAGCAGGTCGCCGAGGCGATACAGCCAGCGCCAGGGCAGCCGTGCCACCAGTGCGGCGACGGCGTACAGGGCGTGGGCGAGGTGGCGGTTCATGTTCGGCAGTGTAGCCGTCGCATCGACCGACTTCGCCAGCGTGGCGCGCCGGGAGGCGGTCGGCTAACCTGCGCCGATGCTTGCCCTCATCCAGCGTGTCAACCACGCCAGCGTGCGCGTCGGCGAGGAGCTCCTGGGCGAAATCGGCCCGGGCCTGCTGGCCTTGGTCGGCGTGGAGCCCGGCGATGGCGATGCCCAGGTCGCGCGCATGACCCGTCGCCTGCTCGGCTACCGGGTGTTTGCCGATGGCGACGGGCGGATGAATCTGAGTGTGGCCGACAGCGGCGGCCAACTGCTGTTGATCAGCCAGTTCACCCTGGTTGCGGACACCTCCAGCGGCATGCGCCCGGGCTTCAGCACCGCCGCACTACCTGAACAGGCTGAACCGGTGTTCAACCACTTGCTGCAGTCGTGCCGCGGTTTGCTGCCCGCAGGGGTGGAAACCGGGCGCTTTGGTGCCCATATGGTAGTCAGCCTGGCCAATGATGGCCCGGTGACCTTCCTGTTGCGGGCGT
>JBDSPO010000234.1:0-6489 GCA_039930265.1 Lysobacter sp. | reverse complement strand
CGGTCGGCGTGGGGCTCCGGGTGGGAGTGATCGCGTGGGATCACATGCCCAGCAGCATGCGGTGCGGGTTCTCGAGCTGGTTTTTGATGTCCACCAGGAACAACACCGCGTCCTTGCCGTCGATGATTCGGTGGTCGTAGCTCAGCGCGATGTACATCATCGGCGCGGCGATGACCTGGCCATTCTCGACGATCGCGCGCTCCTTGATGGCGTGCATACCCAGGATGGCGCTCTGCGGCGGGTTGATGATCGGGGTGGAGAACAGCGAGCCGAAGGTGCCGCCGTTGGTGATCGTAAAGGTGCCGCCCTGCAGATCTTCCAGCTTCAGGCCACCTTCGCGTGCCGCACGGGCGTAACCGTCAATCGCCTGCTCCACGTCCGCGAAACCCATCGACTCGGCATTGCGCAGCACCGGTGTGACCAGGCCCTTGTCGGTCGACACGGCGATCGAGATGTCCGAATAGCCGTGGTAGACCACGTCCTTGTCGTCGATCGAGGCGTTGACCAGCGGATAGCGCTGCAGCGCGTTGGCGCAGGCCTTTACGAAGAAGCTCATGAAGCCCAGCTTGATGCCATAGGCCTTCTGGAACGCTTCGCCCTGCGACTTGCGCATGGCCATGACGGCCGACATGTTGACCTCGTTGGAGGAGGTCAGCATGGCGGTGGAGTTCTTCGACTCCATCAGACGCTCGGCGATGCGCTGGCGCATGCGGGTCATCGGCACGCGCTCTTCCGGGCGGGCGCCGCCGGCCTTGCCGACACCGGCATTGCGGGCGTAGTTGACCAGGTCTTCCTTGGTCACCGCGCCGCGACGACCGGTGCCATCCACATTGGCCGGGTCGATGCCGTCCTTCTGGGCGGTGAAGCGCGCGCCGGGGGGCAGCTGGGCGGTCGCGCCCGCAGGCGCGCTCGCGGAGGCGGCAGCCTTGGGCTGAACCGGCTGGGCCACATCGGTGGCAGCGGCATCGTTCTTGGCGTCAATCGCCTTGTCGGCCTTCGTTTCCGGCGCAGCGGCGGCGCCTTCCTCAACGATGGCCAGCAGCTGCTCGCTGGTGACGGTCGCACCGGTCTCGAACTTGATTTCCTTGAGCACGCCATCCACCGGCGAGGGGACTTCCAGGACGACCTTGTCGGTTTCCAGGTCGACCAGGTTCTCATCGCGTTTGACGGTGTCGCCGGGCTTCTTGTGCCACGTGGCGATGGTGGCGTCGGAGACGGATTCGGGCAGAACCGGAACTTTGATCTCGGTGCTCATGGGAAAAATATCCTGGGTAACTTGTGGAGTGGGGCGAATAGGGGTGGACGATCAGTGGTATCGCCAAAGGCGACGGATCGCGGGTGGTACTGACACGCCGAGCATGGACAGACCGATGCCAGACCGACCCGGAACGCTCCGGGCCGGCCTGCCGCCATCACTCGTCCGCAGGCTTGTCCAGCAGCGGGTTCACCAGTGCATCGGCGACCAGCTGGGTCTGCTCACGGACGTGGTCCGACGTGTGCCCGACCGCCGGGGACGGCGAGCTGGGACGGCCGGCGTAGTGCAACGCCTGGCGCGAGGCGACGCAGAAGTCGAGGTGGTGGCGGATCTGGTACCACGCACCCTGATTCTGCGGCTCTTCCTGACACCACACCACGTCGTTGACCGAAGGATAACGCTTGAGTTCCGCGACCAGCGCCTCGCGCGGGAACGGATACAGCTGCTCCACACGGATGAGTGCGACGTCGTCGGCCCCGCGCTTGATCATGTCCTCCAGCAGGTCGTAATAGACCTTGCCGCCGCAGACCACGATCCGCTTGACCTTCGTCGGGTCGGCCTTGGCATCCGGGATCAGGGTCTGGAAACCACCCTGTGCGAGCTCGTCCAGCGAGGAGACCGCAAGCTTGTGGCGCAGCAGCGACTTGGGCGTCATGACGACCAGCGGCTTGCGCGTCTGCATGCGCATCTGGCGACGGATCATGTGATAGGCCTGCGCCGGCGTCGTCGGCGTGCAGACCATCATGTTGTCCAGCGCACACAGCTGCAGGAACCGCTCAAGGCGCGCCGAGCTGTGCTCCGGACCCTGGCCCTCATACCCGTGGGGAAGGAACAGGGCCAGACCACACAGCCGGCCCCACTTGGCCTCACCGGAGGACAGGAACTGGTCAATCACCACCTGGGCGCCGTTGGCGAAGTCGCCAAACTGCGCTTCCCAGATCGCCAAGGTGTCCGGATCCGCCGTGGCATGGCCGTACTCGAAGGCCATCACCGCTTCCTCGCTCAGCAGCGAGTCGATGATCTCCACGTCGATCGGGTCCTTCACCAGCTCACGCAGGGGGAGGTAGTACTCGTTGTTGGTCTGCTCGTGCAGGATCGCGTGGCGGTGGAAGAACGTTCCGCGACCGCAATCCTGGCCGACCAGACGCAGCTTGTAGCCCTCGGTCAGCAGGGTGGCGTAGGCGAGGTTTTCGGCAAACCCCCAGTCGCCGGCCTGATCGCCCGCGGCCATCTTGCGCCGGTCCTCGTAGATCTTCTCCACCCGCGGGTGCAGCTTGATCGCATCGGGAACGGCGTTGATGCGGTCGGCCAGCGCCTTGAGCTTGTCGGCGTCGAAGCGGGTATCCACCACGTCCGACAACTTGCCCTTGAGGAATTTGTTCCAGTCGACCGTGAACTCGTCGGGCGTAACCGACACCAGCTCGGTGGTCACTTCGCCGGCGTCCAGCTTGTCGCGGTAGCTGTCGACCACGGCCTTGGCCTCGTCCGCGGTCAGCGTGCCCTCTGCGATCAGCTTGTCCGCGTACAGCTCACGCGTGGTCTTGTGCTTGCGGATCACCTGATACATCACCGGCTGGGTCGCGGCCGGCTCGTCGGCCTCGTTGTGGCCGTGACGGCGGTAGCAGACCAGGTCGATGACCACGTCCTTGCCGAAGGTGTTGCGGAAGTCCAGCGCCAGCTCGGCACAGAACGCGACCGCTTCTGGGTTGTCGCCGTTGACGTGCAGGATCGGTGCATCGACCATTTTGGCCACGTCGGTGCAGTACAGGGTCGAACGGGCGTCCTCACCGGCGCTGGTGGTGAAACCGACCTGATTGTTGACCACGATGTGGACCGTGCCGCCGACGCGGAAACCACGCGCCTGCGACATCTGGAACAGCTCCATCACCACGCCCTGGCCCGCGAACGCGGCGTCGCCGTGGATCTGGATCGGGATCACCTGCTTGCGGCTGTCATCCCCGCCACGGCGGGTCTGGCGCGAGCGCACAGAACCGGCCACCACCGGATTGACGATCTCCAGATGTGAGGGGTTGAACGCCAGCGCCAGGTGGACCGGACCGCCGGGTGTGGCCACGTCCGCACTGAAACCCATGTGGTATTTCACGTCACCGGCGTGGGCCAACTCGTTGAGGTCGAACTTGCCTTCGAACTCGTCAAACAGCTTGCGTGGCGACTTGCCCAGGGTGTTGACCAGCACGTTCAGCCGACCGCGGTGGGCCATGCCGATGACCACGTCCTTCGCACCCTGCTCGCCGGCGCGGCGGATGGTGGTGTCCATCAACGGGATCAGTGCATCCCCGCCTTCCAGCGAGAACCGCTTCTGACCCACGTACTTGGTGTGCAGGTAGCGCTCCAGACCTTCGGCCGCGGTCAGGCGATCCAGGATCCGGCGCTTGTCGTCTTTGCTGACACCGTACTGGCCGGCGGCCTTTTCCATGCGCTCATACAGCCAACGGCGCTGCGGCGCATCGGCGATGTGCATGAACTCCGCACCGATCGGGCCGGCATAGGTGGCCTTGAGCAGGTCAAACAGTTTTCCCAGGTTCATCCGGTCCATGCCGGCGACCCCGCCGGTACTGAACTCGTCGCCAAGGTCCGCCTTGGACAGACCGTGGAAGTCCAGTTCAAGGTCCGGCGCTTCCGGCTTCTCGATCAGACCGAGCGGGTCGATGTCCGCGCCCAGATGGCCGCGCGATCGATAGGCGGTGATGAGCTTGCCCACGAAGCGCTCGCGCTCGTCCGCGTTGCCCTGATCGGACGGTTTGCCGGCATGGCGCGCGGCTTCAATGATGGTGTCGATGACGGCCGAGTGCGGGACGTCGCCCGCCTCCCTGCCGCGGAAACCGTCGAAATAGGTTTTCCATTCGACCCCGACGCTTTCGGGGGAGACCAGGTACTGCTCGTACAGGTCTTCGATATAGGCGCCGCTGGAACCCAGCTGCGATGACTGCGAAAACTGCTTCAGGAGATTGGCCACGGTGGCGTCGCTAAACTCGAAAGAGGGAAGGGGGTAAGCCGGAAAGGCGAAAATGCCGGATCCGGCGCGCGAGACTCGTCGATTGTAGCCGTTCGGGCAGGTCGGGGCAGGCCCCAGCGCGCACATTGCCGCGGGAACGGCGCGGGCTTTCCGCCGGGGTTGTATCCCTGTTCATATTCGGGTGTGGCTCGTCAGATGCCCAGAGCGCGGAACTCGCTGCACGCTCGAGCCCGCTCCCAGACAGGCTCGAAGGCGTTTGCAAGCTGCCGCGCGCGACCCGGATCGTCCAGCCGTGAGTCGCCCTCGAAGCGTCCTGCCATGGGACGAAAGTAGTAGCCGCCGCGGTCATTGGCCAGATATGCCGATGGATAGGCGAGGTCGGAAGGCTCCTCCACGGCGCGGAACGCGATCACGCTCGGCAGCCGCTGGTGCAGTGCGATCAGCGGACTCGCGTTGCGCTGCGGAGCGCCCGGGTCATGCAGCAGGATCCGGATCTCACCCTTGCCGACGGCGAACCGCCGCAGCGTCTCGCTGACCATCGGCGCGTCAAGCACCCCCGGGTCGAGGTCGCGGCTGTGGATGATCAGCCGCCGCCGCGCACCGCCGATCACCCCGATGGCCGCGGCGATGGCCGCTCCCCGATCGCCCACCGGATTGATGGCGCCGATCCGCAGTTCCATCGCCTGGTGTTCGATGCCGGCTTCCTCGAACCGGTGACCTGTCGGCAAGAAGCCATGGCGTGCATAAAACGCGATCGCGTGGATCTGCGCATGCAACGCCAGCATGGGCCACCCCAGGGCCGCCGCTTGGGCCAACAGCGTGCGTAAGAGGGCGTCGCCGACGCCGCGGCCGCGCCAAGACCGGAGCACTGCCATCCGGCCGAGGTGGCGCTCAGGCGTCAGGCGTCCGGTGCCGATCGGGCATCCGTCCAGGTCGCGCGCGATCACGTGGTGAGACAGCGGGTCCAGCGCGTCCCACTCCAGCGCCAGCGGTACCTTTTGCTCCTGCACGAACACCGTCTCGCGCACTGTGCGAAGGTCCGGCAGACCACTCTCGTAGTCGATCCGCTCCACCCGGAACCCGGGCGCGGGCGCGGTCATTCGTCCTCATCCTCCATGACAAGGTGGTAATGCCCGGCGTCCATCAGCGCGATCAGGCAGTCCCGGCCCGGCTCGGACAGCGCGGCATAGGTCGGACCGTCCACGATGCCGGCATTGGCCAGGGTGCTCGCGTCCGTCACGCACAGGGCGTGACTCTCGCCGTTGGCATGCAACACCGCCGCTGTGCCCGACCGCCGCCACGCCATGCGCGAATACGGATGCCGATGCAGGCTGCCGCCGTGCTGCAGGTCCCATTCGATCTCGATGCGCGAGCGGGGGTATTCCCCCTCGTCCAGCTGCGCGGGGATGACGTCGACGGCATTGCGGTAGCGGGTGATGAAGTTGCCGAACCATTCGGCCATCGGCTCGGGCTGATCGCTCCGCAACTGCTCCAGCGCGCGCACGACCCGCACCATCGCATCGGCGTCGATCTCGGCCGGGTCGGTGGGTGGTACCAGGTCGGGGTCCAGATAGCGCAACGACTCGTCTGCCGATTCGGTGAGGGTATCGACCAGGTCGCCCAGCAGCTCTGCCGCCGAAGGCGCCCGCATGCCGAACGAGAACGTCAGGCAGGCGTCCTCGGCCACCCCGTGGTGCGGCACGCCCGGCGGCAGGTACAGCATGTCGCCCGGGCCGAGCACCCAGTCATGGGTAGGATGGAATTCGCGCAACAACCGCAGCTCCACGTCCTCGCGGTAGGCGATGGCGGGATGCGTGCCCGCATCGATCTTCCAGCGGCGATGACCCACCCCCTGCAACAGGAACACGTCGTACTGGTCGACGTGCGCGCCGACCGACCCGCCGGGCGCGGCGAAGGACACCATGACGTCATCCATCCTCCAGCGCGGCAGGAACCCGAAGTGGCCGATCATCGCCGCAACGTCGACATCCCATTTGTCCACGTCCTGCACCAGCAGGGTCCAGTCCGCGGTCGGGAGTTGCGGGAAGAGATCCTCGGGAAACGGGCCGTGACTGACGCTCCACTGGTCGGTGGCGCGCTCGTAACGGATCAGGCGTGACAGCGCACCTTCCTCGCAGGCCAGACCGGCCAGATCATCGGCCTGCATCGGCGCTTCAAAGTCGGGGAACGCGTTGCGGATCAGCAGCGGGTGCTTCTGCCAGTAGTCGCGCAGGAACTCCGCTGCCGGCATCCCCAG
>JBDSPO010000233.1:0-10629 GCA_039930265.1 Lysobacter sp. | reverse complement strand
TCGTCCAGCGCAGCCTGCCGGACTGAAAGGGCTGTGCGCGGGCGCTCGGCAGGCAACCGCCGCGGCGGGCATAATCCCCAGTTCCACGGGGCGCCGCGCCGTCCCTCGCCGCACACTTCGCAATCGGGATATCCGCAATCGTGACCCAGGGGACGAGCCGCATGGCCCGCATCATCGCCGTCACCAACCAGAAAGGCGGGGTTGGCAAGACCACCACGGCCGTCAACCTGGCCGCGGCGCTGGCGCGCACGCCGAAGAAGGTGCTGCTGATCGATCTGGACCCGCAGGGCAACGCCACCACCGGCAGCGGCGTCAACAAGCGCGAGCTGGACAGTTCGATCTGCGAGGTGCTGCTGGGCGAGCACGCCATCACCGACGCGATCGTGCGCACCCAGGAGGATTTCGACCTGCTGCCCGGCAACATCGACCTGACCGCCGCCGAGTTGCGGCTGATGTCGGTCGACGCCCGCGAGCAACAACTCAAGCACGTGCTCGCGCCGGTGGTGGCGGACTACGACTTCATCCTGATTGACTGTCCGCCGGCGCTGTCGCTGCTTACCCTCAACGCGCTGACCGCGGCGGATTCGGTGATCGTGCCGATGCAGTGCGAGTACTACGCGCTGGAAGGCATCAGCGCGCTGCTGGACACCATTGCGGCCATCCGCGAAAACCTCAATCCGACGCTGGAGATCGAGGGCGTGCTGCGCACGATGTTCGACATCCGCAACAACCTCGCCAACGCGGTGTCGGCGGAACTGACCTCGCACTTCGGCGATCAGGTGTTCCGCACCATCGTGCCGCGCAACGTGCGCCTGGCCGAGGCGCCCAGCCACGGCCAGAGCATCGTCGGCTACGACCGCGGCAGCCGCGGTGGCATCGCGTACCTCGGCCTCGCCGGCGAGGTCCTGCGGCGTCAGCGTGAGCGTGACCAGGCTGCAAAACGTGCGCGTCCTGCTTCCTTGCCCCCCACCCCGGAGACCACTGCATGAATGCTGCAAAGGGCGACACCGCCGCTCCGCCGGCGGCCCGCTCCGCCGGCAAGAAGCGCGGCCTGGGTCGCGGGCTGGAAGCCTTGCTGGGTCCGAAAGCGGAGGTGCCGGTGCTGGAGGCCATCGCCGGTGACACGCTGCGTCACCTGCCGGTCGACGCCCTGGCACCGGGGAAGTACCAGCCGCGCAAGCACTGGGACGATGAAAAACTGGAAGAGTTGGCCGAGTCGATTCGCGCCCAGGGCGTGATCCAGCCGATCGTCGTGCGCGAATCGCGCGAGCACGGCGGCAAGACCTACGAAATCATCGCCGGGGAACGCCGCTGGCGCGCTTCGCAACGTGCAGGCCTGACCGAGATTCCGGTGGTTGTCCGCGACGTGGACGACCGCACCGTGATCGCCATGGCGCTGATCGAGAACATCCAGCGCGAAGACCTCAATCCGCTGGAAGAGGCGTCCGCGCTGCAGCGCCTGATCAACGAGTTCGATCTCACCCACGCCCAGGCGGCGGCGGCAGTAGGGCGATCGCGGGCGGCGGTCTCCAACCTGCTGCGCCTGCTGGAGCTGCCCCCGGCGATCCGCGCCCTGCTGGAAGCCCGGCGACTGGAGATGGGCCACGCGCGCGCCCTGCTCACCCTCGCGCCGGATCTGGCCAGCAAGCTCGCCAGCGACGCTGCCGAGAACGGGTGGTCGGTGCGCGAGGTGGAGCACCGCGCCCAGCAGTTCGCGCTTGGCAAGGTCCCCGCCAGCGCGCGCGCCAAACCGGTCAAGCCACGTCCCCACGCCGACATCGCCAGCCTCGAGCGCGAGCTGTCGGAGTCGCTCAACACCCGCGTCAACGTCCTGCACGGCCGCGGGGGCAAGGGCCGGCTGGTGATTCACTACAGCGACCTGGATTCGCTGGACGGCGTGCTCGACAAGCTCCGCTCCCCCGAGTCCTGAGGGAGCCGCGGCGGCGGGCCGGGTCACCTGCCGCCGCCGCCCGCTACTTTCGGCCGATGGGATCGCACGCCGCGGGATGCGAAGATCGGGTTCGACCCGACCGTGTGTGAATGCCTTGAAGAACCTGACCCTGCCCCCCTGTCTGGTGTCCGCCCTGCTGGGCGCCCATCTCGCGCTTGCCGGCATGCCCGCGACGGCGGCGCCTGCCGACACCACGCCATGTGCGCAGGCCGCCGCCGTGGCGCCGTCCGCCGCCGATGCGCAATTCCAGGCCATCCACGAGCGCGAGTGGGCATGGCGCAAAGTGCAGAACGGTGGGGGTTCGGATGAGGACGGCGACAGCGCGGAAGCGCCCGCGCGCCTGGCCTCGGTGGATGCCGCCAGCCAAGCCGCGCGGCTGAAAGTCTGGGACGGCGTGCTGAGGGAGCTGGACGCCATCGATGCCACGCAATTGTCGGCCGAGAACCGGGTCAATCTGGCGATCTACCGGCCGCAGGTGGAAAACCTTGCCGCCCAGGTGCGGTTTCGCAGCTATGAGATGCCGTTCAATTCGGACTCCTCGTTCTGGTCGAATCTGGGCTTCATGACCCGCCGCCCGCTGCGCACGGTCGCCGATTACCGCAGCTACATCGCCCGACTGGCGGACGTGCCGCGCTATTTTGACCAGCACGTCACCAACATGCGGGTCGGGTTGCAGCGTGGATTCACCGTGCCGCGCGCGGTATTGGACGGACGCGATGTTGCCATCGCCGCGGTCGCCGATCTGGAGGATCCCGAACAGTCGGCGTTCTACGATCCGTTGCGCAAGCTTCCCGCCAGCATCCCCGCGACCGAGCAGGCGGCCCTGCGCGCCGCCGCGCGCAAAGCCATCGCTGATGGCGTGATCCCCGCCTATCGCGAGCTGCTCGGCTTTTTCCGCAACGAGTACGTGCCCGGCGCGCGGGCCACCCTGGGTGCATCGGAGCTGCCCGACGGCGAGGCGTTCTATCGCCAGCAGATCCGTGAATACACCACGCTGGATCTCACGCCGGCGCAGATCCACCGCATCGGTCTGGATGAAGTCGACCGCATCCAGGCGCAGATGAACACCATCATCAAGGAGGTCGGTTTCAAAGGCAGTTTTGCCGAGTTCCTGCTGTTCCTGCGCACCGATCCGCAGTTCTACGCCAAGACTCCCGAGGAGTTGCTGAGCCGGGCGGCCTGGATCGCCAAGCGCATCGATGGCGAGCTGGGCAAGTTTGTCGGCACGTTGCCCCGTGGCCGCTTCACCATCGTTCCAGTGCCCGATGACATCGCTCCGTTCTGGACCAGCGGCCGCGGCGGCAACGGCACCTACTGGGTCAACACCTACGACCTGCCCTCGCGTGCGCTGTACAACCTGCCCGCGCTGACCCTGCACGAGGCCGCGCCAGGGCATGCGATGCAGGGCGCTCTGGCGGCCGAGCAGGACGCGCTGCCGGACTTCCGCCGCGGGACGTACATCTCCGCCTACGGCGAAGGCTGGGGCCTGTACGTGGAAAAACTTGGCGAGGAGATGGGCATCTATCAGACGCCCTACGAGCACTTCGGTCGGCTGACCTACGAGATGTGGCGGGCGGCGCGACTGGTGATCGACACCGGCGTGCACGCGCAGGGCTGGAGCCGGGAGCAGGCGCTGGCCTACCTGCGCGAACGCACCGCGCTGAGCGAGCACGAGGTCACCACCGAGGTCGACCGCTATATTTCCTGGCCGGGGCAGGCGCTGAGCTACAAGCTCGGTGAACTGGCGATCGTGCGTCTGCGCGGCGAGGCGGAGCGCGAACTGGGGGACAGGTTTGATATCAAGGCCTTCCACGACATGGTGCTGGCGCTGGGCTCGGTGCCGCTGCCGGTGCTGGAGTCCCAGGTGCGCGCATTCATCGCGGATGCGGCGGCGGAAAAGGACGTCGCGGATGGCTGACCGCGTCCGGGACACCCGGCAGGCGCCAACTTGCTCCGGCGTTCGGGTTGCCGCATAATGCCCGGCTCGCTGTGTCCTGCTTGCCCGTGAGGCGTGCAAGGCAGTCACCGGAAGCGCGATTCCGGTCTGCCGGTTCCAGCGTCCGCCTTTGGGCGGTCGACCACCCGTATCGCATGCCGACCACACGCCGTGGATCCGGCGGGGCCGCCGCCTCCCTGGCCAAGGGAAGCATCAACATCCTTTCGAGGTGCGTATGTCCCGTGTATGCCAAGTAACCGGCAAGCGAACGACGACTGGCAACAACGTCTCGCACGCCATGAACAAAACCCGTCGTCGCTTCATGCCCAACCTTCACGAGCGCCGTTTCTGGGTTGCCAGTGAAAACCGCTGGGTGAAGCTCCGTGTTTCCGCCAACGCGATGCGCACCATCGACAAGAACGGGATCGATTCCATTCTGGCCGATCTCCGCGCACGCGGCGAAAAGGTCTGAGGAGGACTGAACCATGGCTTCCAAGCGCGACAAAATCCGCATGATCTCTTCGGCCAACACCGGTCACTTCTACACGACCGACAAGAACAAGAAGAACACGCCGAACAAGATGGAGATGAAGAAGTACGATCCCGTCGTTCGCAAGCACGTGATGTACAAGGAAGGCAAGATCAAGTAGGCGTCCCGCTTGCTCGACCGGCAGTTCCTTGCAAAAAGAAACCCGCCAATTGGCGGGTTTCTTTTTGTCGCCGGATGTCAGGCGCGGATCAGAACTCCATGCTCCACGACGTGATCGAACCGGTGTCGCCGGACCACATGTCGCGCACCCGCAGCTTCCAGGTGCCGTTCTTGGCCTCACTGGACAGATTGACGTTGAAGCTGCCGATCACGTTGTCGGCGCTGTCACTGCCGCTGGAGCTCTTGATCCGGTAGATGCTGTTGTCCGGCGCCACCAGGTCGATCTGCAGATCACCGCGGTAGGTGTGGCGGATGTCCATGGTCACTTTGGTCGCGGTCAGGCCATTGCCACTGCGGCCGCTGACGGTGATCGGGCTGTCGATCGAGCCGGGGCTGGGAATCGCGTAGCTGGCGGTGTTGCTGTAGGTCTGCGCGCCGCCGCCGCCGGTGTCGTAGTTGGCCACCAGGCTGACGCCGCTGAACGCGCTATAGGCCTTCACCCGCACATGGTAAGTGCCTGCCACCGGGCTGGCGAAGGTGCAGGTTTCGGTATTGCCGGACTTCCATGGGCGGCAGTCGTAAGAGCTGTCGGTCGGCGCGCTGCCCTGTTTGACGTACAGGTCCGCGTCACCGCTGCCGCCGGACATGTTGAAGCTCAGGTTGGTCGCGCCGGCCGGCACCGCGAAGGTGTAGACCACCGCATCGCCGGTGCTCGCCGACAGTCCGGTCACTGCCACGCCCTTGGTCAGGGTGCCTCCGGTAGGCGGCGGAGTCCCGCCACCGGTCATCGCATCGACAGCCGCCTTGGCATCAACGATGCCGCTGCCGATCGCCTTGTCGATGCTGACCGGGAACGCCCGCAGGGTCGACTTCAGGGCCGACTCGATCTGCGCCGGCGACTTGACCCCGCCGTTGGCGGCGGCCGCGGACTGCATCAGGGCCACCACGCCGGCGACGTGCGGCGCGGCCATCGAGGTGCCCGACATCAGCGCATAGCCTTCCGTCGACGGACCCTGGGTACCCGTATTGACCGTGGAGGCAATATCGCTGCCTGGCGCGGCGACGTCGATCAGCGAACCGTAGTTGGAGAAACTGGAACGCGCGCCGGTGCGGGTGGTGGAGGCCACCGCGATCACATTGCTGCAGTTGGCCGGGTTGAAGCCGGAGGTGTCGGCATTGCTGTTGCCGGCGGCCACGACCACCGTGGTGCCTCGCGATACCGCCCCGTTGATCGCTGCCTGGGTGGTGGTGCTGCAGGCGCCGCCGCCGCCCAGGCTCATGTTGATCACTTCGGCCGGGTTGGCGTTGGCGGGCACACCGCTGACGGTACCTCCCGAGGCCCAGATGATGCCGTCGGCGATGTCGGAGGTGTAACCGCCGCCGCGCCCGAGCACCCGCACCGGCTGGATCCTCGCGTTGTACGCAACACCGGCCACTCCCTTGCTGTTGTTGGTGACCGCCCCGATGGTGCCCGCCACATGGGTGCCATGCCAGCTGGAGTTGCGGCCGCTGGTGTAGTCACCCGGATCGGTGGGGTCGCTGTCACGGCCGTTGCCGTCACCGGCGATGGTCGTGTCGGAAATCATGTCGTAACCGGCGACCACGTTCGCGTTGAGATCGCTGTGGTTGGTGATACCCGTATCCAGCACGGCCACCACGACGCCCCCGCCGGTACTCACGTCCCACGCCTTGTCGGCGCGGATACCGCCAGCGGCCTCAAAGTAGTGCCACTGATTGTTGGCGTACAGGCTGTCGTTGGGCGTCAGCGCGGTCTGCAGCAGTTGATCGACCTCGACGTACTCGACGTTCGGGTCGGCGGCGATCTGGCGCATCAGCGCGGCGGCCTCCACGCGGTCCAGCTTGCGGCTGGTGCGGACCACGTCGGCGCCGGTGGCGATCCGCCGTACCTGCTGCAGGCCGAGCGCGTTGCCGGCGCGGGTGGTCGCTGCCGCGCGGTCCAGGGAGGACTGGACATGTGCCAGATTGGCTTGCGGCGGACTGCCGTCGCGGTACTTGACGATAAAACGGTCGGCCGTCTGGCCGGGTTGCAGGGTTGCCAGATGGGCGCCCCCCGTATCGGCGGCGAACGCGGGCAGCGCGAACGCGGCGGACGAGATGGCGGCAGCCGTGGCAGCCGCGAGGAGGGTCTGGCGCAGACGCTTGTTGGTGATCCTGGACATTGGATTGAATACCCCGGTAGTGGTGTCGCAATCAGAGGTGTAAAGCCCGGTTCCATGGACACCAGCCAACGATGCACATCCAGTCCCCCTACTCCGACCGGCATCCGTTGCCTCCACCCACGGCCGCAGCCGAAGAGATGGGCCGTGGCTGCGCGATCCCTCGCCACCACGACCCGGACATTGCCAAAACGGAAACTCCGTCCGCCTGCTGCTATGCCCTGCTTTGTTCGCCGCAACTTCCCTGTCGACATGCTGTTTTTGCAAAGTGCGGCGAACCACCTGACATATTTAGGTCATTTGCTCGCCGCAGAACTGCGCGGACTTCGCAAATTTGACAAAATTACAACCGAAAGTGCAGATTTCGTCACATTTCCGGTCAATCAGTGACGCTCAACGGCAGGCCAGTCCGTCGAATCGGGCCGTGCCAGGGTGCATCGAGCGCCGTGGTGGCAAGTCCTTCGCCCACCCATTCAGGTGATCACGGGACTCTGCCTACAATCGCTGCATGAGAACTTCCGATGATTGCGCCGATATCGTGATCATCGGCGGCGGCGCCACGGCCGTAATGACGGCCATCCACGCGTTGCGGCTGGCGGAGACCGCCCTGCGGATCATGATCGTCGAGCCTTCGGCGAAGCTCGGCGAAGGCATTGCCTATGCGACGCGGGCGCCGGAGCACCGCCTCAACGTGCCGGTGCGGCGCATGAGCGCATTCGTCGACCGGCCCGACGATTTCCTCGAGTTCATGCAGCAGCACCACAACCCCGACAACCTGCCGGCGGCCGTGCTGGGCGTGCAGTACGCGCAGCGCCGTCATTTCGCCCAGTACCTGCGTGAGCGTCTGCGCCGCGCCGAGGCGGCGAGTCCCGCGCGACTGGACGTGGTGCGTGAGCGCGCCGCCGCGATCGTGCGAGCGGGAGACGCCTGGCAGGTCACGCTGGCCTCGGGCGTGTTCGTTCGCGCAAACGGCGTCGCGCTCGCGATCGGCAACAGCCTGCGTCCGCTGCCGGCGCTCGGCGTCGAATCCCTGTCGCCGGCGCGGTGTCTGGACGCCTGGCAGTACGACGCCATCGCGCGGCTGCCGCCAGACGGCGACATCGCGATCATCGGCACCGGCTTGAGCATGGTCGACGCGGTGTTGTCGCTGCAGGCCAACGGCCATCGCGGCAGCCTTCATCTGCTCTCGCGGCACGCACTGCTGCCGCTGCCACATGCGCACTCCCATACCGCCGCGGCATTTGATCCCGCTGAGCTGTTCACGGTGTCGCTGCGTCGGCGACTGCAGCTGCTGCGCCGACACGCGAAGGCCGCGCTGGCCCAGGGCGAGGCCTGGCAAGGGGTGATCGACCGCATCCGCCCCTGCGTGCAGACCCTGTGGCAGACCCTGTCGTTTGACGACCAGCGCCGGTTTCTGCGCCATGCCGTCCGCCACTGGGATGTGCACCGGCATCGGGTGGCGCCGGACGTGCACGCCACAATCGGCGGGCTGCTCACCCATGGCCAGCTGCAGGTCCATCGCGGGCGGTTGGTGGGCGTGTTGGCGGACGTGGACCGGATCCGCGTCGACGCGGCGCTTGCGGATGGCGGGACGCTGCGGCTTGACGTGGACTACCTGATCAATGCGACCGGCGTGGAGACGCGGGCGACCCTGATGCGCAGCGCACTGCTGCAGACCCTGCTGGCAACCGGGATCGCGAGGCCCGGCCCGCACGGCATCGGCATCGATACCGCCAGCGACGGCGCGGTGATTGCCGCGAGCGGCGACGTCCAACCACAACTTCTCGCGCTCGGCAGCCTGCGTATTGGACGCTTGTGGGAGAGCCTGGCAGTACCGGAACTTCGCGCCCAGGCGGAAGCCGCGGCTCGACGCCTGCTGGACCGGACGAGTGCCCCGGTGGCGTGAGACCTGCGCGGCCGGCGTCGCCCTACACTCGGCGTTCCACTGAGCCGGGAAGGGTGCAGCTGTGATACCTGGATGGATCCTGCTGGTGGTGTCGGTCGGCTACGTCGGCACCTTGTTCCTGGTCGCCTATTACGGCGACCGCAAAGAGGCGATGCCCGCCCACCCGTGGGTGCGCCCGGCGGTGTATTCGCTGGCGCTGGCGGTGTACTGCTCCTCGTGGACGTTCTACGGGGCGGTAGGCACCGCGGCACGTACAGGCCTGGGATTCCTGCCGATCTACCTGGGGCCACTGTTGCTGTTGCTGTTCGGCTGGCGTCTGCTGGAACGGCTGGTATTGATCTCCGATGAGCAGCGCATCACCTCCATCGCCGACTTTCTCTCGTCGCGCTACGGGCGCGCGCCGGGGCTGGCGGCCGTGGTCGCGCTGCTTGCCCTGATCGCCGCGATTCCCTACGTGGCGCTGCAATTCAAGGCGGTCGCCGACAGCATCCAGGTGCTCGCCGGTGCGCCGGCCAACCCCAGCCTGTTGGCCGACCCGGCGCTGTATACCGCCCTGCTGCTGGCCGTGTTCTCGATACTCTTCGGCACCCGCCAGATCGACGCCACCGAACACCACCACGGCATGGTCCTGGCGATCGCGCTGGAGTCGCTGGTCAAGCTGGTGGCGTTCGTCGCCATCGGCGTGTTCGCGTTGATGCATCTTCCCGGCGTCGGAGGTCTCGGCGAACGCATCGTGCAGGCCGCCGACGAGGTCACCCGCCCGGGCCTGCCGGTGGGTTTCGTCGCCCAGACCCTGCTCGCCTTCACCGCCTTGATCTGCCTGCCCCGGCAGTTCCATGTCGCGGTGGTGGAATGCCAGAACGTGGGCGACCTGCGGGTTGCACGATGGTTCTTTGGCGGCTATCTGGTGATCATCTGCCTCATGGTCGTGCCGATCACGCTGGCGGGCCAGGCGGTGCTGGGAGGCAGCGGCGTCTCTCCGGACACCTATGTGCTGGCCCTGCCGCTGGCGCTGGATCAGAGTGCGCTGGCGCTGATGGTCTATATCGGCGGATTCTCGGCCGCCACCGGCATGGTGATCGTGACCAGCGTGGCGCTGGCGACGATGGTCAGCAACGATCTGGTGGTCCCGGCGTTGCTGCGCACCGGCGCGCTGAGCCGGACCGGCCCGGGGATCGAGCAGCGGGTGCTGTGGGTGCGCCGGGCGACCATCCTGGCACTGGCGTTGATGGCCTACGCCTATGCCCGCGGTTCGGGCGGTGGGGGCCTGGCCCAGCACGGCCTGCTCGCCTTCGCGGCGGTCGCCCAGTTCGCCCCGGCGCTGATCGGCGGCCTGTACTGGCGCGGCGCCAGCCGGGCGGGGGCACTGGCCGGGGTCGCGACTGGCGGTTTGCTGTGGATCTACACCCTGATGTTGCCCAGCCTGGCCCACGGTGGCTGGATCGATCTGCACTGGCTGCAGTCCGGCCCCTTCGGCATCACCTGGCTGCAGCCGGAGCAGCTGTTCGGGCTGGTCGGCTGGGATCCGCTCACCCATGGTGTGTTCTGGTCGCTGTTGGCCAACGTCGGTGCGTTCGTCTACATCTCCGTGCGCCAGCGACCGCGCCTGCACGAACAACTGCGCGCCGCACCGTTCCTGGATCCGTACGCGCAGCGACCGCCCCTGAGTCCCGGGGGCTGGGCGGGCAGCGTCCGCGGTGGCGACCTGCTGGCACTGGCCGAGCGCATCGTGGGCGAGCGCCATGCGCGTCGGTCGTTTGAGGACTACGCCCGCGAGCAGGGTCAACCGTGGAAATCGGAGCGACCGGCCGACCGCGCGCTGGCCCAGTTCACCGAACGCCTGCTGGCCGCGGCCATCGGTGCGGCCTCCGCGCGCCTGACCCTGACCAGCGCGTTGCGCGGATCGGGGATGGAGCTGGGCGAAGTGGTCGCCTTGCTGGACGAGGCCAATCAGGAGCTGCGCTTCAACCGCCAGGTGCTGGCGACGACCCTGGAGAACATCAGCCAGGG
>JBDSPO010000232.1:0-2883 GCA_039930265.1 Lysobacter sp. | reverse complement strand
GGCACGTGCAGGGTCACCACGTCGCTGCGCGCCAGCAGGTCGTCCAGACCGGACGCCGCCTGCGCGTTGCCCAGCGTCAGCTTGTCCTCGATGTCATGGAACAGCACCTGCATCCCCAACGCCTCGGCGATCACCCCGACCTGGGTGCCGATGTGGCCATAGCCGACAATGCCGATGGTCTTGCCGCGCGCCTCGTGGCTGCCGGTCGCGGTCTTGGCCCAGCCACCGCGATGGCAGGACGCGTTCTTCTGCGGAATCCCGCGCAACAGCATGATGGTCTCGGCGATGACCAGCTCGGCCACACTGCGGGTGTTGGAGTAGGGCGCGTTGAACACCGGGATGCCCGCCAGCTCCGCTGCCTTCAGGTCCACCTGACTGGTGCCGATGCAGAAGCAGCCCACCGCGATCAGGCGACGGGCGTGCTCCAGCACGTCGGCGCTGAGGTGGGTGCGCGAGCGGATGCCGACGATGTGGGCCTCGGCGATCTCACGCTTGAGCTGGTCGTCGGGCAGGGCCTTCTCGTGAATCACGATCTGCTGGTAGCCGGCGGCGCGGAAGCGTTCCACCGCGTTCTCGCTGATGCCCTCCAGCAGCAATACGCGAATGTCGTTCTTGGGGTAGGACGTCTTCGGGGCCACGGGCGGCAACCAAGTGGAAAAGGGGAACTCGAATATCGCAGAAACGGCGCATGTTTGCTGCGACGCAACACTGGACGCAACGGCAACCGGACTGGCACGCTGCCCGGGTCGCCATTCCCGGTCTTGTCCGCCATGAGTTCTGCCGTCCTTGATGCCCTTCGGGTCGCCGTCCCCGGTCTGCTGCTGAAGACCGATCCTGCCGACCTGGAGCACTACGGTCGTGACTGGACCCGGCGCTGGACCCCCGCGCCGCTGGCGATCGCTTTCCCGGCAGATCCCGCGCAGGTCCAGGCGGTCGTGCGTTGGGCCAATGCACAGGGCGTTGCCATCGTTCCGTCCGGTGGGCGCACAGGATTGTCGGGCGGCGCCGTGGCGGCCCATGGCGAGCTGGTCCTCAGCCTGGAGCGGATGAGCAAGGTGCTGGCGTTTGACGCGGTGGACCGCACGCTCACCGTGCAGGCCGGCATCGCCCTGGAGGCAGTCCACAACGCCGCGCGCGAGCACGGTCTGGCCTACCCGGTGGATTTCGCCTCGCGCGGTTCGTGCTCGATCGGCGGCACCATCGCCACCAACGCCGGCGGCATCCGCGTGATCCGCTACGGCAACACCCGGGAATGGGTCGCCGGACTGACGGTCGTCACCGGTGCGGGCGATCTGCTGGAGCTCAACCGAGCACTGATCAAGAACTCCAGCGGCTACGACCTGCGCCATCTTTTCATCGGTTCGGAGGGCACGCTGGGCGTGGTGGTGGAAGCCACCCTGCGGCTGACCGACCCGCCGCCGGCGAGCAACGTGATGCTGCTCGCGGTGCCGTCCTTCGACGTGTTGATGCAGGTGTTTGCCGTACTGCGCGGGCACCTGCAACTGTTGGCGTTCGAGTTCTTCACTGATCGCGCGCTGTCGCATGTACTCGCGCACGGTGCCCAGGCTCCGTTCGACGAGGTCCATCCGTACTACGTGGTGGCGGAGTTCGAAGCCGGTGACGAGCGCCAGCAGGCGGCCGCACTGGCGGCGTTCGAGGAATGCGCTGACGCCGGACTGGTCAGTGACGCGGTGCTCAGCAGCAGTGACGCGCAGGCCGCGCAGTTGTGGCGGTTGCGGGAGGGCATCACCGAAAGTCTGGCGCGCTTCCGTCCCTACAAGAATGATGTCTCGGTGCGGGTATCGGCGATGCCGGCGTTCCTCGCGGAAGCCCAGACGTTGCTGTCCGCGGGCTATCCGGACTTCGAGGTGGTCTGGTTCGGGCACATCGGCGATGGCAACCTGCATATCAACGTGCTCACCCCGGACGGCATGGGTGAAGCGGAATTTATCGCGCGATGCAGTGAGGTCACCGACCTTCTGGCCGCCGTACTCGAGCGCCATGGCGGCAGCATCTCCGCCGAGCACGGCATCGGGCTGGTGAAGAAACCCTGGCTGGTGGGCACCCGCAGCGCGGAGGAAATTGCCGTGATGGGCGGCATCCGCAGGGTGCTCGATCCGGCAGGAATCATGAATCCGGGCAAGCTGTTCGACCTCCCGCCTGCAGGCTGAACCGTGCCGGTGCGACCGCGGGATCCGGGATCCCGGCCCATGCGTGCCTTGCGCCGCACGGGTAATCTGTCGGCTCGAATTCCGTCCCTGCTCCGGTGAGTGCACCATGTTCCGTTTCCGTCTGCCCCTTCTTGCCGTGTTGTTGACGGCCTCTGCCGCAGCCAACGCCTCCAGCATGTCCACCACGTCCGACGCCATCAGCGGCGCGGTCAAGGGCACCTCCAACGGGGTGTCGGCCAGCAGTGGCTCGTTCAGCGACAACCGCATCGTGATGGCGGCGCGCGACGATGCCGCCAGCTTCGTCGCCAGCCAGGGCGCCATCCGCGGCGTCCAGTTGGAGGCGGCGTTGCTCCTGCTCCGTAGCGACCTGCCCGCGACCCGCGACTTCAGTGATCTTGCGCTCGCCCAGGCGATTCTCGCGCTCTGAGCGGGAAACCCCGGTGCTGCGAATCTGGCCGGGGATAAGGAAGGGCGGGCCCCGGTTGTCCGTATTCGCGTTTGCGCTGCTCTGTCTGTGGCCTGCGGCGGCTGCCCAGGCAGCGCTCAGCCTGCACCTGGACACGGCCGGACTCACTGCTGGCCAGATAGCGGCCACCCGGGACGTTCTCGATGCCGCGCTCGCCCGTTTGCCTCCCGCCGTGTTGGCGCAGGACGACCGGCAGATCCGCGTGCAATGGAGCGAGACGCTTCCCCACCCGGCAACCGGACGCGC
>JBDSPO010000231.1:0-5643 GCA_039930265.1 Lysobacter sp. | reverse complement strand
TCGCGAGCATGATCGCATCGACCGCAGTGATGCGGTCAATCCAAGCTGAACGGTGGTGCCCGGACCGGGAATCGAACCCGGATAGCCTTGCGGCTGACGGATTTTAAGTCCGTTGCGTCTACCAGTTCCGCCATCCGGGCAGGACATGTCGCGACAAAAGAAAACCGCGCCTGGGCGCGGTTTCAAGATGGAGGCCGAGGTCGGAATCGAACCGGCGTACGCGGATTTGCAGTCCGCTGCATGACCACTCTGCCACCCGGCCGGATGACGCGCACCACAAGCATAACGCTTGCGGGCGGAGGTGCACGAAGCACCCTCCTGATACAACAAGACCCCGAAACCGGGGCCTGGTTACTCGGTACCCCGGCGAACCGTGGTACCCGATTTGGAGCGGGAAACGAGACTCGAACTCGCGACCCCGACCTTGGCAAGGTCGTGCTCTACCAACTGAGCTATTCCCGCTGACTGAGCCGCCCATTTTAGGCATAGAAACGAAACTGTCAACTCTTTCGTTCGTCTTCCTTCATGGAGGGCCATGCGGCTCGCAGGTACGCGAAGCCGGACCACAGGGTAAGCAATGCGGCCGCCGCTAGCAACCATTCGCCGATGGCAAAGACCGGTAAACCGAGCAGCGATTTCTGGTAGAGCAGGAAGATCAGGGCGAGCATCTGCACCACCGTCTTGACCTTGCCGAGGGTGGCGACTTTCACTTTGGCCCGTTGCCCCAGTTCGGCCATCCACTCGCGCAGCGCCGAGACCGCAATCTCGCGGCCGATGATCACCGCCGCCCACAGGGTCATCCAGACGGTTGGATGCTTCTGCACCGTCAGCATCAGCGCCACGGCCACCATGAGCTTGTCCGCCACCGGATCCAGGAACGCACCGAAGGCGGAGAACTGGTTGTAGCGCCGCGCGATCCAGCCGTCCGCCCAGTCGGTGAACGAGGCGAACGCGAAGATGCCTGCTGCAGCAAGACTGGTCCACTTGAATGGCAGGTAGAAAACGATGACCAGCACCGGGATCAGCATGATCCGCAACAGTGTCAGCATCGTGGGTACCGTCAATTTCATGCGTTACTCCGTATGCCTTCGTCGGGTCCGCCGTTTGCGGCCTCAAGCCCGTGCAGGCTGGCGTAGATGCGTTCGGCCAAGGCGGCATTGACGCCTTCAACCCGCGAGATCTCTTCCACCCCGGCTGCCTTGAGTCCGCCCAGCCCGCCGAAGTGGCGCAACAGGTTACCGCGTCGGCGCGGCCCGATGCCCGGAATATCCTCCAGACGACTGGAGTTGCGTGTCTTTTGACGCCGACCGCGGTGTCCGGTGATGGCAAAGCGGTGGGCCTCGTCGCGCACCTGCTGGACCAGCTGCAGCGCCGGCGAGTCGGCGCCCGGGTGCAGGGTGCGCCCATCCGGCAGCAGCAGGTCCTCATCGCCGGGGCGGCGCGCGGCTCCCTTGGCCACGCCCACCAACACCACGTCATTAAACTCGAGCTCGTCCAAAACCGCGCGCGCCTGCGCCACCTGCCCCGCGCCGCCATCGATGAGCAGAATATCCGGCAGCACCCCGGCGGGCTTGTCCGGCGTGGCCACGGCACGTTTGAAGCGGCGGCTGAGCGCCTGGTGCATCGCGGCGTAGTCATCACCGGGCTCGATCCCGGCGATGTTGAAGCGACGGTACTGGCTGCGCACCGGGCCCTCGGCGTCGAACACCACGCAGGACGCCACCGCCGCCTCGCCCATGGTGTGGCTGATGTCGAAGCACTCGATGCGGGCCGGCAAAGCCGCCATGCCCAGCATCTTCTGCAGATCCTGCGCGCGCGCCAATTGCGCGGCGTGGCTGGTGCGCTCACTGGCCAGCGTAATCTGCGCATTGCGACGCGCCAGGTCCAGATAGCCTGCGCGGTCGCCCCGCACGTTGCAGCGCAGTTGCACCCTGCGCTCGCCGGTATTGGACAGCGCCTGCTCGATCAAGGCTCGATCCGGGATGTCGCGATCGAGCACGATCTCGCCCGGCGGCAGTTGTTCGCCGTAGTACTGCGACACGAATGCCGCCAGGACTTCCTCCGCACTTTCGCTGCCATTGGTGCGCGGGAAAAACGACCGGGTTCCCAGATTGCGGCCGTCGCGGAACGCCAGCAACATCACGCACGCCGCGCTGCCCTGCATCGCCACGGCCAGCACATCCAGGTCGGCCGCACGACCGTCGACGTACTGGCGCGCCTGCAAGGTGCGGATGGAGCCCAGCAGGTCACGCAGCCGCGCCGCTTCCTCGAAGGCGAGCCGCGCACTGGCCGCCTCCATGGCCGCGCCGACCTCATCGGTCAGCTCATCGCTGCGGCCTTCCAGCATGAGTACCGCACGGCGCACGCTTTCAGCGTAGACATCCGCCTCCACCAGCGCGACGCAGGGCGCGCTGCAGCGACCGATCTGATACTGCAGGCACGGGCGGGTGCGGTTGGCGAACACACTGTCCTCGCAGCTGCGCAGCTTGAACAGCTTGTGGATCAGGTTCAGCGTGTCGCGCACCGCTCCCACGCTCGCGTATGGGCCGAAATACCGTCCCGGGACCGAGCGTGGTCCCCGGTGCATGGCGATCCTCGGCCACGGCTCGCTGGTCAGCAGCACATACGGATAGCTCTTGTCGTCGCGCAGCAGCACGTTGTAGCGCGGCTTGAGCGACTTGATCAGCTCGTTCTCGAGGATCAGCGCTTCGCTTTCCGTCCGCGTGACGGTCACCTCCATCCGCACCGTCTGCGTCAGCATCGCCATGATGCGGTTCGACTTCGGGGTGGCGTTGAAATAGCTCGACACGCGGTTGCGCAGCGCGCTGGCCTTGCCGACGTACAGCGCCTTGTCTTCGGCGCCGATCATGCGATACACACCCGGCGCCGTGCTTAATGTCCGGGCGAATGCCTTGCCATCGAAGACCGGATCAGGCGCGTTCATGACGCGGCCTCCGGGGCGGGAGTCCGCTTCGGGAGCAGCGCACACGAGTGCACGCCCGCCGTATGCCGACGGCAGGCAGTAGCAGGCAACAGGTTCACAAAGGCGCGCATGAACTCCATGGATGGGGCAGATTATGCGTCAGGGCAAGCCCTGCGGAGACCCGCACCCACCGATGCAAGGACACGTCCTCCCACGATGACTGCACAAAGCGACCCGCCCTCGGCTCACCCGGCGCCCGATTCAGGCGATGCCGACATCGCCGGCCGCATGCCCACTCCGGGGTCCTCTGGCCGTGGGAGCACCGATGGCGGCGACCGCGCCGCTGCACTGGCACGCCGCCAGCGGATCGCGCTGTCCATGCTCGCGGTGGCCGCCGCCGTGTTCGCCGCCGGGACGTGGCTGCGCATCACCCATCCCCACCCCGGCTTCGATCTGATGGTGGCGATGGCCGAGGCGGCAATGATCGGCGGCCTCGCGGACTGGTTCGCCGTGGTCGCGCTTTTTCGACACCCGTTGGGGCAGCGCTGGATACCGCACACCGCCATCATTCCCAACAAGAAGGACGCGCTGGGGCGCGCGCTCGCCAATTTCATCTGCGACCACTTCCTGGACAGCGGCGAAGTGCTGCGGCGGCTGGAAGATTTCAATCCGGGCCGGCGACTTGCCACCGCATTGGGCGATCCGGTGCATGCCGAACGGATCGGCGGCTTCGCCATCAGTCTCGCGCCGCATCTGTTGCAACTGCTCGACAGCGAACGCCTGCACCGATTTTTGCTGGGTCTGGTGCGCGAGCAGTTGCAGCGCGCGGACGTGGCCGACCTGACCAGCCAGGTACTGGAGGTGATGACGCAGGACCGGCGCCACCAGGCGCTGCTGGACAGCGTGCTGCGTGACCTTGGCGATGTGCTGGCCAACGACGGTACCCAGCAGATGATTGCAGGGAAGATCTCGCCGCAGTTGTGGTCGGTGTTGCGGATTACCCGCCTGGACGATGCGGTGGCCCAGAAGCTGGCGGCCAAGATCGTGGCCGGCGTCAGCGACCTGATCCGCGAGATGGCGGACGATCCCGATCACGAACTGCGTCTGCGGTTCGACACCTACGTCGACGGATTCATCGGCCGCCTGCGTACCGACCCCTCTCTGCAGGAGAAATGCGCGCTCGTACGCGACCGTATGCTGGACGACCCTGCGCTGGCGCGCTACCTGCGGCAGTCGTGGACGCGCGTGCTCGAGTGGTTGCGGGAGGACCTGCAGCGTGCCGATTCGATGATTGCCGGCAAGGTGGCGGACGCATCGCGCGCCATCGGCGAGAAACTGGCCGGCGACCCGGCGATGCAGGGATGGCTGAACCAGTGGCTGCTGGGCACCATCGAGCCGCTGATCGGCCGGTACCGCGGCAACATCCGCGACTTCATCGTGGAGCGCGTGGCACGCTGGGATACCCGCGAACTCGTCCGCGAGCTGGAGTTGAGCGTCGGCAGCGACCTGCAATACATCCGCTACAACGGCACCGCCATCGGCGCGCTGATCGGCGGCTTGCTGTACGGCACGGTTCACCTGATAGAAGGGCTGGCCCGTGCAGGCGGCATTGCTCCATGACCCAGAGGGACCTTCCATGACGCTGCCCGCCTCCGCATGATGACCGTGAACCCCATTGCCCGCGCGCGCGCCGTGATGCGCCGCTGGTACAGCGCGGCCCATGGTGATTACTGGTTCCCGCACGTTCCCCTCGCGCTCGCGCTGGCCATCGGTGGGCTGCTGCTGCTGCGCCTCGATTTCGGCGGCAGCTGGCGGGAGTACCTGAGTGGCATGCTCGACGGCCGCTTTGCCGTGCGCCCGCACCGCCTGCCGGGACTGCTGATCGGCGGCGGCATGTTGATCATGGCCGGCGGCCTGCTGTCGCGCTCGCGGCTGGCCTGGACGATGGCGCTGCTGCTGGCACTCACCGGTGCGACCAGCCTGATGCTGGGCCAGGTCAAATCGCATTTGCTCGTCGCCTATTTCGGGCTGATGTTGCTGGGCCTGTTTCTGGCCTGGCGCCAGTTTGATCGCAGCAGTGTCGCCGCCAGCACCCTGTTCGCGGTGACCTCGGTGGTGATGCTGTTGATGTACGCCACCTTCGGTGCGTACTACCTCGGCCAGGATTTCGATCCGCAAATCACCGACCTGGTCACGGCGCTCTACTACGCGATGGTCACCATGAGCACGGTGGGCTTCGGCGACATCACGCCGCAGACCCCGGAAACCAAGTTGTTCACCATTTCGGTGATCGTGCTGGGGGTTGCGGTCTTCGCCACCTCGTTGACCGCCGTCATCGCGCCGATGGTCAGCAACAGCCTGCAACGCATCGTTACGCAAAAGGGAAGACGCATGAAGCGGGAAGATCATTTCGTCGTTATCGGCAGCGGTTCGCTGGCGATCAACACCGCGCGCGAGCTGGCGCGGCGCGGCAACAAGGTGACCCGCCTCCTGCGGGCCCCGCCAGAGGACAGCGACAGCCGCGACATGGACATCGTGATCGGCGATCCCAGCAACACCGACGTGCTGCGCGAGGCCGGTGCCGACCGCGCCGAGGCGGTGCTGGCGATGCTGGTGGACGACTCGGAAAACGCCTTCGTCATCCTGGCGGTCAAGGAACTGGGCGGCAAGGCGCGGACCGTCGCCGCGGTCAACGATGCCAAGCACCTGAGCCGGGTCAA
>JBDSPO010000230.1:0-2597 GCA_039930265.1 Lysobacter sp. | reverse complement strand
GACCAGGAAAAGATCTGGGTTGCCAGCCAGAACGAGTGGTTCTACTCGACCATCCTGGACCTGGACGTCGACGGCAAGGTCGAGAAAGTGCTGCTGCGTGACATGCAGCGCCACCCGTACAAGCAGATCATCATCCATCTGGACTTCATGCGGGTAAACCAGAAGGAAGTCCTGCGTACCGCGGTCCAGCTGCACTTCATCAATGAAGAAACCTCGCCGGCCGGCAAGATGGCCGACGTGATCATCATGAAGGAACTGACCCAGGTGGAAGTCAGCTGCCTGCCCAAGGATCTGCCGGAGTTCATCCAGGTCGACCTGTCGAAGCTGGAGCTGGGCGACATCATCCATCTCTCGCAGATCCCGCTGCCGGAAGGCGTCGAGGTCCCGAGTCTGGCCCTGGGCGATGACCACGACGTTGCCGTGGTCGTGGCACGCAAGGGTCGCGTCGAGGTCGAGCCGGAAGTGGACGCCGAGGACGCGGTTGACGCGGCCGAAGTGCCCGCCGCCAAGGTCGACAAGGACACCGAGTAAGCCTGCGTACCGCCGGGGCGCCCGCGTTCGCGGTTGCCCCGGCTCGCGGCTTGCGTGCCTGCCATGGCCGGTTTGCGCCTGATCGTCGGACTGGGGAATCCCGGTGCCGAATACCTCCGGACCCGGCACAATGCCGGGTTCTGGTTTGTTGACGCCCTGGCCGAGCGCCTGGGCGCACGCTTCAGCCTGGAGTCGAAACTGTTCGGCCAGGCGGTGAAGGTGGAGATCGGCGGGCAGCCGGTATGGCTGCTGAAGCCTGCGACGTTCATGAACGTGTCGGGAAAGTCGGTCACCGCGGCACTCAATTACTGGAAGATCGAGCCGGAACAGGCGCTGTTGGCGCACGACGAGCTGGATCTTCCGGCCGGCACGGCGCGATTGAAATTTGACGGCGGCCACGGCGGCCAGAACGGGCTGCGCGACACCATGCGCCTGCTCGGCCACGGCCGTTTCCATCGGCTGCGCGTCGGCATCGGCCATCCCGGACACAAGGATCTGGTGACCCCGTGGGTGCTCGGCCGGCCCAGGCCGGATGACGAGGCCGGGATCCTGCAGGCCATCGACGACGCCATGGATGTCCTGCCACTCGCGGTCGCCGGCGATTTCAGCGAGGCGATGAAGCGGCTGCATACACCGCGGCCCTGAGCACCTCCGCCTCACCCCACAGCTCCAACCCTCAAACAAACGAAAGCGAGTACAGCGTCATGGGCATCAAATGCGGCATCGTCGGCCTTCCCAACGTCGGCAAGTCGACCCTATTCAATGCCCTGACCAAGGCCGGCATCGCCGCGGCCAACTTTCCCTTCTGCACCATCGAGCCGAACGTCGGCGTGGTGCCGGTCCCCGATCCGCGCCTGAACGCCCTGGCCGCGATCGTCAAACCGCAGAAGTGCCTGCCCACCGCGGTCGAGTTCGTCGACATTGCCGGCCTGGTCGCAGGTGCAGCCAGTGGCGAGGGGCTGGGCAACAAGTTCCTCGCCCATATCCGTGAAGTCGACGCGATCACCCATGTCGTGCGCTGCTTCGACAACGACGACATCATCCACGTCAACAACCGGATCGACCCGCTGTCGGACATCGACACCATCGACACCGAGCTGGCACTGGCGGATCTGGATTCGGTGGAAAAAGCGTTGCAGCGCGCCGAGCGCAGCGCCAAGACCGGTGACAAGGACGCCAAGGTGCGCGCCGACGTGCTCACGCGCGTGCGCGACGGGCTGAACGACGGCAAGCCGGCGCGGGCGCTGGAGCTGTCCGAGGACGACCGCCTGGCCTTGCGCGATCTGTTCCTGCTGACCCTGAAGCCGGTGCTGTACATCGCCAACGTGTTGGAGGACGGCTTCGAGAACAATCCGCACCTGGACGCGGTGCGCGCCCGTGCCGCAGGCGAGGGCGCCGAAGTGGTGCCGGTCTCGGCCGCCATTGAGGAAGAATTGAGCCAGTTGGAGGACGACGACCGCGATGCGTTCCTGGCCGACATGGGTCTGGACGAGCCCGGCCTCAACCGCGTCATCCGCGCAGCCTACAAGCTGCTGGGCCTGCAGACGTATTTCACCGCCGGGGTCAAGGAGGTGCGGGCGTGGACGGTGAAGGGTGGCGCCACCGCGCCGCAGGCCGCCGGGGTGATCCACACCGACTTCGAGAAAGGCTTCATCCGCGCCGAGACCATCGGCTACGACGACTTCATCCAGTACAAGGGGGAGGCGGGCGCGCGCGATGCAGGCCGCATGCGCAAGGAAGGCAAGGAATACCTCGTCCAGGAAGGCGACGTGCTGCATTTCCTGTTCAACGTGTAGACTGCGCCGCGACGCCAGCACAGCGGTTTCGCCGCCCGCAGCAATTATCTTCGCGAAAGCGTTGACAAGCGCGAACAGGCCGGCCAGAATTGCTGGCTCTTTGGAGGGATACCCAAGCGGCCAACGGGGGCAGACTGTAAATCTGCTGGCTTACGCCTTCGGTGGTTCGAATCCACCTCCCTCCACCAGTTGCGATCCCGTCGCGTGCTGGTAGACGTAACGCAGCAAACCGATAGACTCACCATCCGTCGGCGCACCACCCAAGCAGGT
>JBDSPO010000229.1:0-4115 GCA_039930265.1 Lysobacter sp. | reverse complement strand
GCCGGCGCCCGCACCGCGGGTAAATGCGGCGTCACCCGCACCCACCCCAACCGCCGCCGTCACCAGTGCTCCGCTCAACGCCCCGCTGAATGCCCCGCGGGATGCCTACGGCAATCCGGTGCCTGCCCAGCAGCAGGCGTTCGAGACCGTGGAGAGCCCGCAGCACCCCGCGATCGTCACCGAGCCCCTGCCGCCGAACGGCTGAGCCGGCCCGCGGGCCGGCAACGGGCGCTGTTAGAGGGTATTCTCGAGACTCTGGTTTTTCTGCGGACACGTCGATGGGCAGTTTGAGTATTGGGCACTGGGTAGTCGTGCTGTTGATCGTGGTGCTGGTGTTCGGCACCAAGCGGCTGAAAAACGTCGGCAAGGACCTTGGCGAGGCCGTCAAAGGCTTCAAGAAGGGCGTGCATGATGATGACCATGCTGACGAGAACAAGCCGGCCGCGCGTCTGGGCGATGACTCGCTCCGTGACGAGCGTTCGACCCGCACCCAGGACAACGTGCGCGACGACGACCAGATCCGGCGCTGAGCGCGGTGCTGCCTCCCACCCGGGCGTGAGCCCCGGCTACCCGCATGTTTGATATCGGTTTTTCCGAGATATTCATTATCGCTGTCGTCGCCCTGCTGGTGCTGGGCCCGGAGCGCCTGCCGCGTGCCGCGCGTTTCGCCGGTCTGTGGGTGCGGCGGGCGCGGGCGCAGTGGCATTCGGTCAGGGCGGAGTTGGAAAGCGAACTGGCCGACGATGAACTCAAGCGCAGCCTGGCCGCGACCCGCGAGGAGTTGCGCGAGATCCGCGAAGAACTGCATCAGCAGGGTCGCGGTTTCAAGGACGATTTGCACCGGGAAAGCGAAGGCATCAAGCAGGCACTGAACGTTTCTGCTGCGGGCGTTCCGGCCGCGCCATCCCAGCCGGCGATGACCGGAGCTCCAGTGGTCGAGGAATACACGACCAGCGTGGACAGCGACGCCGTCGACGAGGGCCGCACGGGCGCCTTCGATCTGGAACCGCAGTCTGAGATACGTCCGCCGGGCGCATCCCAATGACGTCGCCTCCCCGCGACAGCGCGCATGACCCGTCCGTTGACAGCGACTCCGGCGTCGGCCCCCGCCTGCTCGATCACCTCGTTGAGCTGCGCGGACGATTGCTGCGCGCGGTAACCGGACTGTTTGTGGCGCTGCTGGTGATGCTGCCCTTCGGCAACAAACTGTATGCCTGGCTGGCCGCGCCCCTGCTGGAGAAGCTCCCGCCGGGCGGCCAGTTGATTGCAGTCGAGGTTGCCAGCCCTTTCTTCGCACCGTTGAAACTGGCGTTTTTCGCCGCGCTGATGATCACCATGCCGTGGTTGCTGTACCAGGCGTGGGCGTTCGTCGCGCCGGGCCTTTACCAGCGGGAGAAGCGTCTCGCCGTGCCGCTGCTGGCTTCGGCCGTGCTGCTGTTTTACGCCGGGTGCGCGTTCGCCTTCTTTCTGGTGCTGCCGGCGGTTTTCGGCTTCCTGACCAAGATCGCGCCGGAAGGCGTGGCGATGATGACCGACATCAGCGCCTATCTGGATTTCGTACTGGTGATCTTCCTGGCCTTTGGCGCCAGCTTCGAGCTGCCCGTCGCGATGGTGATCGCCGCACTGCTGGGCTGGGTGACGCCCGATCAGTTGCGGGAATCGCGTGGCTACGCGGTGGTGGGCATCTTTGTGCTGGCCGCCGTGATTACTCCGCCTGACGTGATCTCCCAGCTGATGCTCGCCGCGCCCATGTGCGCCCTGTACGAAGTCGGCATCCTCGCCGCGCGCTGGCTGGTCAAGCGCGACCCGAGCACGGCGGCCGTCGATCGGGAATAAGCATGTCGCGGGTGTTGGCCGCGACCGCAGGCACGGCGCGGGAGTGCATACCGATTGGGTCGCGCGTCAAACGGGAGTGACACCGGATACCGCAGCGTCGCTGCCGGGCGTGACCGGTCCGCAGACGTCGCGCCACAGGTGATACATCGCGCCGAACATGACGACAAACATCACCAGCATCGCGGCGATGTAGAGCGGCACCGCAAGTACCAGTCCCAACCAGGTACCGACGAACTTCGCCATCAGGCCGATCAGCATCGCCACCAACAGCACCCCGACGGTCAGCACCAGTGCCGCCAGCAGGCAGACGATGGCGAATACCAGCAGCGGCAGCAGGTTCTTGGACACGCCGACCACGCCGTCCCCGATCGCGGCAAACACGCCGCGGCCACGCAGCACGATCTGCCCCAGCCCGATCGCCTGGACGCCGTAGACCAGCAGTCCAACGACCACCATCGCCAGCGTCGCGATGCCGGTGCCGCTGGGCAATTCGGTCATGTCCGGCTGGCCACCCGCCATGGAGACCTGCAGCGTCTGCATGTACCACTCCACGAAGCCGCCCGCGAACGCCATCAGGAGGGCAACCAGGAGTGCATTTTGTGCAATCGCCAGCAGCAGGAAGAATCCGATGGTCTTCAACGAGGTGCGGGGGTCGCGAAAACCCGCGAAAACCTCCAGCGCGCGAGCGGACTGACCGCTTTCGACCCTGTGCAGCAGGCGCAAGAACCCGATCAGCACCATCGACACCACCACCAGCACCATCACCCCGACAGTCACGGTACCGATCATCAGTGCGGCGATGCCGTTTCCGAGCGCGGGCACCAGCGCGACCTGCAGCATGCCGGCGGCAAATCCAACCGCGAGTACCACCAGCGTAAGCAGCGCCGCGCCGCCGAATACCGCCCCCGGCCCGGTGCGGCCCACGTTGACCGCGCGCGTCAACCAGCCCACTCCCGCCATCGGTCCCATTGCACGCGTGGCCATTGTTGCGTCTCCCCTTTTGATTGATCCCCGACCGCCCCGCGTAACGCGGCGATATCTGCTCTCCCCCGAGAGCCCGGCGCTGTTGTCAGGCCTCGAAACCGCCGCTTGCAGCCGGGCTCGCGGGAGCCACGGTCGCACCGCCCACCATCTGTCGCCACGCCAGGTACACCGCGCCGCCCAGCACCGGCAACACGATTGCCATCAGCAGCAGCTGCACCGCGAACATTGACACGTGGTCGCCAAGGACAAAGGCCAGCACCACACCGACCAGCTGCAGGGCCAGACTCAGCGCGATCATCGCGACCATCAGCAGGACCAGCATCACCAGCAAGGCGCCCACGTTGCGCAGGCAGGCGCGCAGGCTCAAGGTCATCGCGGCAAACGCGCTGCTCGAGGTGAACATGACCTGGGGAATTGCGACGAACGTGAAGAATCCCACCACCACGCCGATCACCAGCGCCGCAATAAACCAGCCCGCCAGGGCCCCCAGCGGCAGGGTTTCCATCAGCGCAGGATCGGGATTGGTCTGCAGCTCGACCATCACCGCGGACATGCGCTCCAGCTGCTCCACACCCACCATCCCGACCAGCAATGCGGCCAGCACGATCATCGCGACCACTTGCGGCAGCAGCATAGCCAGCAGGCGCGGCGCCTTGCCATCGCGCATGCCCTGCAGCAGATGTCCCGGTTTGGCGGGGCGGCCCTGCTCGACCTCATGGACGGCATACACCAGCCCCCCAAACAGGATCGGCCCGGCCAGCGCCATCAACAGGCTCAACCACACCTGCCCGCCCAGCGAGCCCAGCGCGGACAGGCCGCCCCAGATCAAACCGAGCAGCCCCAGGGTCAATGGCGCCTTGCGCAGCAAGGCAATGCCGCCCAGCAGCCATTCGGCGCCGGCACCCATGGGCACCTTGCGAATCTGATCCATCTCACTCATCTCTGTGTACTCCCCAATCCCCAATCCCCAAACTCGCAGATGCCACACTCAGCCGCGCAGCGGTCGCGCGTCCCTCAGGCCCGCGACTGCGCGGTGGCGTGGTGGACGAAGCGGCGCATCACCCTGCGCCCCTCCGGCGTGGCTGCCACTGCTGCGAGCATCGCCGCAGCATCCAGTCCCTCGCGCTGCAACGCAACTTTGCGCGCCTGCAGGTAGCCGCGCATATGGGTGGTGCTGAATTCCGGATGGAACTGCACCCCCCAGACGTTATCGCCCCAGCGGAAAGCCTGATGCGCATCCAGCGCGGACCGCGCCAGCGCCACCGCGCCCTCGGGCAGGCGCAACACGCTCTGCA
>JBDSPO010000228.1:0-9216 GCA_039930265.1 Lysobacter sp. | reverse complement strand
CGCCTTTCGCGAGCGGCGTGGGCAGCAGACGCGCGGGAGGCTTCGCGGCCAGCACATCACCTGCCCCCACAAACGGAAGAAGCAGCGCGGCCCGCGCGGCGTGTCCCAAAAAATGACGCCTGTCCATCCTGTTACCCGCTGATCCGAAACCCCGGCGAGAGTAGCAAGTCGCCTGCACACCAACAATCCGCGGAGGGTCCCAACGGAGCGCTCAGAATTTGTGCGATATCCGCACGTAGAGATCACGGTCGACTTGGGCGCGGGTGCCGTCGGGGTGTTCCAGCTCGCGGCGTTCGCGCACGCGCGCTTCCATCGACGTCTTGGGCCGGAATTGCCACTGATACCTCACCTCCGCCGACCGGTCGTTGGGACGGAAGTCAGGCGAGATCAGCCAGCCTGCGTCAGCACTGCCGATGGCCACGCCGATATTATGCGAGGGGGCGAAACCGTAGACGCTGGCCTGCATCTGCCATGCCCAGCCGCCCGCATCGCCGCTGCCACCGGTTCCGGTGACCGCGCTCTGCGGCGTTTCCACCGCGTATCCGATCTCGGCGCCGGTGACCAGCCGGGGACCACCACTGCCAAGCGGCCACTCCGCCGCAACGCGCGCATCGACCGTCACATAGTCCTCGCGGGAGGGGTCATTCACGCCGCGATCGGCCAGGCTGTCAGGCATCCAGGTCAGCGACAGCATCCGCTGTGTGATCGCGCCCAGACGGTGCTTGTTTTCCAGCGCAAAGAACATCGTGGCCTGGCTGTCGCTGTCGGTGAAATCCAACGGCGCGAACGCCACGCCGCCGCTCCCTTTGGCATTGCGGTACTGGCCAATGACGTGGCCGCGCCAGTCACCCGCCAATGGCATATCCAGATGCACACCGTCGGTCCATTGAAGGTCGATGTTGGGACTGTCGTTGCGATCCAGACCCTTGGAGGCCACACCGGGCACCGCGAACGCCGTCTGGAATCGCCCCACGCGGAACCGCAGACCGTCATCGGGACCCTGATAGCCAAGATAGGCCTCGTCCAGCGTGATGTTGCCGAACGCGGCGCCGGTGCGGGTTGGCGCGTAGGTACGCAGATAGACATCAAAATCGTCCTGCTCGCTGCTGAATCGACCCGCCACCCGCGTGCGCGCGCTCCATCCCTCGCCGAGGGACTTTTCAAACGCTACCCGCAGGCGCACGTTGAAAGCGTCCTGGGCGGACTCGGTGCCGTCGCGCGTGGTCCGCTCGCTGGCGAAGTAGCCGCCACGCATGTCCCCGCTGACCTTCCAGCCGGTCGAATCCGCGGGAGCGCCGACAGCGATAAGGCTTGTTGCGAGACCGGAGACCGCGATCAACAACGCGGCGCGCCTCACAGTGCGCCCGCCTGTTGGGCGGGCCGTGCAATCGGCAGAACGGTTGGCAGGCATGGGTTGGATCCTCCGCATACGGAGCGATGCGATGCATCAATTCAACCATCGACGGGCGCGCCACGCACTGATATGGATCAACCCACGTCAGCCGGAACCAAGGATCTCACAAAAAAACAGCCGGTTTCCCGGCTGTCGCTGCAAAGTCAAACCTTAAATCCCTACTGCTCCGGCGGTACGCGCAGCACCTGGCCGGGGTAGATCTTGTCGGGGTCCGAGAGCATCGGCTTGTTGGCCTCGAAGATCTGCGGATACTTGCTGGCCTCGCCGTACATCTCCTTGGAGATTTTCGACAAGGTATCGCCGGACTTGACGGTATAGGTGCGCGAAATCCACTGACCGCCGCCGGTGGCCGTGGTCGTCGCCGTCACACTGGCAGTAGACGTCGGCGATGCCGCCACGGGCGCAGGCGTCGGATTGGTGACCGTGAGGCGGTCTTCCACATTTCCGATCCCCTCGACGTTGCCCGCAATCAGCACCGCTTTCTCGCGTGTCGCAGTATCCGTAGCGGCACCGGTCAGAATCGCCTTGTCGCCGTCGACCTCCACGCTGATGCCACGGATTCCGTACTTCTCGAGATGCTTCTCGATCGCGGTTTCGCGGCGCGCTTCGCCGGGCTTGAAGATCTTCTCACCGGCATTCTTCACGAAATCAAAAATTTTCACTGACGACTTCTCACATGGAAAGGTGGCACCAATGTGACAGCCTCGCCGTGAGCTTGGAATCAACGATCAACCGGGCGCGTAGGACTGGTAAGTCCTGGGTGACCGTTCCGACGACCGGGCATCAAAGCGGGTAACGGATGGACAGCATCACGTTCTCGCTCCAGTATCCGGGGCCACCATAACTGCTGCCGGAGGCCGCGGAGCTGCGCTCAAAGACGAGTTTCAGCCGACCGTTGGATGGAAGCCGGCCATCCGCCGATAACCCAACGCTATAAACGTCCGCACCGCTGCCGTCGATGAATTGTCTGCCTGCGCCGGCGTTGGCGCGCAGCTTCCAATCGGGATTCAGTGCGTATATGCCGCTCACACTCAGCTGCGTGACGCGGTAACTCTCCGGATTGAAGTAGACCCCGCGACTCGGACGCGTGCTGTGAAACACCCTGGTAGACAACTCCGCACCGATCGCTGCCGGGGTTTCGGGCAGATCATAGGGGTTGATCAGGATGCGTAGCGTACCGCCGTCACGCGCGTTGCCATCGCTGAACGTCTGTCGGTAATACGTCGGCAACACGTACCAATGCGCGTACGGTCGGAAGGCAGCACCCAGACTGTAGGTATTGAAGATCAGGCGATCGCCGATAGCGAGATCAGTCAGGATGGGTGCACGTTCGGCGGCAGCGGTCACACTGAAATGGTCGCTGGATTGCCGCGTCCAGCTCGACGCACCCTGCGCGAAATCCCAGGCGTCGATCCGGGCAGCTCCGATATCCAGATCGATTCGGTGAATGTCGTTGACGCGCAGCTGCGACGTCACCGAAAGGCTGTCCATGTTCCAACTCCGCGATTCTGCGGATACTCGTGTCCTGTCGGCCGCCATACCCCAAGTCTGGACAACCGCACCCTTGCCGCGAGGCGCAAACCGGAAAGCACTTCCGACCTGTTGGATCTCGAGACCGTCACTGTCGCGGCTGGCACGTGCACTGCCCTCGACCTGCGGCGCGACGGCGTACGCCACGTCCTCCTGCCCCCGCAGAACCTGACTTACGCCGGACTCACGGATGACCGAAAGCGTCAGTGCATCCAGATAGGCTGGGCTTTTGTCCTGCCAGCCCAGGCTCTCCATCGCCCGCAGCACCTCCAGAGTCGGTCGCAGCTGACCCTTGGCAAATGGGGCAACCAGCGCATAGGCCGCGCGCGGGTAGTCCTGGGCATTGAGCGACTGCGCCAACCCGGTATTGGCAGCCTGTCGCGCCGACTGGTCGACTGCGTGCTCGCGTGCCAGCGCGAACGCGCTTGCGGCGGCAGCATAATCGCCCAGCCATAGCTCTGCTTTGCCAAGACCTAGCGAGGCGGCATACGTGTCGGCAGGGTCGCGGTCCGGATCCGTTAGAGCGGTGGTGAACAATGTCCGCGCCTGTTGCGGCTCGCCGACCTCCAGGGCTCTGCGACCATCGCGGATAGCCGCTCCACTTGAAACAGACTGGGCATGCACTGGCAGCAGCAGCAGGAGCGAGATCAGCGCACAAAGGAGCAACCGCCGCCTCACTTCGTGCCCCAGTGCTTGCGCAGGTTGAGCAGTTCCGCCAGATAGCCAAGAACGCAGCCAGGTTGCAGCAGGATGCCGTAGAACAGGGTGTAGACAATGAATCCCAGCGGGTTGCGTCGCACCTTGAGCCCCTGCGCTTTGAACATTCGCGACTGGATGAAGAACATCAGGTAGTTCACCGCCAGAGCTAGCGGCAGCACCAGCAGCGTCATCGGCCCAGCCACCCAGTAAATACCGAACAGGGCCAGCACAATGCCCGGTATGAAGAACAGCGTGTATACAACGTCCATATATGGAAATATGAGGTTCCACCAGATAAATATCGTGCTCATGCGCCAGTGGAAGAGCAAGCCGCCGTGCGCCTTGAACGCCTCGATCAAACCTCGAGACCACCGCTGACGTTGCCGGATGAACTGGATAAACGTTGTAGGCGCGTTGGTGAACGAAACGCCATCCTCGCAGTAGCCCACCCGGTAGCCTTTCTTGAGTATCGCCCACGTCAGCACGATGTCTTCGCCGACCGACTCCGGCCAGCCACCCACGTCCCTAAGCACGTCCGTGCGGTACAGCGAAAAAGCCCCCTGCGCCACCAGGGTGCCTTGAAAGAGGCTCTGCAAGCGCTTGATCGCCGCGATGCCGTGGAAGTAGTCCCACTCCTGGATCCTGGTGATGATGTTCAGCCGCGAATTGCGCACCATCACGGTGCCGGCGACCGCTGCGGTGTTGGGAGGGTCGCTGAGGTAACGCTCGACGAGGTTTTTGAGTGCGTTTCCATACAGATAGGAATCGCCATCCAAGGTAATCGTGAGTGGATGACTGGTCAGCTTCAGGCCCTCGTTGAGCGCGTTGGCCTTGCCGGCGTTCTGCTCCAGGTTGATCACGCGCAACCACGGGTAGCTGACTCCCGCCAACAGCGCCTTGGTGGCGTCGCTTGACCCGTCGTTGATAACCAACACCTCAAGCGGTGCGGGATAATTTTGCTGATCCAGACTCACAAGCGTGGAGAGGATGGAGTCCTGTTCGTTGTATGCGGCGACCAGGACCGTAACAGCGGGATACGACGTTATGACGGCCCGTGGTGGCCGTCGGTCCAGAAGCAGACCAACCACCAGAAACGCGTTCATGAACCCCGGCAGGATGGCAATGCCGAAAATGACCAGATACGCCAACGTGACACCGACGATCACCGACAACTCGTCGATCCAGCGTTGGGCGAGCAAAAAGGACGTCCCCATCCACGCCAGAGCGAGAGCCAGCGTGATGAAAAACCTCACCCGAACTGACAGGTAGTGCCGTTTGTGGCGGCTGCGAGCCGCGACCAGCTCTCCGGTTTCCGCGATCCGCTCATGCGAGAGCGGTTCAATACACTCTATGGGAGGCAAACATCTGGTCATTCGAACAAACAACCGTAACGGCCAACGATGCTGGACACGCCCACACAAACCCCCTGATCGACTCCAATGAGCCGGCAACGACGACGTTTTGACTCATTGATCGCGCGCGAACAGCCGAAGCCCAGCTTCGGTAGTACTCGCCCCAACCGCCGATGGTATCGCACCAGGCCGTGACTACCCCTCAACTGCGAACGTTGTGCTCCAACGTCACCGCCCGACCGAACGCTCAACGATAACGCGCTCCGCCAGCCACTGGTTATTGCCCACCTGTCGCGCCTGGATGCGCACTTGGTCACCACGCTGCAGATTTTCCGGACGGTAGTTGCGACCCTGATACTCGACGGTGGTACGGCCGTCATAGGCCACTTGCGAACTGCTGCCGTAACCGGTGCCGTCCAGGCGGATCATCCGCGCCCGGGTATCGACGTACGCCACCGAGCCGCGCAAATCGTTGCCATATCCGCCAGGGTAGCGGTCGCCGCCGTAATCGCCACCGTAACGGTCGTCGTCATAACCGCCACCGTAACCATTGTCTCGCACATTGCGCACGACCTGGATCGAGCGCGCCCACAGATCCCGACCGGACTGCGCGACTTCAACGCGAATCACGTCCCCACGCTCCAGACCGTCGACCGCCTGTTGCCTGCCCTGATAGATCAGCCGGGTGTTCTGGTCGTAGCGCAATTCCGTTCGCTGTCCGCGGCCCGTGCGCGGGTCGTCGACAATCATCGAAATCCGGTTGTAGCCAGGATCGACGCCCTCGACCGTGCCCTGCAACGAGCTGCCGTACTGCGAGGGATATCCCGGCGCGGGTTGCTGGTAGCCACCCGAAGGCCCCCCGTAGCCACCCTCAGTCCCGTATCCGCCTTGTGTCCCGTAGACGCCGGGGGTGACGCAACCGACGAGCAGCAGCAGCGCGCCCATCGCCGGGAAAAGTCCAAGGCCGCGAATCTTGATATGCATGACGTGCTCCCAGTGGCTGATAGCGCCATTTGTACCCATCGTTCGTGAACGCTGAGTAGCTTGATTGCGCCCGCCGTAACACGACGTGCAAATCAGAGACTTCAGGCCTTCGCGTGCTCGAGGAAAAACCGCAACATTTCCGCCGACGCGTCAGGACCGCCCGTATCCACATGACTGCCCGCAGCATCGCCGCCGCTCCAGGTGTGTCCTGCGCCGTGCACTCGCCAGAACTCCACCAGTGCCGTGCCGGTGGGATCGGTGTGCGTCTCGCGCGTATACGACCGTCCAGCGACCTCGGACTGGACGCTGCGCACTTTCAGTGCCGCCTCCGAACCCGGCGCATGGACCGTGTCTTCCACGATGGCGCGCCCGTTGCTCACATTCACAGTGCGATCCGCATCGCCATGAAAGACGATCGTCGGAATCGTGCGCGCTCCCCGCACCTGGGCAACCGTCCGCGTTGCGGCTGGGTTGGCAGCCGCCACGCCCCTCCCCTGCATCGCGGCAAAGGCGCCCGCCATGTCGGTGGCGGCAGCGAACGGCAAGCCCGAATGCGCGCCGACACCGGCAAACACGTCGGGATACGTACGGCCCAGGATCACGGCCATGGCGGCGCCCGCCGAAAGTCCCGCAACGTAGACGCGCTTGGGGTCCACGCTGACGTTTGCTGCGATGTCGGCGACGATGCCCGCCAGAATGGACGGTTCACCGGAGTCCCGGCGCTGGTCCTCGCTCCGAAACCAGTTCCAGCAACTTCCAGCATTTTCGCGCGAAGTCTGATCCGGATAGGCCACCCGCACGCCGAACTTGTCGGCCAGGACGTTCATGCGTGTGCCGGCGGCAAAATCGGCGGAATTCTGCGTGCAACCGTGCAGCATGACCACCAGCGGCGCACACACTGTCGCGTCGAGCCCCGGCGGGATATACAGCGTGTAAGCGCGCGCGCCGGCGGCGTTTTTGAAGTGGCGATCCAACGACACGCCCCGCGCCATCGAGGCAACCACGGAGCCGGCGTCGGGCCGCGCAATCAACCCGGCAGATGCCAGCGCCTGGTCAATGGTCGCTGCGATATCGACGGAAACCGCCGTGCCCGCGCGCTTAGCCGCGCTGCGGGGAGCCACGCGGGCGAGCTTCGACAGGAAGGTATCCAGTGGCTTCAACGACAACTCCGACGATCAGGCACAGCGCCTGCTGCACTGCAGCATACGGAACGGCTGTGAACGCACGGTGGGGAATTGGTGCCCATTCCGGGCGCTCCCTATAGCGCCGTTTGATCCCGCGCGTCGCCACCACCCATCAGGCGTGCAAGGTCGACATCCTTCTCCTGCCACACGCCGTTGATCCACTGCTGAAACTGGACCCGGAACGCGCGATCGTTCTTGTAGTCCCCTGCCAGCAGCTCGGCGGGAATCGCGCGTTGGCGAACGTGCACGTGGATGTCAGGGATCCGGTTTGCGAGCAGATCCATCAAGGATGTCCGTCCCGAGGGATAGGCGATGGTGACGTCGAGGATCGCGTGCAGTCCCTCCCCCATGGCGTCCAGAACGAACGCCACGCCGCCCGACTTGGGCTTGAGCAGGTTCCGGTATGGCGACCCCTGTTTGGCGTGCTTGTCTGGCGTGAAGCGGGTCCCTTCCACGAAATTCATGATCGACACCGGGATCTCGCGGAATTTCTCGCACGCCCGCCGGGTAGTCTCGATGTCACGTCCGGCCAGTTCCGGGCGGCGGGCGATCTGCTTGGGCGTGTGGCGACCCATGAAAGGAAAATCCAGCGCCCACCAGGCCAGTCCCAGCAACGGCACCCAGAATAATTGGCGCTTCAGGAAAAAGCGCAGCAGCGGGATGCGCCGGTTGAACACTTTCTGCAGCACCACGATGTCGACCCAGCTCTGATGGTTGGCCAATACCAGGTAGTGACCATCTTTCAGCAGCTCAGCGTCCTGCCGCACATGGAAGCGCGTCCGGATGAAGCGCCCGACCACCCAGCTGTTCACGCCGATCCAGCTTTCCGCCAGCCCGGTGAGTACGGGATTGCTCGCCTTGCGCAGTCGGTCGAGCGGCAGCAGCGCTTTGACCATTGCCACCACCAGCAGGGGCACGACGTGGAGCACGGTGCTGGCCGCAATCAGCAGGGAGATCATCGTCACGCGCAATGAATGCATGGGAGTGCGGGAGGTTCCGGGGAACCCTATTGTCGCTGCAAATGACCGCGACACGGATGCATGCGCGGTCGATGTCACACCATCCCGTTCGCCGCTGCCCGGGACAGACAGGAACTTGATCCTGTTTTTTATGCGGGAATGTATAGTCGGCGATCACGGTGGGTACGGTGCCCGACCACGAATCACGGAGAGATGTCATGGGTCTTGTTCAGGCGGTGGTGGGTGCGGTGGGCAGTGCGCTGGCGGACCAGTGGAAGGACTTCTACACGGTGCCGGACGGATTGCCTGCTACGGCCGCGCTGTTCGCCGCAGTCCCGCGTGGGACCAATGCCGGGCGCGGTTCGAACACCAAGGGTTCCGCCAACATCATCACCAATGGCTCCAAGATCGTGGTGCCCGAGGGCTATGGTCTGTTGCTGTTCCAGGACGGTGCGATCACCGGATTCGCGGCCGAACCGGGCGGCTACGAATGGCGCTCCGACCATCTCGACTCCCAGTCGATCTTTGCCGGCAACGGCATCGTGACCCCGCTGATCAAGCAGAGTTGGGAGCGCTTCAAGTTCGGCGGCCAGCCGGGCTCGCAGCAGGCGGCGTTCTTCGTCTCCCTGAAGGAACTGCCGGAAAACCGCTTTGGCACCCAGTCGGAAATCTACTGGGACGACGGATTCCTGGGCACCCAGGTCGGCGCGATCACCCGTGGTTCGTACACGCTGAAAATCATCGACCCGATCCTGTTCGTGAAGAACTTCGTGCCGGCGCGCTATCTGCAGACCGGCGAGGTGTTTGACTTCACCGACCTCGACAACCCCGCCGCCGGCCAGCTGTTCAACGAGGTGGTGGGCTCGCTCGCACCGGCCTTCAGCCGCTACACCAACGATCCGGCCAAGGGCAATCGCATCACCAAGCTGCAGCAGGATTCGCTCGGCTTTGCGCAGAGTCTGTCGGCGGCGGTGGAGGATGCCTATCAGTGGAAATCCGATCGCGGCCTGGCCATCGTCAAGACCGCGATCATCTCCATCGAGTACGACGCCAACACGCGCGAACTGCTCAAGACGGTGCAGCGCGCTGACGCG
>JBDSPO010000227.1:0-4116 GCA_039930265.1 Lysobacter sp. | reverse complement strand
TCCGCAGCGGGCTTTATCGGCTTGTGCCAGTTGGGTCAAACTGGGCCATCGCCCGTGACCTGGGCTGCGGATGGAAGGTTCGATGGACCAGAGCATGACGGAAGCCGGGGCGACCCTCCCATCGGTTGAGGCGGCGGAGCCGGCACGGTTGCACGCGGCGTTCGGGCAATTGCGCGCGGCCCTGTCGGAACAGATCATTGGCCAGGCCCGACTGGTGGAGCGCCTGCTGATTGCCTTGCTGGCCGATGGGCACCTGCTGGTGGAAGGCGCACCCGGGCTTGCCAAGACCACTGCGATCCGTGCGCTGGCCGCGCGACTGGACGCGGGTTTCGCCCGCGTCCAGTTCACCCCCGACCTGCTGCCGTCCGATCTGACCGGGACCGAGATCTGGCGGGCGCAGGACGGGCGATTCGAATTCATGCCCGGCCCGGTGTTCCATCCGATCGTATTGGCCGACGAGATCAACCGGGCGCCTGCCAAGGTCCAGTCGGCACTGCTGGAGGCGATGGGCGAGCGCCAGGTCACCGTCGGCGGAAAAACGTATCCATTGCCGGAACTCTTCCTGGTGATGGCGACCCAGAATCCGATTGAACAGGAAGGAACCTTCCCGCTGCCGGAGGCGCAGCTGGACCGTTTCCTGATGCATGTCCGGGTGGGCTACCCAGACGTGGAGGCGGAGACGCGCATCCTGGCGCTGGCGCGGGAGAAGGCGCGCAGCTCTCTGCAGCACGTGCCCGAGGTGTTTGAGCGGATCGCGTTGGAAGACGTCTTCGCGGCGCGTGCCCAGGTGCTCGACCTGCACGTGGCGCCGCTGGTGGAGCGCTATCTGGTTGAGCTGGTGCTCGCCTCGCGCGACGCGAGCGCGTACGACCCGGCATTGGCGCGTCGGATCGCATGGGGTGCCAGTCCGCGCGGCTCCATCGCGCTGGAGCGCTGCGCGCGCGCCCGCGCCTGGCTGCTGGGCCGTGACTTCGTCACCCCTGATGATGTGCGCGATGTCGCTCCTGACGTGCTTCGCCATCGGGTGCTGCCAAGCTACGAAGCCACCGCGGAAGGGTGGGACGGCGAACGGCTGGTGGCGGAACTGATTGCCAAGGTGCCGCTGCCGTGAGCGAAGGCGTGGTTCCGAGCGTTGCCGAACTGGTGGCCTTGCGCGCTGCGGTGACGGGACGGCGCGCGGCGCGACGCGGCAGTCAGGGCGCCGGACAGACGTTGTCCCCGGTGCGCGGGCGCGGCATGGAGTACGCGGAGTCGCGCGAGTACGCCGCCGGAGACGATGCGCGCCATATCGACTGGCGCGTCACCGCGCGCACCGGGCGCGCGCATACCAAGCTGTACCAGGCGGAGCGTGACCGGCTCAGCCTGATCGTCGCGGACACCTCGCCCGGCATGTATTTCGGCACCCGCGTGCGCTTCAAGTCGGTGCAGGCGGCACGTGCCGGCGCGATCGCGGCATGGGCGACGGTACGCGATGGCGACCGGGTCGCCGTCCTGCGCGGTTCATCCACCGAGGCACCGGTGTCGCCGGCAAGTGGCGCTCGCGGAGCACTGCGTGTCATTGACGCGCTGGTCCGCTGGTACGCAGCGCGACCGCTCGACGACGGCGGATTGACGATGGCGCTCGATCAGGCCCAGCGGGTCCTGCGACCCGGGTCGCGTCTGATCGTGCTGGCCGATCCGGGCAGTGTCGCCGCGTTGCCTGTGTCCCGCTGGTCCAGTCTGGCCCGGCACCAGGAAGTCTTTCTGCTGTTGCTGACCGACCCGCTGGAGCAGACGCCGCCGCCGGCGCTGTTGCCCTTCCGCGTCGATGGCGACCGGGTCGAGATCGACCTTGCCGACGCGGCGCAACGGCAACGCTGGACCGGCGAGTTTGCCGCGCCGGTGCAGGCCGCACTGCAGTCGCTGCCGCCCCGCGGAATCCGGGTGCAAGCGCTTTCCAGCGAGGCCGCCAGCGAGTCCTGGTTATCGATGTTGGGCAGGCAGCCCTCGTTGGTGGCGTGATGCAGGACGCAACGCTGCTGTTGCGCGATATCCACCAACCGCCGGCGCCGGCGTGGTGGCCGCCGGCACCGGGTTGGTGGCTGCTGGCGTTTGCGATTCTGCTCGTGCTCGCACTCGTCCTGGGCTGGCGCTGGAAGCGCGCCAGCCGCCGTAAAAGGATCGGGTCGATGTTCGATGCGGCGCTCGCCACGGCGGACGGTCCTGCGGCGGAAGTGGCGGCGATGTCGCAGCTGCTGCGACGGGCGGCGCGGCGCGTGGATCCCGAAGCCGACCGCTTGCAAGGTGAGGACTGGCTCGCGTTCCTTGACCGGCACAACGGCCGCTCGGCGCGCTCGGCCCGCTCCCGGTCAGGCGATGACTCGTTTGCGGGCGGTTCCGGGCGCTTGCTGCTGGACGGGCCGTTCCGCAAGGATGTCGAGCCCGACCAGGTTGCGGCCCTGCGATCGCTGGCGCGGCGCCGGTTCCAACAGTGGATGGGAGCCGCATGATTGCCGTGTTGACCGCGGCGGTGCAGGGCTGGCTGGATACCTTTGCCTGGCCGTGGCTGCTGTTGGCGCTGCCATTGCCATGGCTCGCGCGGCGCGTGTTGCCGGCGCGACGCAGCACCACGCCGGCATTGAACGTGCCCTTCGGGCTGCGGTTGGCGACGATCCGCGGCGACAGCGCTGGCGGCCACAGTGGCGGCACGGCCTGGTTGATCTGGCTCGCGTGGGTGCTGCTGTGCGTCGGAGCGGCGCGCCCCCAGCACCTCGGCGAGCCGGTACAGCCCCCCCAGTCGGGCCGGGAAATGATGGTGGCCTTGGACCTGTCGGGCAGCATGAGCGAGCCGGACATGCTGCTGGGTGGACGCCAGGTCGATCGCCTGACGGCCGCCAAGGCGGTGCTGTCGGACTTCCTTGACCGCCGCGACGGCGACCGGGTGGGCCTGCTCGTGTTCGGCCAGCGCGCCTACGTCCTCACACCGCCGACCATGGATCTGGCCACCGTGCGCCAGCAGTTGGCGGACAGCATCGCCGGATTGGCCGGCAGGGAAACCGCCATCGGCGACGCGATCGGGCTCGCGGTGAAGCGCCTTGCTTCGCGCGGTGGCGATGCCAGCGGCGAGCATGTGCTGGTCCTGCTGACTGACGGGGTCAACAACGCCGGAATGCTGGAGCCGCTGAAAGCGGCTGAACTCGCCGCCGACGCCGGCGTCCGCGTTTACACGATTGCCTTCGGCGGCGACGGCGCGATGTCGGTGTTCGGTTTTCGACTCCCGACGCCGGCTGGCGAGGACGAGGTGGATGAAGCCACCTTGACCCGCATTGCCGACCGCACCGGCGGGCGCTTTTTCCGCGCGCGCGATACCGCGCAACTGGCCGGTATCTATGCGGAAATCGACCGGCTGGAGCCGATCGAACAGCCTGGTCAGGCGGTACGACCACGGATCGAGCGTTACGTATGGCCGCTGGGCGGAGCGATGCTCATCGGCCTGCTGGCGCTCGTCCTGTCCCGCCGGAGGTTCGCATGATTCCGGCCCTGGGTGAATTGCACTGGCTGCGACCCGACTGGTTGTGGTTGCTGGTGGCATTGCCGGCGCTGGCCTGGTGGTGGCAGCGTCGTCGCCGTCGCGCCAGTGTCTGGCAGCATGCGGTGGATCCGCACCTCCTGCCGCACTTGCTGGAAGCGCGCACTGCCGCGCGCGGACTGGCGGCCGCCGTCGTCGCGGCCACCGCTTTCGTGCTCGGCGTGCTGGCGCTGGCCGGACCCAGCGTGCGCGAGACCCGGCAACCGTTGTGGATCCAGCAGGCACCCCTGGTGGTGGCGGTCGACCTGTCCAGTGCCAGCCGCGCAGCGGATATGGCGCCCTCGCGGATAGCCCGTGCCAGGGCCAAGATCGCGAGTCTGCTGGCGACTCGCCCGGACGGACAGGTGGGGCTGGTGGCCTGGGCCGGGGAAGCGTTCACGGTGGCCCCCCTGACGCCGGACACAGCCAACGTCGCTTTGTTTCTGGACGCGCTCGATCCGGAGGTGATGCCGGTGGACGGGCAGCGGGCGGACCGCGCGATTGCCTGGTCGGTGCGATTGCTTGCCCAGGCGGGATTCCAGCACGGCACCGTGCTGGTGTTGGCCGAC
>JBDSPO010000226.1:0-3042 GCA_039930265.1 Lysobacter sp. | reverse complement strand
CGACCGCCTGATAGTAGTCGCGGCCGGTCTTGCCGCGCGCGTCCGCCAGCACCCGGTCGGTCACCCGATCGAACGCAGTGGTCACCAACACCCGCGCCGCGGGACCGGCTGACACTTCCTCGCCCGGCGTGGCGGCATGAAAACCGTCGGCCATCAGGTTGTTCTGCGGGGTCGAGTTGAGCTGGATGGCCCCGTAGGCACAGTGATGGTTGGTCACCACAAGCCCCTGCGGCGAGACGAAACTCGCGGTGCACCCGCCAAGCGACACCACCGCGCTCATCGGCGGCCGGGTCAGGTCGGCCAATGCCGCCGGATCGCCCTTGAAGCCGGCGGCCGCCAACTTGCCGGCGATCTGCGGCAGTTGCGACGGCATCCACATACCCTCATCGGCGTGGGCGCCAAAGGCCATGCCCGCCACCGATGCCAGCAGCACGCCGCGCACGGCGGTCTTTAGTGTCTGGTTGATCTCAGTCATGGGGCAGCCCCATCTCCTTGAGCAGGTGTTCGGCGTGATCGACCTCGTCCATCACCCAGCGCATGTAGCGGGCATCGACGTGGATCGAGCGGGTCAGTTCGGGGTTGAAGATCCAGCCGGCGCTGAGACTTTCGTAGTTGCCGTCAAACAGCAGTCCGACCAGTTCGCCGTCCGCGTTCAGCGTGGGCGAACCGGAGTTACCCCCGGTGGTGTCCACGTCACTGAGGAAGTTCACCGGTACGTCGCCCAGCGACGGCATCCGATACCGCGCGCCCTTGCCGGCGGCGATGGCGTCCAGCTCGGCCTGTGGGGTGATGAAGGGCTCCGTGCCAGTCGTCTTGGCGACGATGCCCGCCAGTGTGGTGAACGGCGTCATCTGCACGCCGTCGCGCGGCGAGTAGCCTTTGACGGTGCCGAAGGTGATCCGCAGCGAGCTGTTCGCATCCGGATAAACCGGCTTGCCCTGCGCCTGATTGAAATCGATCATCGCCTGCATGTATTGCGGGCGCAGCGCCGAGATCCGACCAGCGCGGGCCTCGGCGTCCGCCTCCAGCTGGAGCAGCGCCGGCATCAACGCCACCGCCAGTTGCAGGGCGGCGTCACCGGAGGCCTGGATGGCCGCCTTGTCCGCTTTCAGCAACGCCAGCCGGGTATCCGCGCCGCCCAGCTTCGAGCCTGCGTACAGAGCGTCGAGTTTGGCGTCCAGTCCCGGGATGGTCGTGTCGCCGGCACCGATGCCGAGCCAGCGGTCGAGTGCCGCCACCCGCTGCGCGGCGGGCACCTGGCTGGCATAGCGTTGCAGGCGCAGGGCCAGCAGAGCCTGGTCGACCTTGGCGTCGTAGCGCTTGTCGAACGCTGTCATGGAGCCGGCGAGGCGCGGTGCATCACGATCCTGATAGCCGGGCTTGCGCTCCGCGTCCGGTTTGGTCTGCTCGATCGCGTTGCGATACAGGTTCACCGCAACGCCGGCCAAGCCGCCACCTACTGCGGAGTTGAACCACAGGTCGCGCTCGCGGGTCGCGCGGTCGGCGGCCAACTCGCGCTCCAAGGACGTGATCGCATCCAGCTGGACGCGGCCAGTGCTGCCGCGTTTGGCCAGCCATCCCTCCAGTGCAGCCTCGCGGGCCTGCTTGATGCCGACCGGATTGTGCATCTGGGCGAAGCCGTCCAGATTGCCCTGGTAGAGCTTCAGCACGTTGTTGATGCCGGCCACGGTGGAGGCGTACTTCAGCGCTGCCGCTTTGTCGCCGGCCGTGGTGCGGTCAACCGTGGCGAGATAGTCGCGGTAGTACGCCACCATCGTCGGATAGCGCCAGTCGATCGCCTGCTCCACCTCGCCGGGCAGACGGTAACGATCGGTCGATCCGGGGTAGCCGGTGACCATGACGTAATCGCCTTCCTGCAGTGGCTGCCGGGACACGGTCAGCCAACTGGCCGGCCGGTAAGGCACGTTGTCGGGCGAATACGCCGCCGGCTTGCCGTCCTTGCCGACATACGCGCGCAGGAAACCCCAGTCGCCGGTATGCCGCGGCCATTCGAAGTTGTCCTCATCGCCACCGAACTTGCCGATTGCATCCGACGGCGCGTACACCAGCCGCACATCGCGGATCTCCAGCTGCCGGATCAGCGAGAACTGCAGCCCACCGTGGAAGTTGTACACATTGCAGCGCAGACCGCCGGGCTGCTCGCACTCGGCCACCAATGCCTTGCTGCGCGACTCCACGGCGTCGTAGCGCGCCTTGCCATCCAGTCCTGCCAGACCGTCGGTGATACGCGCGGTGACATCGGCGATCTCCTGGGTGACATAGATGCGTGCGTTCGGCTCCGCCGGCAGCTCGTCAGCAAGGGTCTTGGCGACAAAACCGTTGGTCAGCAGATCGCGTTCGGGAGTCGAGTTGTACTGCACCGCGCCGTACACGCAGTGATGGTTGCTCACCACCAGCCCGGTCGGTGAAACGAAGCTGGCGGTGCAGCCACCCAGACTGATCACCGCATCCAGCGGCTTTCCCGCCAGGTTCGACAACGCCGCCGGATCCATCTTCAGCCCGCGGGCCTTCAGCTGCGCGGCCAGCTCGGGCATCTGGCCGGGTTGCCACATGCCTTCATCGGCGTGGGCGATGGGAACGGCAAGCGCGACGACCACTGCGGTCGAGAGGAAACGAAGGTTCACGGGAGCCCCGATCAAAGTGTCAATCGCCCACGATAGGCAACCCCCGCGGGCAACCGCAAGCGCCAACGGTCATGCTTGCCCACTACCCAACGGTGCCCCCGCGGGAGGCGCCGTCATCGGCCGTCCGCGCCCGGCCGGTACAATTGGCCCCCAATCCGCCGTCCCCGCCAGGCCCGCCATGTCCGATTCCACCGCAGTACCACCGTCCGCATCCCTGCCGCTACCGCCCATGATGAAAGCGCTGGTCAAGCGCGAAGCAGGCAAGGGAATCTGGATGGAGGACGTCCCGGTACCCCGCGCGGGCGCCAATGAAGTACTGATCAAGCTGGAGAAGACCGCGATCTGCGGCACCGACCTGCACATCTACCTGTGGGACGAGTGGAGCCAGCGCACGATC
>JBDSPO010000225.1:0-2524 GCA_039930265.1 Lysobacter sp. | reverse complement strand
GTGGCGTGCAATACTTCCGGCAGTGCGGTGCGGGGGTGACAGGGGAAATGGGCAATGGATTTGCCGCTCTCAGCGGCATGCAGGTCATGCTGCTCGGCGTGGTCTGGTTCGGCACGCTGTATCTGACGGGAGCGCTGTTCACAACGTGGTTGACCCGCCACCTGTTTCCCACCCTCCGTATCGGGCGGCAACTGGATCCACGTGCACTCCCCGCGGGGCAACTGCGGCGAGAACTGCACTGGTCGGCGGTTTCGATCCTGATTTTCGGTTGCGGCCTGGTGGTTCCCTGGGGACTGCTGCAATTGGGCTGGGCGGAGTTTGCGATTGCGCCGTCATGGCGGCGCATCCTCGCGGAGATAGTCCTGCTCTTCGTGTGGAACGAGTTGCACTTCTATACATGCCATCGCCTGCTGCATACGCCGTGGTTGCGACGCTTCCACGCAACCCACCACCGCTCACACATCGCCACGCCTTTCTCGACCTACGCGTTCCATCCGGTGGAGGCGTTGATGCTCGGCAGCGTGCCGCTGCTGCCGATGCTGGCCCATGACTTCAGCTTTATCGCGCTGGCGTCGTTGCCGGTGATGAGCCTGGCGCTGAACAGTCTGGGTCACAGCAACTACGAGTTCAGCCGCGTCGAGCCCGCCCGTGGCTGGCTCGACGCGAGTCGCCGCCATCATCTCCACCACGCGTGTTACCACGGCAACTACGGATTCCTGCTGTCGGTGTTCGACCGTTTGCTGGGTACGGCGCTGCCGGTTGACGCGGCGGATGCGCGCATTGCGCCCCGGTTGCGACCAGGACCCAGCCGGTGAGCATGCAAAGTGGCACCTCGTCACTGTCCTCCCTCGGCCCGCTGCGCCATTGGAGGGACGTTCAGAGCTTGGCCTACCTCGCGGCGCAACCTGCGCTGATGGCCTGGCAGTGGCACCACGGATTCCAGCCTGCGCTGTTCCTGCTGACACTGTTTCTCGCCGTGGGCATCAGCGTGATCCACCACAACCATGCGCACCTTCCGCTGTGGCGGCAGCGCGGGTTGAACCGTGCCACCGACCTGTGCTTGACCGGCTTGCAGGGCCAGCCGACGTGCGTCTTCCAGCTGGCTCACAACGCCAACCATCATCGCTACCGCCACGGGCCCGATGACGTTACGCGCACCTGGCGGTTCGGCGACAGCAATCATTTTCCGGGCTGGCTGTGGCACCCGCTGCAGGCCACCGCTGTGGTCTACCCCTTCATGTGGCAATCGCTACGCGAGATGAAGCTGCGCGCACCCGCGGCGTATCGCTGGTGCCGATGGCAGTACCTGATCTGGACAGGTCTGTGGGCGCTCCTGCTGATAGCGGATCCGCGCAAAGCGCTGGTGCTGGTGATCGTTCCCCAACTTGTGGGCTTGCACTGGTTGCTGGGTGCCAACTACCTGCAACACGCGCATGCCAATGACGCCTCTCGCATGGATTACGCACGCAACTTCGAGGGCCTCATCAACCCGCTGCTGTTCAATATCGGACTGCACACCGCGCACCACGAGCATGGTCGCGCTCACTGGTCCGAGTTACCGGCGCTGCATCGTCGTTACCGGGCGCTGATCGACCCTCGACTGGTCGAACGCAGCTTTGCCGCATACGTGCTGCGTACCTTCGTATTCGGCACGATCCACCCACGTTACCGCTCCGATTCGCTGCGGTCCGGTCCTGACGCCGGCGCTTCGGGTTACAAGGACAGCTGATGCCGACCCGTTTCGAACGCACATGGATCCAAGGCAGTGGCCGTTTCCTGCCCGGTGAGCCGGTTGACTGCGATGCCATGGACGCCTACATCGCGCCACTCAACCGGATTTCCGGGCGGATCAAGCGCCGGATCCTCGGCGAGAACGGCATCCTGACCCGCCACTACGCGATCGACACCGACGGACGCACGGTGCACAGCTGCGCGGGTATGGCCGCCGCGGCGATTCGGGACTGCCTGGCGGACACCGGAACCGCCCTCGACTCGATTGGTCTGCTTGCGTGCGGCACGTCGGGTGGGGATGCACTGATGCCGGGCTTCGCCAGCATGGTGCAGGGGGAACTCGCCGCACCGCCCATGCAGACCTTCTCCAGCCACGGTATCTGCGCTTCGGGCGTGAGCGCGTGGGAGGCCGCGGCATCCGCGATCGAGCTGGGCTCACACGACAGCGCGCTGGTGGCCGCCGCGGAGATGCCGTCCCGTCTGTTCAAGCGCTCCCGCTATGCCGCGCGCGATTACAACGCCGATTTCGACGCGCACTTCCTGCGCTGGATGTTGTCCGACGGGGCCGGGGCGCTGCGGCTGACGTCGCAGGCACCGACGGGCGAAGGTGTGCGATTGCGCCTGCGCTTCATCCATCAGCGCTCGTTTTCCGGGGACTATCCGGTCTGCATGCAGCTCGGCCTGTCGCCGGACCGCAGCCGCTCACACCTGGATTACGACGCGTGGCATGCCGCCGAGGCCGACGGCGCCCTGTTTCTGCGCCAGGACATCCGCCTGTTGCCGCATCTGTTCG
>JBDSPO010000224.1:0-5759 GCA_039930265.1 Lysobacter sp. | reverse complement strand
CTTGCGTGCCTGGCTCTGCGAGTTGGCGAGCAGGCGTGCCGACCCTGATGCCGACCAAGTCATCGGCCTCGACGTCCGCGGCAAACGCGTCGTCGCGCTTCAGCAGCAGCCACTGCGGCTTGCTGGCCCGTTTTGCGGTCCGGATCAGCTTCCAGGCACCGCGGAGCTTGTCGCCCTCGAGCACGAAATCCAGCTTGCCTTTCGTCAATCCCTCCATAGGGTCACCGTCGCAGGCCCAGACTCCGTGGTCGAATATCTGCACGTGCCCGGCCCCGTAATTCCCGGCCGGAATGTCGCCGGCAAAGTCGGCGTAGTCCAGCGGATGGTCCTCCACCTCCACGGCCAGTCGCTTCTCACCCACGCGCAGCGACGGTCCTTTCGGCACCGCCCAGCTTTTCAGCACGCCGTCGGCTTCCAGACGGAAGTCGTAATGGCGTGCGCGAGCGTCGTGCAGCTGCACCACGAAGATCGGGCGCCGGCCGGATCTCCGCCGACCCCCGTCGTCGGGCTCAGGGGTCTCACTGAACCGGCGCTTGCGGGCGTATTCATGCAAGCCCACTGCCCCGGCTCAAGCCACGTTGCGGCGCGTGGCGGGGCGCTTTGCGGCGCTCGCCGAATCCGCGCTGCCGGCCGCCTTATCGGCGGCGCGTGTGGACTTGGCCGAAGCGCCTTTCTTCGCCTTCGTCGACTTCGCGGTGGAGCCCGCTTTCTTGTCGCGGGATCCTGCCGGGATCTTTTTCGTTTTGCCGGCAGCCGCCTTCGCCGCCGGCTTCTTTTTCGCGGCGGTGGATTTCTTCACTGACTTTTTGGCGGTGGCCTTCTCCGCCGCCGGCGTGCGTTGCCTGCGCTCGATGCTCTTCTGCAGCAGTGACATGAAGTCGACCACATTGGTTGCGGCGTCCTCGCCGACCTCCGGCTGCTCCTCCGGAAGCTCCACCACTTTGTGGTCCTTCACCCGCCTGGCAATCACCTCGTGCAGGCGGTGGCGGAACTCATCGTGATACTCCTCCGGATCCCAATCACCTGACATGGCCTGGATCAGCTGTTCGGAGATCTTCTGCTCCTTGGCGGAGATGCGGTAGTCGGCGGGCACGCCCTCGGGGATCCGGTAGTCATCGATGTCCACCAGTTCCTGCGGGAAGCGCATCATCAACAACAGCAACGCGTGGCCGTGCGGAATCACCGCGCACAGGCTCTCGCGGGTGCGGATCACCACGCGTGCCACCCCGATGCGCCCGGTGGCGTTGAGCGCCTCGCGCAGCAGCACGTAGCCCTTCTCGGCTTTCTTCGCCGGCACCAGAACATAGGGCTTCTCGAAATAGCGCGGATCGATCTGGCTGGCCTCGATGAAGGACTCCACCTCGATCGCGTCATGGCTCTCGGGAGCTGCCGAGCGGATGTCCTCGGGCTCCAGAACGGCGTAACTGCCCTTGTCGTACTCGAACGCCTTGACGATGTCCTTCCAGGCGACTTCCTCGCCGGTGGACGAATTGACCCGCTCGTAGCGGATCGGCGTCTGGTCGCGCGAATCCAGCATGCGCAGGGAAATATCGGTGCGACGCTCCCCGGCCATCAGGGACACCGGGATGTTGAGCAGGCCGAAGGAGAGGGTTCCGGTCCAGATCGGGCGGGCCATGGGAAGATCCTGGCAACGGAGGATGAGTGGACCCGAGTATCGAGCGCCCGCGGTGATGCACGCGTGGACTTGTCATCCGGCCCGCAGCCGACCAGCGCGCAGCGCCGCAGCGCCGCAGCGGTTTCACCGCCTGTAGCCGTCGGCGGCGCTAGCGTGAAGCCTGTTCTCCACTGGAGTGCGCCATGTCGCGCGATGCAGAGCATGTCCCCACCGATCCGGCCGCCATCGCCAGAATCCAGGAGCGGATCGAGCAGCTTCCCGCGGGTGCTCGCGTCAGCCTGCTGATGGATGACGGCGCGGAGCTCATCGGCATCGTGGCCGCGCGCCCGATGATCCAGCTGCTCACGGGTCCCGACGGCGTCGTGGGCACCAACGCGTTGCTGCGTCTGGAGCAGGCGGCGATGTACCGGCCGGAAACCGCGCAACGCGAGGACGTCTGGCTGGATCGGGTCGTCCTGATCCGCCGGCTGGATCCGCAGCCGCAGCCGGGGCCAGTGCCGGGACACTGAGGGGCGCGTGGCGCAATCCCCATGCGCCATCACGACAGCCCCTGGCCGCGGCGGTTGCGTGCACAAAGGGGCAGGCCGCGGCAGATACACGGGCAAAAAGAAACCCGGCCGAGGCCGGGTTTCCCTGTATCTCATGCGATCGCCGAAGCGACTGCAGTCGATGCATGCTTAGACGGCTTCGACCGCTTCAGCCTGCAGGCCCTTCTGGCCCTGGGTCACGGTGAAGCTGACCTTCTGGCCTTCCTGCAGGGACTTGAAGCCCTGACCCTGGATCGCGCGGAAGTGAACAAACACGTCCTCGCCATTCTCACGGGAAATGAAGCCAAAGCCCTTGGCATCGTTGAACCACTTGACGGTACCGGTTTCGCGGGTCGACATTTTCTTGCTCCTTGGAACTAGTTTTTGAAATACCGCTTGCGCGGCGAGGTGCTGGTTGCAAGGAGTAAGCGAGGTGCAACGATGTAGCGGATCTGGGATCTACAGCATCGGGCCACGATTCACGGTGACCCTGGCAAACAGCAAAGCGCACGGTACCGGCCTGGCCCGTGGATTGCAACACTCGGGGGAGGCTCGATGGCGTCTGTTCAGGACGATCACCCGCCGAGACACCGCCACACGTCCTTGCAAGTGCCCACCGCCCCCCGCCAGGGACCGGGCCGATTATCCTGTGTGTCCCGGGGTGGCTCAGCGCCACTCCTCGTCCGGACCCGAGAGTTGCCGTCATGACCGAACCGACCACCCCGCCCGACCGCCTTTCCACCAATCCGCGCAGCCCGCACTACGACGAAGCCCACTTCGAGCGTGGCATCGGCATCCGCTTCAACGGCGAGGAGAAGACCAACGTGGAGGAGTACTGCGTCAGTGAAGGCTGGGTGCGACTTCCCGTCGGCCGGTCATTGGACCGCCGTGGCAACGCGATGACCATGAAGTTCAACGGCACCGTGGAGCCGTATTTCCTCGACACGGCCGCCACGCCCGACGCCGAATAGTCCGCCGCCCCGCGCCTACCCTCCGAAGTACCCGGGTAAGGCCTGGCGCCGCTGCGTTGAGCGCCCGGCCCTCTGCTGCACGAATCGCGGGTTGCAGATGCAGAAAGGGGACGGCCGGGACCGTCCCCTCAATGCCACACCCGACGACGAGGACGGGTGTGGCACAGCAGTGCGCGCTGCGCTTACGGCATAAGCACGGCATCGATAACGTGGATGATGCCGTTGCTCTGCATCAGGTCGGCGGTGGTGACCATGGCGGTGTTGCCTTTCGTATCGGTCAGCTTCACGCCGCCGTCGGCCGCTTCGGCGGTGATTTTCGCGCCGTTGACGGTGGTCAACTCGGCTTTACCGTTGCCGGCCGCAATCTGCGCCGTCAGCACTGCCGCATCCACGGCGCCGGAGACCACGTGATAGGTGAGGATGCCGGCGAGGTCGGCCTTGCTTTCCGGCTTCAGCAGCGTGTCCACCGTGCCTGCGGGAAGCGCGTCAAACGCCGCATTGGTCGGCGCAAAGACAGTGAACGGACCAGCGCCCTTCAGCGTATCGACCAGGCCGGCGGCTTTCACGGCGGCGACCAGCGTGCTGTGGTCCGGTGACTGGCTGGCGGTGTCGATGATGTCGTTGGCGGCCATGGTGTCGGCCGGCATGGCAGCAGGCATGGGATCGGCGGCCATCGTCTCCGCAGGCGCGGCGCTCTGAGTCATCGGCGCCCCGGCGGTGGTGGCGGTATCGGGTTTCTGCGCGCAAGCCGACAGTGACAGGGTGGCCGCGATGGCCGTGGTCAGCGCCATGGAGAGGGACAGTCGGGTAGTCATGGGAATGCTCCGGTCGGTGTGCGGGAATGGCGGCGCAATCGCCGTCATGCCCCTTGTTACGCACGCGCAACCAATCCAGATGCACCCATCAAGCCAGCGCGGTATCGAGCAGCATCATCAGCACGAATCCGACCATCAATCCCGCGGTGGCATGGTGCTCATGCCCCTGCCGGTGCGACTCGGGGATGATCTCGTGGCTGACCACAAACAGCATCGCGCCAGCGGCAAACCCCAGCCCGACCGGTAGCAGCAGCGGGGCAACCATCAGCGCGCTGGCACCGATCACCGCGCCGACCGGCTCGACCAGGCCCGATCCGGCACCCACCAGCACCGCGCGACCCCGGCTGTAACCGACCGCCATCAGGGCGATGGCGACCACCAGCCCCTCCGGCAGGTCCTGCACCGCGATGCCGGTGGTCAGCAGCACGCCGTGCGCGTGTCCGGAGGCAAAGGCGGCGCCGATTGCCAGCCCTTCGGGCAGGTTGTGCAGGCAGATAGCGAACACGAACAACCACGCACGCTTGAGCCGCAATGGCGAGGGCCCTTCCGGCCCCTTGATGAAGTGCTCGTGGGGGATCACGCGCTCCATCAGCATGATCGCCAAAGCGCCGGCCAGGATCGCGCCGCCCACGATCAACCCGGCACTCCAGCGACCCAGCCCGCTCGCCTTGGCAGCGTCAAGACCGGGCAGCACCAGCGAAAACGCGCTGGCCGCCAGCATCACGCCGGCACCGAAGCCCAAGAGCGCGTCCTGTGACCGCTCGCCGATGCCGCGTGAGAACCACGCCGGCAGGGTGCCGACGGCGGTCGCCAGCGCCGCGATCAGACCCCCGCACAGCGCCCCCAGAACCGGGTTGGCCGCGATCGCCGAAAGGATCATCCCTTCAGCTTCCAGCCGGTGCGGAAGATCCACCACACCGCCAGCAGGCACAGCGCCAGAAAGCCGGCGATCGCCGCCACGCTGACGCCGATGTTCACGTCCGAGACGCCGTAGAAACTCCAGCGGAACCCGCTGATCAGATACACCACCGGGTTGAACAGCGAGATCGACTGCCATATCGGTGGCAACATGGTGATCGAGTAAAAGGCACCGCCCAGGAAAGTCAACGGTGTGACAACAAGAATCGGAATGATCTGCAGCTTCTGGAAATTGTCGGCCCACAGGCCGATGATGAATCCAAACAGACTGAAGGTCACCGCAGTGAGCAACAGGAACGCCAGCATCCAGACCGGATGCGCCACCTCGTACGGCACGAAGAGCCGGGCGGTCAGCAGGATCAGCAATCCCAGCATCAGCGACTTGGTGGCCGCGGCGCCTACATAGCCCAGCAGCACCTCGATCCAGGACACCGGCGCCGACAGCAATTCGTAGATCGTCCCCGACCACTTGGGCATGTAGATGCCGAACGAGGCGTTGGAGATGCTCTCGCTCAGCAGCGACAGCATCACCAGCCCGGGAATGATGAAGGCGCCATAACTCACGCCATCGATGTTGCCCATGCGCGAGCCGATCGCGGTGCCGAACACGATGAAATACAGCGTGGTCGACAACACCGGCGAGAGGATGCTCTGCCCCACGGTGCGAAACGCGCGCGCCATTTCGAACCGGTAGATCGCGCGGATGCCGTGCAGGTTCATGCTGGCAACTCCTGTGCGGGTTCGTGCACCAGACTCACGAAAATATCCTCCAGCGAACTTTCGCTGGTGCGCAAATCCTTGAATTCGATGCCGCTATCGCTCAATCTGCGCAACAGTGCCGCGATGCCGGAGTCTTCTTTCTGCGAGTGGAACCGGTAGGTCAGCGTGAGGC
>JBDSPO010000223.1:0-17341 GCA_039930265.1 Lysobacter sp. | reverse complement strand
CGCTCCACTCGCCTTCCGTCGGTCGACCAAGATGCGACATCACCATCACCGCCGCGCCCTTCTCCAGTGCCAGCCGCAGGGTCGGCAGTGCCGCGGTGATCCGCTGCTCAGAGGTGATCGCACCGTCAGCGTCGATGGGCACGTTGAGATCCTCGCGGATCAACACGCGCTTGCCGGCGAGGTCGAGGTCGGACATACGGATGATGGACACGGAGAACTCCTGACGGGACCGCCCATGGGGCGAAGGACCGCATTGTCGCGGGCCGCGCCCACGATTGGAACCGGGCGCACCGTTGCCGCCAGTAAGGTCAACTGCACCGGCCCACTCGGGACAAGCCGTGCTGCCGCGATCAGACCGCTTTGCATCGCCATGTCGCGTCGCACCCGGTGCGGAACGCCCACTGCACCCCGCAGGATTCACCAACCGCGCAGCGCCACCGGCGCAGCGGAACCAATCGGCTCCTGCCACCACATATCGTGTTGACGGATGGCCCACACCACACTATGTTGCGTCTGTCGGTGCCGACCTCGCGGTTGGCTTAAAACGGGAAGCCGGTGGGAATCCGGCGCTGCCCCGCAGCGGTAATTGGAAACGAACCTCGTCATTGCACTGGGACGCCACGTCCTGGGAAGCGACGATCAGTAGGTGGTACGGCCGATAGCGCCGTCCTCGTCCAGAGCCCGAAGACCTGCCGACAGCCGCGCGATGCACACCGCGCGGTGACCGGCCTGCGTGTCTTCGGGGGAAGACGGCCGGTGTCGCCGCACGTCCATCGGGCGTGGGAGCGCGCGTCCTCACGACGTGCGCACGACACCGCAATCTCCCTGCCGAAGACACGATGCCCGCGGGGGCATGGCCGCGCCGTTTTGCGCCGCCTGTCCGCGGCGCAGCGGTCGTGACCTGCCTCCGCGCGTCGACCTTCGAGGGAAGGGCGGCGGCCGTGCCCCTGCACCGGAGCCGTTCGATGACCCAGCAAGACCACGCCACCGCACTCGCGGCGCCCGACGCCGCTGTATTCGGCGATGCATCCGCCGATCCACCCGCCGATGCGCACTCCGACGCACCCGGAGCCGTGGCACCCGCGGCCCTGCCTGATCGCGCCGACCTGCCTGCCGACGAAACGGCGGGATTCACCCTCACCGCGCCGGTCAGCGCGCAGAGTATGCAGGTCACCAAGCGCAACGGCAGCCGCGAGCCGGTGGATCTGAACAAGATCGTCCGCGCGATATCGCGTTGCAGTGTGGACCTGTACGCGATCGATCCGATGCGCGTCGCCACGCGAACGATCTCGGGCCTCTACGACGGCGCGACCACCTGCGAACTGGATGAACTCTCGATCCGCACCGCGGCGCTGCTTACCGCCGAGGAGCCGGAATACGGCCGGCTTGCCGCGCGCCTGCTGGCAGGCGTGATCGACAAGGAAGTCGCCGCCATCGATATCAACGCGTTCTCGCAATCGGTCCAGCGCGGCTACGACCTCGGCCTGATCAACGAGCGCCTGTTGGCGTTCGTGCAGGCCAATGCGCGCAAGCTCAACGACGCGATCGACAACAGCCTCAACGCGCGCTTCGATTATTTCGGCCTGCGCACGGTGTATGACCGCTACCTGCTGCGCCACCCCACCGCGCGCACGGTCATCGAGACCCCGCAGCAGTTCTTCCTGCGGATCGCCTGTGCATTGAGCGAGGACGTCACCGATGCACTGGCGCTGTATCGCCGCATGGGTGAACTGGACTATCTGCCCAGCTCACCAACCCTGTTCAATGCCGGCACCACGCACGAGCAACTCTCCAGCTGTTTCCTGCTGGACTCGCCGGCCGATTCGCTGGAAGCGATCTACCACCGCTACATGGACGTGGCCAAGCTGAGCAAGTTCAGTGGCGGGATCGGCTTGTCCTACAGCCGGGTGCGTTCGCGCGGCTCGCTCATCCGCTCCACCAACGGGATGAGCAACGGCATCGTTCCGTGGTTGAAAACCCTGGACGCGTCCGTCGCAGCGGTCAATCAGGGCGGCAAACGCAAGGGCGCGGCGTGCGTGTACCTGGAACCCTGGCACGCCGACGTGGAGGAATTTCTGGAGTTGCGCGACAACACCGGTGAGGACGCCCGGCGCACCCACAACCTCAACCTGGCCAACTGGATTCCCGACGAATTCATGCGCCGCGTCGAGGCCGACGCGATGTGGTCGCTGTTCGACCCGGCGACGCTGGCCCGCGCCGGCACCCACCTGACCGACCTGTTTGGCGATGCGTTCGATCAGGCGTACCACGCCGCCGAAGCCGCGGGTCTGGCCGCACGTCAGGTGAAGGCGCGCGACCTGTACACCCGGATGATCCGCACCCTGGCCCAGACCGGCAACGGCTGGATGAACTTCAAGGACAAATCCAACCGCGCGTGCAACCAGACCCTGCGCGCGGGCAACGTGGTGCACCTGTCCAACCTGTGCACCGAGATCCTGGAGGTCACCTCGCAGGACGAGACCGCGGTGTGCAACCTGGGCTCGATCAACCTGGCCCACCACGTTGTCAGCGCTGCTGACGGCGATGTCGCCCGCTTCGACTACGACAAGCTCGCCGAGACCGTGCGGCTGGCAGTGCGCCAGCTTGATCGCGTGATCGACCTGAACTTCTACCCGATTGAGACCGCCCAACGGGCGAACCTGCGTTGGCGCCCGGTCGGCTTGGGTGCGATGGGGTTGCAGGATGTTTTCTTCAAACTGCGCCTCCCGTTCGATTCGGCGCCGGCGCGCGAGCTGTCGCAACGTATCGCCGAAGAGATCTACTTCCACGCCCTTTCCGCGTCCTGCGAACTGGCGGTCGAGCAGCACCCCCACCCGTCTTTCAAGGACACCCGCGCCTCGGTCGGCGAGTTGCAGTTCGAAGCCTGGGACGTGGCGCCGACCAATCCCGCCCGTTGGGACGAACTGCGAGCGCGCATCCGCGAGCACGGCCTGCGCAATTCGCTGCTGATCGCGATCGCGCCAACGGCGACCATCGCCTCGATCGCCGGCTGCTACGAATGCATTGAGCCGCAGGTGTCCAACCTGTTCAAGCGCGAAACGCTGTCGGGCGACTTCCTGGTGGTCAACAAGTACCTGGTGGAGGAACTGAAGACGCTGGGCATGTGGACCCCGGAACTCCGGGATGCGGTGAAGATGGCGGACGGATCGATCCAGGGCATCACGGCGATTCCCGAATCGCTGCGCCAGATCTATCGCACCGCGTGGGAGCTGCCGATGCGCTCGCTGATCGATATGGCCGCCGACCGCGGCGCGTTCATCGACCAGAGCCAGTCGCTGAACCTCTTTATCGAGAGCCCGAATATCGGCCAGCTGTCGTCCATGTACATGTATGCCTGGAAGCAGGGCCTGAAGTCGACCTACTACCTGCGCTCGCGACCGGCGACCCGGATCGCGAAATCGACAGTGCGTGCTGCGGTGCCCACCCCCGATCAGGACGCGATCGCCTGCTCGCTGGAGAACCCCGAGAGCTGCGAGTCCTGCCAGTAGCCGCCGCCGGCGCGCAAGCCAGCCCGCGCGCCACCGCCATTGCCGATGCCAGCCGGATAACCGGCTTTCCCAGGAACCATGATGACCACCCGACACCTGCTTGACCCCGGCTTCGACCTCACCCTGCGGCCGATGCGCTATCCGCAGTTCTATGCCATGTACCGCGACGCGATCCGCAACACCTGGACGGTGGAGGAAGTAGACTTCTCGCTGGACGTAAACGACCTGCGCGGCAAGCTCGGCCCGGCGGAGCGCCATCTGGTGGAGCGCCTGGTCGCGTTCTTTGCCACCGGCGATTCGATCGTCGCCAACAATCTGGTGCTCAACCTGTATCAGCACATCAACGCGCCCGAGGCGCGTATGTACCTGTCGCGCCAACTGTATGAGGAAGCGCTGCACGTGCAGTTCTACCTCACCCTGCTGGACACCTACCTGCCCGACGAAAAAGCGCGCACCGAGGCGTTCGCGGCGGTTGAAAACATCCCTTCGATCCGGGCCAAAGCCGCGTTCTGCTTCAAGTGGATCGACTCGATCCAGGAGCTTGAGCGGATCGAAACCCGCGAGCACCGCCGCCAGTTCCTGCTCAACCTGATCTGCTTCGCCGCCTGCATCGAGGGCCTGTTCTTCTTTGGCGCGTTCGCCTATGTGTACTACCTGCGTTCACGCGGGCTGTTGCACGGCCTGGCATCCGGCACCAACTGGGTGTTCCGCGACGAGAGCTGCCACATGGCCTTCGCCTTCGAAGTCATCCGCACGGTGCGCAGCGAGGAGCCCGAACTGTTTGACGCGGACCTCCAGCGCGACGTGGTGCAGATGCTCACCGAAGCGGTGGAGTGCGAGATGCAGTTCGCCGCCGACACCCTGTCCGGCGGTGTCGTTGGACTGTCGCTGAAGGATATGCGCCAGTATCTGGAGTACTGCGCCGACCAACGGCTGGCCCAGCTGGGAATGGCCACGCACTTCGGGGCCAACAACCCGTTCGGTTTCATGGACCTGCAGGACGTGCAGGAAGTCACCAACTTTTTCGAACGTCGGGTTTCGGCCTACCAGATCGGCGTGGAGGGCGAGGTGGCCTTCGACGCGGCGTTCTGAGCCACCCCTTCCACCCGCAAGATTCCTGCAACCGGAGTTCGGACATCGATGATTGACCATCCTGACCTGCCTGCCATCGAGGCGCGCATGACGGAAATCGTTTTCCCCGACCACACCAACCACCTGGGCACGCTGTTTGGCGGCCAGGCATTGGCGTGGATGGACAAGGCTGCGTTTATCGCCGCCTCCCGCTATGCCCGCTGCACCGTGGTCACCGCGCGCTCGGAGCAGATCGATTTCCACACCGCGGTCAATCAGGGGGCGCTGGTGCAGCTGGCCGCGCGGGTGGTTTCGACCGGGAGAACGTCCCTGCAAGTCGAGGTGGAGATGCACAGCGAGGACCTGCATTCGGGCGTTACCGTTCTGGCGACGCGGGGCCGTTTCACGATGGTCGCGTTGAGCGCCGACGGCAAACCGACTCCGGTGCCGCCGCTGCCTCCCCTGTCGGACACCGAGTGCAGCCAGGACGACTGAACCGAACGACGCGGTGCTGCCCGTTCGACCGCGTTACTCAACCACCGACAATCGGCAGATCCAGCGATCGCACGCCTTCCTGCAGTCCCAGTCCGTACTTGAGGCTGCCGGCGATGCGGGACGCGTACTCGTGCACCATCCGCGCGTGTTCGGGATCCAGCACCTCGTCGGCGGTCTCGCGCCACAAGTCCAACCACTCGTCGAAATGCCCGGCATGGATGGGGTGGCCGCGATGTTTGGCCATCGGATTGCCGCGGTAGCTGCGCGTGCCAAGCGCCACCGATGACCAGAACGAGGTCAGCAGCAGCTTGTGTTCCGGCCAGTCATCCACCGCCGCGTTGAACACCGGCCCCAGCGTGGGGTGGACCTGGATCCGGTCATAGAAACGGTCCACCAGTTCGGAGAGTTGCTGCTCGGTGAGTTCAGTGGAATCGCGTGTCATGGCCCGTGATTGGATCGCTGCAACGGAAATGGGCGGCCGCCAGGGCCGCCCTTCCTACAGATGGTGGCTTACTTGGCCAGAGTCAAGCTGCCCTTCATGATCGCGGCGTGCCCGGGGAACGAGCAGAAATAGGTGTAAGCCTGGCCGGCCTTCAGTTTGGCGACCGGAATGGTGACCGTGGTCGACTCGCCACCGCCGATCAGCTTGCTGGCGGCGATCACCCGCGGGTCGCCGGCCTTGACGTAGTGCGCATCGGCGCCGGCCTTCATGCCATCGGCGTTGATGCCGGCCACATCAGCCGTCTTGCCGAGTACGAAGTTGTGGCCCATCACGGTTTTGGGCAGCTTGCCCACATGCTTCAGGGTGACCTTGAACGCCTTGCACGCGGCGGGGACCTGCAGGGTTTTGGTGGTGAACTGCATCGCGTCGGTGCTGTCCACCGTCACTGCGCAGTCTGCGGCCGTCGCAGGAAGGGCGAGCGTGCCGGCAATGGCGAACAGGGCGGCGGCTGAAAGCTTGCGGATCATCGTTGCTGACTCCATGTGGTGGGGTGTTGGTGGCTATTGTCCGGAAGCCACGGCCGCGCCGCCTTGATCCACGTCAGGAGCACGCCCGTTCGATCCGCGAGACAATGGCGCCGCCGCAAGCAACACGATTGGAACCCTGTCATGACCCATGTCGTCACCGAAAACTGCATCAACTGCAAGCACACCGACTGTGTGGAGGTGTGCCCGGTCGACTGTTTCCATGAGGGTCCCAACTTCCTGGTGATCGATCCCGACGAGTGCATCGACTGCACCCTGTGCGTGGACGAATGTCCGGTGGGGGCGATCTATCCGGAGGATGACGTCCCGGCCGGTCAGGAGCACTTCCTCGCGATCAACGCCGAACTCGCACCGCTGTGGCCGGTGATCGACCGCAAGATTCCGGCGTTGGAAGATGCGCCCAAGTGGGACGGTGTCCCCGACAAGCTGCCGCTGCTGAAGCGCGAACTCGAGTAACCCACTCAGGCAGGGCCGCGCACCGCAGGAGACATCGCCTGGCACCGGAGCGGATACGGAAAAGCCGGGCATCATGCCCGGCTTTTCGCGTCACACGTCAGGCGTTTTGCAGTCGCTTACCGCGCGATGACCTTGACCATTTCCAGGCACTTGTTGGAATAGCCCCACTCATTGTCGTACCAGGCAATCAGCTTGACGAAGGTGTCGTCCATCGCGATGCCGGCCTCGGCATCGAAGATCGAGGTACGGGTATCGCCGCGGAAGTCGGTGGCAACCACCTTGTCGGTGGTGTAACCGAGGATGCCCTTCAGCGCGCCTTCGGACTGCGCCTTCATCTCCGCGCAGATCTCCGCGTAGGTGGCGCCCTTCTCCAGCTCGACCGTCAGGTCGACCACCGAGACATCGGAGGTCGGCACGCGGAAGCTCATCCCGGTGAGCTTCTTGTTCAGCTCCGGGATCACCACGCCGACGGCCTTGGCCGCGCCGGTGGAGGACGGGATGATGTTCTCCAGGATGCCGCGGCCGCCGCGCCAGTCCTTGTTGGACGGACCATCGACGACCTTCTGGCTCGCAGTCGCCGCGTGCACGGTGGTCATCAGGCCGCGCTTGATGCCCCACTTGTCGTTGAGCACCTTGGCCACCGGCGCCAGACAGTTGGTGGTGCAGGAGGCATTGGAAATAATCGCCTCACCCTTGTAGGTCTTGTCATTGACGCCGAAGACGAACATCGGGGTGTCATCCTTGGACGGCGCCGACAGGATCACCTTCTTCGCGCCGGCATCGATGTGCTTCTGCGCGGTCTCCTTGGTCAGGAACAGGCCGGTGGACTCGATCACCACGTCCACGCCGACCTCGCCCCACTTCAGGTTGGCCGGATCACGCTCCTGGGTCAGGCGGATCTTCTTGCCGTTGACCACGATGTGCTCGCCGTCGACCTTGACGTCGCCCTGGAAGCGGCCGTGCACCGAGTCGTACTGCAGCATGTAGGCCAGGTAGTCCGGCTCCAGCAAGTCGTTGATCGCAACCACTTCGATGTCGTTGCCGAAATTCTCAATCGCCGAACGCAGGACATTGCGTCCGATACGGCCAAAACCGTTGATACCAACCTTGATCGCCATTGCAGGGCTCCTGACGGACGTATGGGGGGTGTAAAGCCGTTCATTTTAGCCCATTACCGCCGTCGCCCGGGGCACCACCGGTATTTACCGGGCGGGTGCAGTCGCTGCTGTCCGGATATCCTGTACGTATGACTGCATCCCTTCTTGTCCGTAACGCCCGGGGCTGTTTGCTCGCCCTGGCATTGATTTCCCCATCGATCGCCAGCGCGTGGGGGCCGCAGGGCCATCGTCTCGTAGCCGAGTTGGCCTGGGAGCAACTGACGCCCCAGGCACAAGCACAAATCACCCCCTTGCTGCGCGGCGAGCCCGACCCGACACTGCCCGGCATCGCCAACTGGGCCGACCAACTGCGCTCGGCGGACCCTGATCTGGGACGGCGCAGCGCCGCCTGGCATTACGTCAACATCGGCGGCGACACCTGTGTCTTCAGTCAGCCGCGTGACTGCACCAAGGGCAATTGTGTGGTCGATGCGATACCGGCCCAAGCTCAGCTCCTGGCAGACGTCACCCAGCCGATCGCCGCGCGCGCCCAGGCACTGAAGTTTCTGGTGCACTTCGTGGGAGACATCCACCAGCCCCTGCATGCGGGCCATGCCGAAGACAAGGGTGGCAACACCATCCAGATCAACTTTCAGGGCAAAGGCAGCAACCTGCACCGGCTATGGGACAGCGGCCTGCTCAACACCGCCAAACGCGTTGACTCCGCTTATCTGGATCACCTTCGAGCCACGCCGGTGGCCTCGGCACCGGTGGATACCGGCGGATCGCTGACCACCCGCGCCGCCACCTGGGCGGAGCAATCGTGCGCGATCGTGGTCACGCCGGGCTTCTACCCCGCGCAAGCCCGCCTTGGCGATGCGTATATCCAGACGTGGCTTCCCGTCGCCGAGCAACAGTTACGCCTGGGCGGCGCGCGCCTGGCAGCTGTTCTGAACCAGGTCTTCGCTACGCCCCAGTGAAATCTGCGCGTCCTGGCGCTCAGCAGCGGGCGCCAGTCGCGCAGGCAGGTGCCGGCGCACCTTCGATCACCTCGCGCACCCGCGGCTCCAGGCTGCCCAGACCGGCACTGCGCCCGAACGCCACTGCCTGGTCGGCGGACACCTTGCCGGTTTGCATGTCCGAGAGCGCCAACAGCGCGCCGACCCGGTTGCCGGACGCACAATGGACCAGCACCGGCCCGGGCGCCTGATCGATCAGACGCCGCAGCGCCGTTGCGTTGCCGAGGTTGACGTCAGCGGCACCCGCGACCGGTATCTCGTAGTACGCGAGGCCCGCCTCGGCAACTTCGGCCGCCTCATCACGGCCATCCATCTCGGCCGCCGGCCGCAGATTGATGACGGTGGTGATGCCCGCACTGGCGGCGACCTGCCACGCGCCAGGTTCCGGCTGCCCGGCGGTATACAGGCCGGCGCTTGGCTGATGCAGGCTGTCGATTACCGCGGCAAGGGCGGAGGCGCCGGCTTCGCGCTCGTTCGCCGCATTGGTGTCGGCCGATTCCAACGCGGTGCTGGCGGTCGGATGCGAGGCCGGGGCGCTGCCATCCGCCGTCGACCGCTCGCCCGCGCCACAGGCTGCCAGAGATAAGGTCAGCGCCAGCGGCGCAAAGGCGACACGGACCGCGCGGGATGCAGCTGCGGAATATTTCATGCCAGCTATCCGGAAGAAGAGTGGCCTCCATGATGGTCGCATCGCGGCCCCATGTCTGGCCCTGGCGGTGTCCTGCCTGCCCCTCCGGCCGCCAGCAGCGCGGCCCGATCAGATCAGCCGGGCCATCGATCACGCGATCACGCGATCAAGCGGGCAGGTGCTGGCGGGTCCAGCGCACGATATCGGCCGCGGACATCGCGCCTGCCTGTCGGGCCAGCTCGCGGCCGTGTTGGAAGAGTGCCAACGTCGGGATACTGCGGATCGCGTACTGCTGGCCCAGGGTTGGCTCACTCTGGGTGTCGACCTTGACCAACCGGACATGCGGCTCAAGCTCACCCGCGGCCAGCGCGAACTGCGGCCCCATGACTTTGCAGGGCCCGCACCATGGTGCCCAGAAATCCACCAGCACCGGCAACTGGCCGCGGCTGATGTGGGTAGCAAAATGGTCGACGCCCAGGCTCACCGGGTTGCCGTCGAACAGCACCTTCCCGCAGTTCCCGCAGGTGGGCGCATCAGACAACCGTAGCGGCGGGACGCGATTGGGCGAATGGCAGTGTGGGCACACGACCAGCAGAGGATCGGGCGATTGGCACGCGGACGGGGAACTCATGGGAAATCTCCTTTGGCAGCTGCCAATGCAGCGGCGTAAATCCTGGCTATGGGATCACGCCCGAAGTGAGCACGGTGGCGAGGAGGATGCTCGTGCCCACCAGAAGCGCACACGTGCTGACCGCCATGTTCACCTTCACTGAATCTGTTTCATTGATCGAACTTCATCGACACGGTTCATTGCACGCACAATATTAGCATAGCCTTATATTAGCTATCAGTGATATAATGCGCCCTACCACTTTGAGAAGCGCCGCCATGAACCTGACTGCCCACCAGCTTGTTGACGAAGCCCGCACCCGGATCCGCGAGATTGCGCCACAGGATTTCGCGGCAGATCATCGCTCCGCCGTGCTCATCGACGTGCGGGAGCCGGCCGAGTTCGAGACCGGCCATCTCGCGGACGCGATCAACCTTCCGCGCGGCGTGCTTGAGTTCCAGATCGAAACCCACCCGGCGGTTGCCCCTGCAGGGGACCAGTCGCTGCCCGACAAGGCGCGCCCGATCGTGCTGTACTGCCGAACCGGCGGCCGCGCCGCGCTGGCAGCCGTGAGCCTGCAGCGCATGGGGTTTACCGACGTAAGCTCGATCAGCGGTGGCGTAAGCGGATGGTCCGACGCCGGCCTGCCCTTGTGCACCGAGTGATCCCCGCCACGATGGGCGTGGAGCGCGTGTCCGACGCTGCTCACGTAGCTGCGGCGTTACCTGCCGCAATGGCGGCGCAGGCGATGCGCAGCCATGCCGCCGATGCGGTGCGACTGCTGAAGGCATTGGCCAACGAGAAGCGCCTGATGCTGCTGTGCCTGCTGGTCGATGGTGAGCACTCGGTCGGTGAGCTCAACGCCCAGCTGGACCTGAGCCAGTCGGCGCTCTCGCAGCATCTGGCGTTGCTGCGCGCGGACGGTCTGGTGCATACCCGCCGCGACGCGCAGACCATCTACTACGCGCTCAGCGATGGTCCGGCGCGCCGGGTCATCCACACCCTGCATGGCATTTTCTGCGCCGTGGACGGCACGCCCCAAGGAGAGTCCCCATGAATGCCGAACCGCACGTGCAACCGTTTTTCCATGCCGGCACCGGCACCTGGACGTACGTGGTCCATGCCGGGCGCAATGCTGTGGTGATCGATCCTGTGCTCGATTACGACCATCGTTCCGGGCGCGTCCACACGGGCTCGGCACGCGAGGTGCTGGATTACGTCGTCAACAGCGACCTGCAGGTGCACCACATCCTGGAGACCCACGCCCACGCCGACCACCCCAGTGCGGCGGCGTTCGTGCGCGCCAGTATCAACGCTCCGGTCGCCATCGGCGCCGGCATCCGTTCGGTGCAGGATCATTTCTCGGTGGTGTTCGGGATGGACCGCGACGACCCGGCGTTGACGGGTGCGTTCGACCGCCTGCTCGTCGATGGCGAGGTCGTCACGGTCGGCGCGTTGTCGATCGAGGTGATGGCCACACCCGGGCACACGGCCGACAGTCTCAGCTACCGCGTCGGCGCCAACGTGTTCGTCGGCGACACCGTGTTTGCGCCCGACCTGGGGACGGCGCGCTGTGATTTTCCCGGCGGCAGCGTGGACCAGCTGTACGCCTCGATCGCCCGGCTGCACGCCTTGCCGGGCGAGACCGTGCTGTGGCTGTGCCACGACTACCCGCCGGAAGGACGCGAGCGCCGCGCCAGCGTCACCGTGGCGGAGTCGCGCCGCGACAACCGGATGCTGTCGGCAGACACCAGCCTCGAATCATTTCGCCATGCGCGCAACACGCGCGATGCCGGGCTGGCGGCACCCAATCTGTTGTACCCCTCGCTGCAGGTCAACATCCGGGGGGGCCGCCTGCCCGCTGTCGGAGCCGACGGCCGCCGCTATCTGCTGACACCGCTGACGGTGGTGCCGCCGGCTGACGGCTTATAGCCGGCGCCAGTCAGCCCAGCGCGCGCGCCGCCCGCACCACGTTCTCCACGGTAAACCCGAAGTGCGGGAACAGCTTCTCCGCCGGCGCGCTGGCGCCGAAGGTGTCGATCCCGATCACCGCGCCATCCAGACCGACGTAGGTGCCCCAGAAACCGGTCACGCCGGCCTCGATCGCCACGCGCTTGCGGCACGCCCGTGGCAAGACCGACTCGCGGTACGCCGCGTCCTGACGATCAAATACCTCGGTGCACGGCATTGAGACGACCCGAACCTTGTCGCCCAACGCATCGGCGGCCTTCATCGCCAGCCCGACCTCCGAGCCTGTCGCGATCAGGATCAGCTCCGGAACGCTGCCGCCGTCCCGCAACACGTAACCGCCGCGCGCGATGTCGCCCACCTGGGCGTTGTCGCGTGATTGGTGGTCAAGGTTCTGCCGCGAGAAGACCAGACAGCTGGGGCCGTCGGCCCGCTCGATCGCGGCTTTCCAGGCCACCGCCGACTCGACGGCATCGCACGGACGCCAGACATCGTTGTTGGGGATGTAACGCAGGCTGGCCATGTGCTCGATGGGCTGGTGGGTCGGGCCGTCTTCGCCCAGGCCGATCGAGTCGTGGGTGTAGACGTGAATGGCGCGCGCGCCCATCAGCGCACTCATCCGCACGGCGTTGCGCGCGTAGTCGCTGAACACCAGGAAGGTCGCGTCGTACGGGATGAATCCGCCGTGCACGCTCAGGCCGTTGCTGATCGCGGTCATCGCGAATTCGCGCACGCCGTAATAGATGTAGTTGGCGTCGCGGTCCTCGCCGGTGACCGACTTGCTGCCGCTCCACAAGGTCAGGTTGGACCCGGCCAGATCCGCCGATCCGCCGACCAGCTCGGGCAGATGCGGGGCAAACGCCTCGATCGCATTCTGCGAGGCCTTGCGCGAAGCAATTACCGGGCCGTCGGCCTGGAGCTTGGCAATGAAGGCGTCGGCCGCGTCCGCAAAATCGTCGGGCAGTTCGCCGTGCGAGCGCCGCACGAGTTCGGCCGCCTCGGCGGGGAAGCGCGCGGCGTACTTGTCGAACGCGTCGTTCCACTGGCTCTCCCGGAAGGTACCGACATCGCCCACGCGCCAGCCGTCATAGATCTCGGCAGGGATCTCGAACGCCCCGCACTCCCAGCCCAGTGCCTTGCGGGTGGCGACGATCTCATCGGCGCCCAGTGGCGAGCCGTGGCTGGACTCGCTGCCGGCCTTTTTCGGCGAGCCGTAGCCAATGGTCGTGCGGCAGCACAGCAGGGTCGGCTTGTCGCCGCTGAGCAGTGCCTCGTCGATCGCGCCCTTGATCGCGTCGGCGTCGTGCCCGTCCACACCGCGCACCACGTTCCATCCGTACGCCTCGAAGCGTGCCGGGGTGTCATCGGTGAACCAGCCAGCGGTGTCGCCGTCGATGCTGATGTGGTTGTCGTCCCAGAACGCCACGAGCTTGTTCAGCCCCCAGGTCCCGGCCAGCGACGCGGCTTCGTGCGAGATGCCTTCCATCAGGCAGCCGTCGCCCATGAACACCCAGGTGCGGTGGTCGACAATGGCGTGTTCCGGGCGGTTGAAGCGCTGTGCGAGCAGCTTCTCCGCCAACGCCATGCCGACCGCGTTGGCCAGCCCCTGCCCCAGCGGCCCGGTGGTGGTCTCCACGCCCGGCGTCATGAAGTTCTCCGGGTGACCCGGAGTGCGCGACTCGAGCTGGCGGAAATTCTTCAGATCATCGATCGCCAGGTCATATCCCGACAGGTGCAGCAGGGCGTACTGCAGCATCGAGCCGTGGCCGTTGGACAGCACGAAGCGGTCGCGGTTGAACCAGCCCGGATTGGCCGGGTTGTGGCTCAGGTAGTCGTTCCAGAGCACCTCGGCGATGTCGGCCATCCCCATCGGCATCCCGGGGTGACCCGAGTTGGCCGCCTGGACGGCATCGATGGCGAGGAAACGGATGGCATTGGCGAGGTCGCGACGGCTGGGCGTGGGCATGGCAAATCCAGGAAGGGGGACTGCCCGGTTTCGCATGGGGAACCGGGCGGATGCCAATTGTCGCCGGTTCCGCGCCTGCGGCCAAACGCCGGCTCCGTGGCTGCCGCGCCAGCGAGCTGTCCGTCAGCTCCACTCCCCTGCCCTGCCTCCGGCTGCGGGCCCGCTCAGCCGGGAAGCTCGACGTGCGCCTTGCCCCGTTCACTCTGCGAGATCACCACCGTGCCGACCAGATCGCCGGTGACGTTGACGCAGGTGCGACACATATCAAGAAAGCGATCCACCCCCAGGATGAGGCCCAGCCCTTCGGGTGGAATGCCGAACATCACCAGGATCATCGCGACCACCGGCAGCGACCCGCCGGGCACGCCCGCCGCGCCGACCCCGCCGAGCACGCACATCAGGACGATCAGGACCTGCTGGGCCATGCTCAGGTCGATCAGAAAAAACTGCGCCAGGAACAGCACCGTGATTCCTTCGAACAACGCGGTGCCGTTCATGTTGGCGGTCGCGCCGAGCGTGCAGACGAAGCGGCCGATCCGGCGGGGCGTTCCCAGTTCCTCCTCGGCCACGCGCAGGGTGGTGGGCAGGGTGGCGCTGGAGGACGAGGTCGAGAACGCGGTCAGCATCGCCAGTTGCGCGCGCTGGAAGAAAAACAGCGGCGACATCCGTCCCAGAAAGCGCAGCAACAGCGGAAACACCACCAGGGTGTGCACCGCCATCGCCCCCACCGCCACCAGCACGTACATCGCCAGCGGCTTGAGCGCGGTCAGACCGACCTTCGCCGCCAGGCTGAACATCAGCGCGAACACGGCGTAGGGTGCGGTGCGGATCACCCAGTCGATCAACTTCAGGCTGATCTCGTAGATGCCCTGTACGGTGCCGATGAACGCGTTGACACCCGGAGTGCGCATCACGGTCGCCGCGATACCGAACATCAGCGCGAAGAACATCACCGCGATCAGCTCGCCGTTGGCGGCCGCCTGGACCGGATTCCGCGGCACGATGTTGAGCAGGATATCCATGCCCGACAACGATTCCCGATGGGTCAGGATCGCCGCGCTGGCCGCCGACTCGCGCGCCATCAGCGCCGCGCCGACCTCGCGCGACATGCCGGCGCCGGGCTCGAACACATTCACCATCACCAGGCCGATGGTGACCGCAATGGTGGTGACCACGAGGATATAGAGCAGGGTCTTGAAGCCGATCCGCCCCAGTGATTCAGGGTCGCCGATCTCCACCACCCCCAGCACCAGCGCCGAGAAGATCAGCGGGATGACCAGCATGAACAGCAGGCGCAGGAACAGCTGGCCGACCGGGTCGGTGACGTAGCGGATGAACAGGTCGGCGCCGTTGAGCTCAAGCGTGTAGACCAGCAATCCGAGCAGCAGTCCCGCGGCAAAGCCGATCGCCATTTTCCAGTGCAGCGGCAACGTGCGTTTGGCGGCAGGAGGTGGCAGTGATGCGGTCATGGCGGCAGTTCCATTGGCAGCGGCCGAGGGTAGCAAACCCCGCCGCCGTACCCGGCATTACTTTCCGTGCGGGGGATACAGCGGTGGCAGCAACGCGGAAGCTGGCTCGCCCTCAACGGCGTCGCGCCAGACCGGTCCGCCGGCGAATGCGGCTCGCAGCGTCTCGCGCGCAGCGACGCCATCGCCCCCACCCCAGCGGGCCCGTCGCATGGCGGCAAGGGCGTCCCGCTGCGCGGGATCGGCAAGGCGTGTGGCCACCTCATCGAGGTCGACCGCAGCTGGCCACGCCAGCCCACACAGCAGGGTGGCGATCTGGTCGAAGTCGCCATGATCGAGCGCCTTGGCAAGCTCCGCGCGGTCCAACACCGGTGCCTTCGAAGCGGGTCGCACCGCCGCATCCGGGACTGTGCGGGACGTCCCGGCCCCTGCGGCGCGCTGCAGTCCCCACAACAGGGTGAGCAGCCACGCAACGCCAAAAAACACCGTAGCCAGCACCCACGGGCGCTGGTCCATCTCGCCGGACCGTGGCAGCGCGGACCCGGGTGCCGGACCGCCGACCGGGGCGTCGGTCAAGCCAGCCGGCCCGGTGATGCCGGGAGCCCCGACCGCCCCGGCGGCGACATCCAGCTGAAGTGTCGGCAGCGTTGCGGTGCGCATGCGGTCGGCGCTCACGTCCCACCACTGCAACCGCGCGCCGGGAATCGTCAGCGCCCCGCTCTGCGACGGCACCAGCGAAAACTGCCGACGCAGGGTCACCTGCGGCCGGCCATCAACCCAGCGCTCTTCGGCCTGAACCGGATCGGGAAACACCTGGGCACCGGGAATCTCGGGCAGCGTCAGCTCCGGCAACTGCGCCGCGCTGGCGCCATCAACCACCGCCTCCACACTCAGGATCGCCGCAGTGCCTGCCTTGGCGGATTGTGGAGTAGCCAGATAGCGCAACTGCAAGCCGTGCAGCGGCAGCCACCCTTGCGATACCTGCGAGGGGAGCGGCTGCACACTGATCCGCCGCGACGGTGCCGTCGCCTGCAGGCCGTCGCCGCGCCCCATGAGATCACCAAAGAACCCGTTCACTCCACGGCCGCGGAACACCGCACCGGGAATCACCAGCTCGCCGCTGCGGTCAGGTATCAGCAGGTAGTGACGCTCCACCACGCTGTATTCGCGGCCACCGATCTGACGACTGAACTGGAGATCCTCGCCCACCTGGTTCAGCGAGGCGCCATCAGGCGTGGGCTGGTCGAGCTGACCCGACACCAGGGGCACCGCGGAGTACAGCCGCACTGTCCATCCGACGGCCTGCTGCACGTATGGCGAGCCATCGTCGGGCTCACTTTCAACGAAGACATCCGACTGCGCCTGCACTGGGGCCGCGGCACTGGCCGCGCCGACCACCAGCGGCAACGGGCTCGTCTTCTCGCCGCCCACCTGCAGACCGGGAATGGTCAGCACGCCGTCGCGCCGCGCGCGCAGCGCGACCGCGTAGAGCGTACGGCTGGTGATCTTGCCGCCTGCCAACTCCACCTGACGCCGACTGGTGCGACCGCTCAGCTGGAAATCCCTCGCCAGGGGTGCGTAATCGGGCGCGGTGCCGGTGTCGGTCTCGATGTTGAGAGTGGCCGTTTCGCCCAGAGCGATGTGGTCACGGTCCAGCCAGGCCCGCGTCTTCGCGGTCGCACTCAGACTGGTCAGCAACAACAGGTACGCGCAGACATGGAGCAGGATCCGGGCTGTCGAGTTGATCATGGTGTGCTTCCTTCCCGCTGGCGCCGCTCGTACTCGATCTGAAATTTCCGCCGCAGCAGGCCGCCCGGGTCATCCGGGATCCGCCGCAGCCATGCTTCGTTGGCCATCCGTCGTTCGCGTTCCTCCCCGCTCTCGCGGACGCCCCCGACCGCGTCGGCTTGACCGGCCTCAGGCGAGTCCTTTCCGCCCTGCTGCAGCGCTTCACGCATGCGCTGGCGCTGGGCCGCGTCCGCCGCCTGCTGGGCTTTGGCAGCGGCCGCAGCCGATTCCGGCGACTGCCCGGCAGGTGGCGGTGCCGCGGCGTTGTCAGGCGGTCGGGA
>JBDSPO010000222.1:0-6913 GCA_039930265.1 Lysobacter sp. | reverse complement strand
CGAAACGCTCCGCGCCCACCTTGGTCAGCGCAGCGGTCAACGTGGTCTTGCCGTGGTCAACGTGACCGATCGTGCCGACGTTCACGTGCGGCTTGGTGCGCTCGAATTTACCCTTGGCCATGATTGTTACCTCTAAATTCGTCTGAATGTCGTGTGGGAGCGGCGGCCGGCGGGTGCCGGCCACTGCATCAGTTCTTCTTGACCACCGCGTCGGCTATGTTCGCCGGCGCCTCTGCGTAATGGTCGAATTCCATCGTGAAGGTGGCGCGGCCCTGCGACATCGAGCGCAGGCTCGTCGCATAACCGAACATCTCGCCCAGCGGCAGGATGGCGTCGATGATCTTGCCCGACAGGCTGTCCTCCTGACCCTGCAGGATGCCGCGGCGACGGCTGACATCACCCATCACGTCACCCAGGTAGTCCTCCGGGGTTACGATCTCGACCTTCATCATCGGCTCCAGCAAGACCGGGCTGGCCTTGTGGAAACCTTCCTTGAAGCCCATCGAGCCGGCGATCTTGAACGCCATTTCCGAGGAGTCGACCTCGTGGTAGGAACCGTCGACCAGCTTGACCTTGACATCGACGATCGGGTAACCGGCGAGCAAACCATTGGCGATGACTTCCTGGATGCCCTTGTCGACTGCCGGGATGTATTCCTTGGGCACGGTGCCACCGACGACGGCATTCTCGAAGACATAACCGGTACCGGTCTCGGCGGGCTCGATCTCCAGCCAGACATGGCCGAACTGGCCCTTGCCGCCGGACTGACGCACAAACTTGCCTTCCGCCTTGACCGCCTTGCGGATGGTTTCGCGGTAGGCGACCTGCGGCTTGCCGACGTTGGCCTCGACGTGGAACTCACGGCGCATGCGGTCCACCAGGATATCCAGATGCAACTCGCCCATGCCGGAGATAATGGTCTGGCCGGATTCTTCGTCGGTATGCACGCGGAAGGACGGATCCTCCTGCGCCAGACGGCCCAGCGCGGTACCCATCTTTTCCTGGTCGGCCTTGGTCTTGGGCTCCACCGCCATCGAGATCACCGGCTCCGGGAACACCATGCGCTCCAGAGTGATGATGTGGTCGATCGCGCAGAGGGTGTCACCGGTGGTGACGTCCTTCAGACCGACGGCGGCGGCGATGTCACCGGCGCGCACTTCCTTGATCTCGTGACGATCGTTGGAATGCATCTGCAGGATCCGGCCGACGCGCTCCTTCTTCGACTTGACCGGGTTGTAGACCTGGTCACCGGAGTTCAGCACGCCCGAATAGCAGCGGAAGAACGTCAGCGAGCCGACAAACGGGTCGGTCATGATCTTGAACGCCAGCGCCGAGAACGGCGCGGTGTCGGACGCCTCGCGGTGTGCTTCCTGCTCGTCGTCGTCGATGCCCGGCACCGGCGGCACGTCGATGGGCGACGGCAGCAACTGGATCACGCCGTCGAGCATCGCCTGGACGCCCTTGTTCTTGAACGCCGAGCCACAGTAGACCGGAATCACCTCGACCTTCAGGGTGCGCTCGCGCAGGCCGGCAACGATCTCCGCCTCCGACAACTCACCGTCGTTGAGGTACTTGTCCATCAACTCTTCGCTGGCTTCAGCCGCAGCTTCGACCATGAACGAGCGCGCGGTAGTCGCCTCCTCCAGCATCTCTGCCGGGATCTCGCGGTACTCGAACACGGTGCCCTGGGACGCGGTGTCCCAGTGGATCGCCTTCATCTTGATCAGGTCGACCACGCCCTCGAAGCCTTCTTCGGCACCGATCGGCATCTGCATGGGCACCGGGTAGGCACCCAGGCGCAGCTTGAGCTGGGCGACGACCTTGTTGAAGTTGGCGCCGGTGCGATCCATCTTGTTGACGAACGCAAGCCGGGGAACGGAGTACTTGTTGGCCTGACGCCAGACAGTCTCGGACTGCGGCTGCACGCCACCGACCGCACACAACACGAACACCGCACCATCGAGCACGCGCAGGGAGCGCTCCACCTCGATGGTGAAGTCGACGTGCCCGGGGGTGTCGATGATGTTCAGGCGGTGCTGCGGCAGGGACTTGTCCATGCCGCTCCAGAACGCGGTCGTCGCGGCCGACGTAATGGTGATGCCGCGCTCCTGCTCCTGCTCCATCCAGTCCATGGTGGCGGCACCCTCGTGGGTTTCGCCAAGCTTATGGTTGACACCGGTATAGAACAGGATGCGTTCTGAGGTGGTCGTCTTTCCGGCATCGATGTGGGCCATGATGCCGAAGTTGCGATAAAGTTCGATGGGAGTGGTGCGAGCCACGGGACCCTCTCGTATTTAGATGTTGCCAGGAAGGCCGGAGCCGCCAGTGGGCGGCACCCGGTTCGCGCAGACGGCCGGAGCCGCCCTGGGAGTGTCTTGTTGCCTGCGTCGGCCCCGCCAATGGCAGGGCGTCCGGATCACCAGCGGTAGTGCGCGAACGCCTTGTTCGCTTCCGCCATACGGTGGGTCTCTTCGCGCTTCTTGACCGCGCCACCACGACTCTCGGAGGCGTCGAGCAGCTCGGCGGCCAGCTTGCGCGGCATGGTGTTCTCACCACGCTTGCGCGCGGCATCGATCAACCAGCGCATGGCCAGGGCGACGCGACGCGAGGCGCGCACTTCGACCGGCACCTGGTAGGTGGAACCACCGACGCGGCGGGACTTCACCTCGACCGACGGGGAAATGTTGGCCAACGCCTTCTCGACCACTTCCAACGGGCTCGGGTTCTTTTCCCCGATCACGTCCATGGCGCCATAGACGATGCGCTCAGCGACGGACTTCTTGCCGCTGTACATGACCATATTGATGAAGCGCGCGATCGTCTCGCTGCCATGCTTGGGATCAGGCAGGATCGAACGCTGCGGTGCGGAACCTTTACGCGACATGGGTCAATTCCTCAGGACTTCGGGCGCTTGGCGCCGTACTTTGAACGGCGCTGGCGACGCTTGGCGACGCCGGCGGCATCGAGCGCACCGCGCACGGTGTGGTAGCGGACACCGGGCAGGTCCTTTACGCGACCGCCACGGATCAGCACCACGGAGTGCTCCTGCAGGTTGTGGCCTTCACCGCCGATGTACGAGATGACCTCGTAACCGTTGGTCAGGCGCACCTTGGCCACCTTGCGCATCGCCGAGTTCGGCTTCTTCGGTGTGGTGGTGTAGACACGGGTGCAAACGCCGCGGCGCTGCGGGCAGTTCTCAAGCGCCGGCGAGGCACTGTTGTATGTCGCTGCCTGCCGCGGCTTGCGGACCAGCTGATTGATCGTCGCCATCTGGAACTCTTTGGTGAGAGGCCGGCCAGGAATGCCGCGCCTCTGTGAATAACGAACGGCAAGCCGGAAACGCCCGACCCACCGAGACCGAAAAGTATAGCCTGCACTTGACGTTGCCGTCAAATGCAAACGCAACAAAAAATCGCAGGAGCCGGCGACTGGCGCCGACCCCGCGAAATTTCCTGATCCCGCCCGTCCGTGGGCCCAACACGAGGCGCTCCGTGCGCCTCATTTGGTGATCTGGGACGACCGTTGCCGGCCGTCGCTGGGTAATGCTGTGTTACGAAGTGCTCGACTCTTCGCCTGCTTCGGCCTCGACCTTGTCGGTCGCTGCCGGCGCGGCGAGGGTCGCCATCTCCGAGTCGGTCAGACCCGACGCGTTTTTGCGGCGTTGCGCATGATACGCCAAACCGGTACCGGCTGGAATCAGACGCCCGACGATCACGTTCTCCTTGAGCCCGCGCAGGTTGTCACGGGTGCCGCGGACGGCCGCCTCGGTCAACACGCGGGTGGTCTCCTGGAAGGAAGCTGCCGAGATGAACGATTCGGTCGCCAGCGAGGCCTTGGTGATGCCGAGCAGAACCGGGCTGTACTGCGGCACGATCCCGTCGGACTTCAGCACGCGCGCATGCTCTTCGATGAAACGCTGGCGCTCGATCTGCTCGCAGTGCAGGAACTTGCTGTCGCCGGCATCGGTGATGTCAACCTTGCGCAGCATCTGGCGAACAATCACCTCGATGTGCTTGTCGTTGATCTTCACGCCCTGCAGGCGGTAGACGTCCTGGATTTCCTTGGTCAGGTAGACCGCCAGCGGCTCCACACCGAGCAGGCGCAGGATGTCCTGCGGCGTCGGCTCGCCGTCCACCACAGTCTCGCCCTTCTCCACGTGCTCGCCTTCGAACACGATGATCTGACGGTACTTGGGGATCAGCTCCTCGTAATCGGTGCCGTCCGCTTCCTTGATCACCAGGCGCTGCTTGCCCTTGGTTTCCTTGCCGAAGCTGACGATGCCGGACACTTCGGCCAGGATCGCGGGATCCTTCGGCTTACGTGCTTCGAACAGATCGGCCACGCGCGGCAGACCACCGGTGATGTCACGGGTCTTGGACGCTTCCTGCGGGATCTTGGCGACCACGTCACCCACGCCGACCGGCGCACCATCCTGCAGGTTGACGACCGAGCGCGGCGGCAACTGGTACTGCGCCGGCAGGTCGGTACCCGGAATGCTCAGATCGTTGCCGTCCTTGTCGACGATGCGCACGATCGGACGCAGTTCCTTGGCTGCCGAACCGCGACGCTTGGGATCGGTGATCTCGCGCGACGCCAGGCCGGTGAGCTCATCGGTCTTCTCGATCACCGTCACGCCATCGACGAAGTCGATGAAGCGCAGGAAACCGGCGACTTCCGAGACGATCGGATGGTTATGCGGGTCCCAATGCGCGACCTGCTGGCCGGCCTTGATGTCCGCGCCGTCCTTGACGTCGATGGTGGCACCGTACGGCAGCTTGTAACGCTCGCGCTCGCGGCCATGGACGTCGAGTACGGACAGTTCGCCCGAACGCGAGACCGCCACGACGTGACCGTCGCCATGGTTGATGTGCTTGAGGTTGTTGAACTTCACCGAACCCGTCGTCTTGACGGTGACGTTGTCGATCGCCGCCGCACGTGACGCCGCGCCACCGATGTGGAACGTCCGCATGGTCAGCTGGGTACCCGGCTCACCGATGGACTGCGCAGCGACCACGCCGACTGCTTCGCCATGGTTGACCAGGTGGCCACGACCGAGGTCGCGTCCGTAGCAGTTGGCGCACACGCCAAACGACGACTCGCAGGTGATGGTGGAGCGCACCTTGATCAGCTGGACGCTGGCGTCCTCGAGCTTCTGCACCCACGCCTCGTCGAGCAGGGTGTTGCGGGTGACGATCGGATCCTCGTCATCGCCCGGCAGGAACACGTCTTCGGCCACAACACGGCCCAGCACGCGATCGCGCAACGGCTCCACGATGTCACCACCCTCCACGATCGGGGTCATGGTGAGACCTTCCACCGTGCCGCAGTCGTCTTCGGTGATCACCACGTCCTGCGCCACGTCGACCAGGCGACGGGTCAGGTAACCGGAGTTGGCGGTCTTCAGCGCCGTATCGGCCAGACCCTTTCGTGCACCGTGGGTCGAGATGAAGTACTGCAGGACGTTCAGACCCTCGCGGAAGTTCGCGGTGATCGGGGTCTCGATGATCGAGCCATCCGGCTTGGCCATCAGGCCGCGCATACCGGCCAGCTGGCGGATCTGGGCCTGCGAACCACGCGCGCCGGAGTCGGCCATGATGAAGACCGAGTTCATCGACTTCTGGTCGATGGTCTCGCCCTTGGCGTTGACCACCTTCTCGGTGCCGATCGCTTCCATCATCGCCTTGGCGACGCGCTCGTTGGTGCGCGACCAGATGTCCACCACCTTGTTGTAGCGCTCACCGGCGGTGACCAGACCGGACTGGTACTGCTCCTGGATCTCGGTGACCTCGCCTTCGGCCTCGTCCAGGATGCCCTTCTTGGCGCCCGGGATGATCATGTCGTCGATACCGATGGAGACGCCGGCGCGGGTCGCGTAGGCGAAGCCGGTGTACATCAGCTGATCGGCGAACACGACCGTGTCCTTCAGCCCCAACATGCGGTAGCAGGAGTTGATCAGGCGGCTGATGTTCTTCTTGGTCAGCTCGACGTTGGCCAGCGCAAACGGCAGGCCGGACGGCAGGATGTCATCCAGCAGCGCGCGGCCGACGGTGGTGTCCACGATCGAGGACTGCTGCACGCGGGTGCCGTCCTCCTGGATCACGGACTCGGAGATCCGCACCTTGACCTTGGCGTGCAGCTCGACCACCCGGTTGTCGTAGGCGCGCTTGACCTCGGAGACGTTGGCGAACGCCATGCCCTCGCCCTTCTTGTTCTCCAGACCGCGGGTCATGTAGTACAGACCCAGCACGACGTCCTGCGAGGGCACGATGATCGGCTCGCCGTTGGCCGGTGACAGGATGTTGTTGGACGCCATCATCAGCGCGCGCGCTTCCAGCTGGGCTTCCAGCGAAAGCGGCACGTGGACGGCCATCTGGTCACCGTCGAAGTCGGCGTTGAACGCGGTGCAGACCAGCGGGTGCAGCTGGATCGCCTTGCCCTCGATCAGGACCGGCTCGAACGCCTGGATGCCCAGACGGTGCAGGGTCGGCGCACGGTTCAGCAGCACCGGGTGTTCGCGGATGACTTCTTCCAGGATGTCCCAGACTTCCGCCTCTTCGCGCTCGACCAGCTTCTTGGCCGCCTTGATGGTGGTCGCCAGACCCTGGCGCTGCAGCTTGGCAAAGATGAACGGCTTGAACAGCTCCAGCGCCATCTTCTTGGGCAGGCCGCACTGGTGCAGCTTGAGGTAGGGACCGACCACGATGACCGAGCGGCCCGAGTAGTCCACGCGCTTGCCGAGCAGGTTCTGGCGGAACCGGCCCTGCTTGCCCTTGATCATGTCGGCCAGCGACTTCAGCGGACGCTTGTTGGTGCCGGTGATGGCGCGGCCGCGGCGGCCGTTGTCCATCAGCGCATCCACCGACTCCTGCAGCATGCGCTTTTCATTGCGCACGATGATTTCCGGCGCGCTGAG
>JBDSPO010000221.1:0-3400 GCA_039930265.1 Lysobacter sp. | reverse complement strand
GTTGCTGGAGCCCCTGGTCGATGCCGCATGGGGCTATCGCCGCAAGGGCCGCTTCTCGGTGCGGCGGGTGGAGAAGAAGGGCAAGACCCTGGTCGGCTTCCGCGAGCTCGATCCGCGTTTCGTGGCGGAGATCCATCACTGTCATACAGTGATCCCGGAAATCGGCGAGCAGATCCCCGCGATCGCGGCGCTGGTCGACAGCCTGCAGGCGCGCAGCGATATTCCCCAGATCGAGTTCATCGCCGGCGACGCCACCGCCCAATTCAACGGCGTGGCGCTGGTGATCCGCCACATGGTGCCCCTGTGCGCCGAAGATCAGGCGGCTGTGGTCGGTTTCGGCCAGACGCACGGCTTTGCGATGCATCTCCAGCCTGCGGGCATCGACAGCGTCCATTGCCTGTGGCCGGTCGCGCCGTCGCTGGCGTTCCGGATGCCGCAGTGGGACCTGGAGTTTGCGTTCCGGCCGCTGGACTTCATCCAGGTCAATGCCGGTCTGAACGTGCGGATGATCCAGTTGGCGATGCAGCTGCTGGATGTGCAGCGCACGGACCGCGTGCTGGACCTGTTCTGCGGGCTGGGAAACTTCACCTTGCCGCTGGCGCGCAGCGTGCGCGAGGTGGTCGGGGTGGAAGGCGATACCACGCTCGTCGAGCGGGCGCGGGAGAACGCCGCACGCAACGGCATCGACAACGTCGCGTTCCACGCCGCCGACCTGGCTGTGGACCTTTCCGGTCAGCCGTGGATGGCGCAGGGCTTCGACAAGCTGCTGCTGGATCCGCCACGCTCGGGCGCCGCGTTCGTACTGGAGCACCTGGCTTTGGCTCAGTTCAGCCGCATCGTGTATGTCAGCTGCCACCCGGCGTCACTGGCGCGCGACACCGCCCTGCTGGCGGAACGTGGCTGGAAGCTGCAGGTTGCCGGAGTGATGGACATGTTCCCGCAGACCGCCCACGTGGAATCCATCGCGCTGTTCGAGAAGGCCTGAGTCATGGCGATTGAGATCGAACGCAAGTTCCTGGTCGTCGGTGAAGCCTGGCGCGCGGCCGCGCATGCGGTGGTCCCGATGGCGCAAGGCTATCTGAATGATCTGGCAGCGATGGACACCGGCGCGATGAAAGCTTCGGTACGCGTTCGGATCGCCGGCGACGCGGCGCATCTGAACCTGAAGTCGCGCGAGCTGGGACATACGCGGCAGGAGTTCGAGTACCCCATTCCGGTGGCCGACGCCCGCGCCCTGCTGGCGCTGTCAGTGGGCGGACTGGTCGACAAGCGCCGGCATCTGGTGACGGTCGGCGGCCACCTGTGGGAGGTCGACGAGTTCCTTGGCGAGAACGCGGGTCTGCTGGTGGCCGAGATCGAGTTGGCGGATGCGGACGAACGCTTCGAGCGTCCCGCATGGCTCGGTGCCGAGGTCACCGACCAGGTGCGTTACTACAATCTCGCGCTCGCATCGCGACCGTATCTGCACTGGCGTGATGACGAACGCGCCGGCCCGGCGGCCACGCCATGAAACGCGCGACAATCGGCGTTGGCCGCCTCCCCATCTCCCTCAGGAATTGCCCATGCTCGTAATCGGCGTTGCCGGTACCGAACTCACCGCGCAGGAGCGCGACTGGCTGCAGCACGATGGCTGCGCCGGCGTCATCCTGTTCACCCGTAACTTCGCCTCCCGCGCGCAGGTCGCCGAACTGTCGCAGGCGATCCGCGAGGCCGCACCGCGGCCGCAGCTGGTCTGCGTCGACCAGGAGGGTGGCCGGGTCCAGCGCTTCCGCGAGGGTTACAGCGCGCTACCGTCTCTGGACGGTTTCGGTCGGGACTACGCGGCCGATCCTGCGGCGGCGCTGGCGCGCGCGCGCGAGCACGCCTGGCTGATGGCCAGCGAGATCAAGGCCAGCGGTGTCGACCTGAGCTTTGCACCGGTAGTCGATCTGGGCCGCGGCAATCGCGCCATCGGCGACCGCGCATTCCATGCCGATCCGGCGGTGGTTGCCGCGTTCACGGTGGCCTATGTGGAAGGCATGCACCAGGCGGGTATGGCCGCGACCTTGAAGCACTTCCCGGGTCACGGATCGGTCCTGGAGGACACGCACTTTGATGACGCGGTCGACCCGCGCCCTCTGGAGGAACTCCGTTCGCTGGACCTGGTGCCATTCGTCGCCGGCATCCATGCCCGCGCCGATGCGGTGATGATGGCCCACGTGGTCTATCCGCAGGTCGCCCCGGAACCGGCCGGGTACTCGCGGCGCTGGATCGAGGAGATTCTTCGCAAGGAGATGGGTTTCCGTGGCGTGGTGTTCTCCGATGACATCGGCATGGCGGCGGCGTTTTCGGCCGGTGGCATCAAGCAGCGGGTCGACCTGCATCTGGACGCAGGCTGCGACGTCGTGCTGGTCTGCCATCCCGAGCTGGTGGACGAGTCGCTGAAGGCGGTCGAAGGCCGCCGGCTGAACACCATGGCACTGACCGGGCTGATCGGTGGCGGCGCGATGGGATGGGACAACCTGCTGGCCGATACGCGCTACCTTGACCGCCGCGACCGCCTCGGAGGCGTGGCATGAGCGCCAGCCTGCGCGACGTGCTGGCCAGTGCCGACGTGATCTTCGACCGCCCCACCGTGGAAGGCGCGATCGCGGCCATGGCGGTCGCGATCCGGGCCGATTACACCGACGGTGTCGACACCCGGCCGGTGTACCTCACGGTGATGCACGGCGGCATGCCCTTCGCCGCGCAGTTGGCGATGGAGATCGGTGCGCTCGGACTGGATCTGGAGTTCGACTATCTGCATGCGACCCGCTACCGCGGTGCGACGTCCGGCGGCGAACTGGTCTGGAAGCATCGTCCGGCCACGCCGCTGCGTGGTCGCCGGGTGCTGCTGGTCGACGATATTTTCGATGAAGGCCACACCATGGCCGCGATCGTCGAGTGGTGCCTGGCCGAAGGCGCCGCCGATGTGCGCATCGCCGCCCTCGCGGTCAAGTGCCATGACCGCGCACTGGCTGGCCTGACCGCCGATTACATCGGACTGCAGGTGCCTGATCGCTACGTGTTCGGGTACGGCATGGATTACCACGAGCAGGGGCGCAACCTCCCGGCCATCTACGCGATGAAGGACTGACTGATGAGCGACCCTATCGAGCTGGCCGTCATCGGAGGCACCGGGGTGTATGCGCTGGCAGAACTGCGCGACATGGAGGCCCATTCGCGGGTGACGCCCTACGGCAAGCCCTCCGGTCCGGTCCGCATCGGCCGCCTCGGGGGGCACCGTGTCGCGTTTCTCGCCCGCCATGGCGAGGGCCACTCGGTGCCGCCGCATCGCATCAACTACCGCGCCAACCTGTCCGCGTTGCAGTCGTTGGGAGCCACTCGCGTGCTGGCGCTGAACACCGTGGGAGGTATCACC
>JBDSPO010000220.1:0-12850 GCA_039930265.1 Lysobacter sp. | reverse complement strand
TGGCCACGGTCAGCGCAGAGGTGACCTGCTGCTTGGCCACCAGCGCCTTGCCCGGTTGGATCACCAACTCCCAACGACGCCCGTACAGGGACATCTGGCGACGCCGATCGAACGCTTCGCTGGCAGGCTCTGCCTGCGGAGGCGACGCGTTGAGCAGTACCGGCCTGGCGCTGTCGGTGACATCCAGCAGTTGCAGCGAATAACTGCGGTCAAACATGCCACTGCCGTTGAGGAACTCGCCGCTGGCCAACGGAGCGACCACCCAGCCGTTCGACAGCGCCGCGCGCCGAGCCGGATCCGGCGTGGCACCGCCGCGGTAGACCGGCAGCAGCATCAACATGCTGTAACCGGTCTGGGCGCCGGTCTGCACAAGCTTGATCGGCCCGGTGAGGGTGGGGCGGCCGCTGGCCAAGGCCGCCAAAGCGGCCTCGCGACGGGTTGGATCGGACGCCAGATCCAGTCCCAGGGCCGGGCGGTTGCGCGGCAGCGGCTCGATGTAGGTGATGACAAAGCGTTCCCCATCGTTGGGGGCCAGTTCGTGGATGCTGAATTCGCGCGAGCCGCCCTCGCGCTGCTCCGCCACGAACGCCGCTTCGCGCGCCGGGGTGACGCGCTGCACGTAGCCGAAGCCGCGCGCCCCCAGCAACTCCTCGTCCATAGCGCGCGAGAGCACGTACTCGGTGTAGCGCTGGCGTGCGCCGGGCGTGGCCCGGCCGTCGCCCGGCACGGCGCCCCGCGCACCGCGCAAGCCGTACTCGTAGAACTTCATCCGGCGCTGCAGGTCGTTGCTGGCTTCGTCGGCAACCGCATCGATCGCCGCGCCGATCGTCGCGGTGTTGGCGTCGTGCTGACGCAGTCCGAGGACACCGGCAGCCGCCAGCCCCATGGCAAATACTGCAATGGGCACGATCACCGACAGCCGCACCGACGTGGGTGCAAGCGATGGCGGCGTGGAAGGGTGGCGGGGCGCAGCGGCAGTCGTGGTCATGCGGGACTCAAATTGGCGTAGGCAAGCACCAGCCACTTGCTGCCGGCGTCGGCAAAGTTGACCTGGACTCGGGCGTGGGCGCCGCCGCCTTCGAAGTCGGTCACCACACCGGCGCCGAACTTGGGATGGCTGACATTGGAGCCCAGCGGCAGGGGCGGTGCCTCGATCGCGGCGTGCCCGAAATCTCGGCGCGGCGCGGTGTTGTACATCGGCCGGGAAACCTGCAGCTTCGGCCGCACCTCGTGCAGCAGGGCGGGCGGAATCTCGCGCAGGAAGCGCGATGGGATGCCGTACATCTCCTGGCCGTGGATGCGTCGTGCCTCGGCGTGGCTGAGCACGAGTTTCTCGCGCGCACGGGTAATGCCCACGTACGCAAGGCGGCGCTCCTCCTCCAGCCGGCCGGCCTCTTCGACGGAACGGTTGTTGGGGAACAGGCCCTCTTCCAGTCCGGCCAGGAACACCAGCGGAAACTCCAGGCCCTTGGCGCTGTGCAGGGTCATCAGCTGCACGCCGTCCTCGCCCGCCTGCGCCTGACCTTCGCCGGACTCCAGCGACGCGTAACTGAGAAACGCGACCAGTTCGGGCATCGCCTCGGTGCCTTCCTCGTCCGCGCGCACGAAGCGCGACGCCACCGACACCAGTTCATCAAGGTTGTCGGTGCGCGAGTCGAGTGTGCCCTTGGACTCGCGCGCGTAGTGCTCGCGCAGTCCGGAGCGGACCAGCACATGATCGATCGTCTGCTGCAGCGGCATCTCGGCAATCTCCGCCTCGATCGCCTCGATCAGACCGATGAAGCCCGCCAGCGCGTTGCGGGCACGTCCGGCCAGGACGTTGTCGCCGGCAAGCGCGCGGGCGGCGTCCAGCAGCGGGGACGCATCCTGGCGCGCGCGCCGGCGGACCTCGTCCAGGGTGCGCTCGCCGATCCCCCGTGTGGGCGTGTTCACCGCGCGCTCAAAAGCCGCATCGTCGTTGCGGTTGGCGACCAGCCGCAGGTAGGCCAGGGTGTCCTTGATTTCGGCGCGCTCGAAGAAGCGCTGCCCCCCGTACACCCGATAGGGAATCTTTTCCGCCAGCAACTGCTCTTCAAACGCGCGCGACTGGGCGTTGCTGCGGTACAGGATCGCCACGTCGCCGTGGCTGCCACCGTCGCGCACCCACTGCGCGAGCCGCTCGATCACGAAACGCGCCTCGTCGATCTCGTTGTAGGCCTGATAGACATCGATCGGCTCGCCGCCGCCGCTGTCCGTCCACAGTTTCTTGCCCAGCCGGTCCGGGTTGTGCGCGATCACCGCGTTGGCCGCGTCCAGGATGTTCGCGCTGGAGCGGTAGTTCTGTTCCAGCTTGATGGTCTCCGCGCCGGAGAAATCGAGCAGGAACTTCTGCACGTTCTCGACCTTCGCGCCGCGCCAGCCGTAGATCGACTGGTCATCGTCGCCGACCACGAACACCTTGCCCGTGGCGCCGGCGAGCAGGCGGATGAAGCCGTACTGGATGGCGTTGGTGTCCTGGAACTCGTCGACCAGGATCTCGCCGAACCGGTGGCGGTAGTGCGCCAGCAGCGCCGGGTTGTCCCGCAGCAGCTCGTGCGCGCGCAGCAGCAATTCGGCGAAATCCACCAGCCCCGCGCGATCGCAGCGCTCCTGATACGCCTCGTAACACCGACGCATGACCTCGTCCCACTGCTCGCCCGGGCTCTGCGCGCCGTAACCGGGCTGCAGATGCTGCGGTCGCCGGCCCTCGTCCTTCTGGCCATTGATCCACCACGCGATCTGGCGCGGCGGAAAGCGGCTGTCGTCCAGCTCCAGCGCCTGCACGACGCGTTTGACCAGACGCAGCTGGTCGTCCGAATCCAGCACCTGAAAGGCTTCCGGCAGCTTGGCTTCCTGCCAGTGCAGCCGCAGCAGGCGATGGGCGAGACCGTGGAAGGTGCCGATCCACATGCCGCGCGCGCCGTTGCGCAACTGCGCGTCGACGCGCAGGCGCATCTCCGCCGCGGCCTTGTTGGTAAAGGTGACCGCAAGGATGCCGTGGGTCGGCACCCCCACCACTTCATTGAGCCAGCCGATGCGATGGGTCAGCACACGGGTTTTGCCCGAGCCGGCGCCGGCCAGAATCAGGTAATGGCCGGGCGGTGCGCTGACAGCGGCGCGCTGGGCGGGATTGAGCGCGTCAAGCAGGTGGGAGACATCCATTCGGCGCATTCTACCGGGGCAGGGTCCGACCCTCTCAGGGGTGTCGATACATTCGCACTCGCTCGGCGCCGCGACCGGCGAGTCCAAGGACTAGGTCGCGGCCTTGTTGTTGCCGGCATAGCTGGCGGAAGTGTTGCGCACGCTGCCGGTGGTTCAGCCGCAGCCGGATGTATGCGGTTAACCCGAGCGCGTCGCGGCAACACCTGTCCCTCGCTACATCCCGTTGCTTGTTCCATGTGCCGGATTGCCCGCACCCTAGATCCCGGTTTCGGCGCCTGTGTGGGGGGGGATTGCTGCATCGGAGCGCCCGCGGTGCCCCGACCTGACCTGAAGCCCCCCGCTTTTCGTCAGGAACTCGAGGATCACATCGGCGCCCAGGCGGGTCTTCATGTTGGTGAAAACAAACGGGCGCTCGTTACGCATCTTCCGGGCATCGCGATCCATGACGGCAAGATCGGCGCCGACCATGGGTGCGAGATCGACCTTGTTAATCACCAGCAGGTCCGAGCGGGTGATGCCCGGCCCGCCCTTGCGCGGAATCTTGTCACCGGCCGAAACATCGATCACATAGATCGTCAGGTCGGCCAGCTCCGGACTGAAGGTGGCCGCAAGGTTGTCGCCGCCCGATTCGATCAGGACGATATCAAGTGCGGGAAAGCGCTCGCGCATCTGTGCGATCGCAGCCAGGTTGATCGAGGCATCCTCGCGGATCGCGGTATGCGGGCAGCCACCGGTCTCCACGCCCAGGATCCGCTCGGGCGGCAGAGCACCGACACGGGTCAGGATCTGGGCGTCCTCCTGGGTGTAGATGTCGTTGGTGATGGCGGCGATTTCGTAGTCATCGCGCAGCGCCTTGCACAGCACTTCCATCAGGGCGGTCTTGCCGGAGCCCACCGGACCGCCGATGCCGATACGCAGGGGGCCATGTTGTGATTTCATGAGCGGAACAACCTCGTGTATTGGGTTTCGTGACACATCGAAGCGATATCGGCCAGCGCACAGGCCGAGCCCAGGTCATCCAGCCCGGCATCGCGGGCCTCACGCGCCACCTCCAGCACCACCGATTCGAGGGCGGCCAGAACACGCAATCCGTCAGTCTGTCCGAGGGGAATCAGACGGACCCCGGCCGAGACCAGGTTGGCGCTGAATGCCTGCAAACTGGCGACAAGCACGGCCTCCAACGGGAGCCCGTGCGCAGCCGCCGCCACCCCGACGGCGACCGGAAGCGCCGTCTCGCGGGGAAACACCCGCTGGAACCGCGCCAACGCCGGATGCGGCCAGACCGCGGCCACCGCACTGAGAAATGCCGTGCCCTGACCCAGACTTTCCAACCGACGTTCCAGGGTCGGCTGGAACGCCGCCGCCAGCGCAGTGACCTCGCCTGCCGCTGACCAGTCCCCGCCGCAAACCGCACGCCACATCGCGCCCAGCATGATCAGGTCGGAACGACCGGAACCGTGGCGCAGGAGGCCCTCGATCCACCGCTCCAACTGTCGCGCGTTGCTCACCTCGCCCGCTTCAACCGCCCATTCCAGGCCGTGGCTGTAGCTGAAGGCACCTACCGGGAACGCCGGAGAAAACCAGGTCTGGAGTTTGGCCAGGTCGGCAGGCGCAAGCGCCCGGCCGGACGCGATTTGCGAGGCGCTGGCGAGGTTAATGCCCGTGCCCGGCATGCCCGTGACCCGACTCGCCTGTGTGTTCATGCGGATGCCGATGGGCCTGCCCGCCTGCGTGTCCGGCTGCATCCGGAAGAACGCTGAATGCTCCGCCTTCCGGGTCGAACGGCGCCTGCAGCTCGGTGACGACGCCTTGCAATCCCTTGACCATTTCCAGGATCACGTGGTCATAGCGGATATACAGCTGCCCGTCGCTTACCTGGGTCGGCAAGTGCCGGTTGCCCAAGTGCCACGCAATGCGGACCAGGGCGCTCAGGTCGGGCGCGGAGATCCCAATCAGCCGCTCGGGTGCGGCCACCACGCCCACGATGCGGCCGTCGCCGAGCAACAGGCCATCACCGTTCCGCAGCGCGGTCGCGCGTGGCAGATCGAGCAGGAACGCCAGCCCCGCCTGTCCGGTCATCGCTACCCGGCGGCGATGACGTCCGTCAAAGTCGAGCACCACCGTATCGGCGGCAACCGCGGGGTCCCAGGCACCGGCGGAATACACCTCGCTGCAGATCAGCATCGACCACTCCCGGGCATGGGGACCTCAGTAAAGAAAATACCGCTGCGCCAGGGGCAGCTCGTCGGCCGGTTCACAGGTCAGCAGCTCGCCATCGGCGCGCACTTCGTAGGTTTCCGGGTCCACTTCAATATGCGGGGTCGCCGCGTTGTGCACCATCGCGGCTTTGCCGATCCCGCCGCGGGTATTGCCGACGGCCAACGTCTGTTTGGCGAGCCCAAGCGCGTCGGCCACCCCGTTCGCCTGCGCCGCCGCACTGACGAAGGTCACCGCCGATTGCGCCACCGCCCCCCCGAACGCTGCGAACATCGACCGGTAATGCATCGGCTGCGGCGTCGAGATGGACGCGTTGGGATCACCCATCGACGCGATTGCCACCATGCCCATCTTGATCGTCAGGTCGGGCTTCACGCCGAAGAACGCCGGCGACCAGAGCACCAGGTCGGCGAGTTTGCCGACCTCGACCGAACCCAGGTATTGCGACACGCCATGGGTGATGGCCGGGTTGATCGTGAACTTCGCGATGTAGCGTTTGACCCGGAAATTGTCGTTGTTGCCCACCTCCTCTGGCAGGCGCCCGCGCTGCACGCGCATCTTGTGCGCCGTCTGGAAGGTACGCAGGATCGTCTCGCCGACCCGGCCCATCGCTTGGCTGTCCGAGGCCATGACCGAGAAGGCCCCCATGTCATGCAGGATGTCTTCGGCGGCCATGGTTTCGGGACGGATGCGACTTTCGGCGAACGCGAGGTCCTCGGGAATATTGGGATCGAGGTTGTGGGCGATCATGAGCATGTCGAGATGCTCGTCGATTGTGTTGCCGGTGAACGGTCGGGTGGTGTTGTTCGAGGACGGAATGACGTTCGCCTCGCCGGCCAGACGGATGATGTCGGGCGCGTGCCCGCCGCCGGCACCTTCGGTGTGGAAGGCATGGATGGTCCGGCCCTTCAGAGCCGCGATCGTCGTCTCGGCGAAGCCCGATTCATTCAGAGAATCACTGTGCAGCATCACCTGGACGTCGTATTGGTCGGCGACCGAGAGACATTGATCCAGCGCGGCGGGTGTCGCCCCCCAGTCTTCATGCACCTTGAGACAGGCGACGCCGGCCTCGACCTGCTCGACGATGGCCGCCCGGTTGGAGGAGCTGCCTTTGCCGGCCAGCACGAAATTCATAGGAAAGGCATCGAAGGCGCGCAACATGCGCCCGATATGCCAAGGCCCCGACGTGCAGTTGGTGGCCAACGTTCCGGTGGCCGGTCCGGTACCGCCGCCCACCATGGTGGTCACCCCCGAAGCCAGTGCCTCCTCGATCTGCTGCGGGCAGATGAAGTGCACATGGGTGTCGATGGCACCCGCGGTGACGATCTTGCGCTCGCCCGCCACGATCTCGGTGCCGGCACCGACGATGATGTCGACCCCTGGCTGCACATCCGGGTTGCCGGCCTTGCCGATACCGCAGATCCGCCCGTCCTTGATTCCGATATCGGCCTTCACAATGCCCCAGTGGTCGATGATCAGGGCGTTGGTGAGGACCGTGTCCGCTGCGCCTTCCGCGCTCGTGCTTTGCGACTGGCCCATGCCATCGCGGATCACCTTGCCACCCCCGAACTGGATTTCCTCGCCGTAGGTCGTGAAGTCATGCTCCACCTCGACGATCAGTTCGGTGTCCGCCAAACGGACGCGGTCGCCCGTGGTGGGGCCGAACATGTCGGCATAGGTCGCGCGGGTAATGCGGAACGGCATGTGTGTCTCCAGTGGGCCGCTTAATCGAGGGCGCCGTTGACTTGGCCAAGGAACCCGAAGACACGACGCGCCCCGCGAAAGGGGATTAGGGTGATTTCGCGCGATTGGCCGGGTTCGAAGCGCACGGCCGAACCGGCGGGAATATCGAGCCGCTGGCCGCGCGCCCGGGCCCGGTCGAAATCCAGCGCCGCATTCGCTTCCGCGAAGTGATAATGCGAACCGACCTGGATCGGACGGTCGCCGCGGTTGGCGACCGTCAGCGTCAATGTCGGGCAGCCGGCGTTGAGCTCGATCTCCGGCTCCAACGTGAATATCTCTCCGGGGATCACGCCCAAGTCCCCATCACAAGCACCACGCCAGCCAGTACCACCACGCTGCCAAGGCCGCGCACCAACATCACGCGTTGACGTCCGGCACCGATGCGCGCCAGGGCAATGCCGGCCGAGTGCAGCAGCGTCGTGGCGACGACAAAGCCAGTCCCGAAGGCCAGAGCCGCGCCGACCAGTTCGGTGCCATGGGCCTGGCCGTGGAACAGGCCGAACAGCGCTGCCAGCCCCATCGAGGCGCCAAGCGGCAGGCTCACCGCGCAAGCGATCAGGACTCCTAGGACCAGCACCGACGCGGCGATACCGGGCTCCACCGCGGGCAACACGATGCCGGCCAGCGCCAGGCCAAAACCGGCTACGGTGCTGAACAGGAATGCGGCGGGCACGCGCAAGGCTGCGCGCCCGCCCAGCGAAGCGGCCCACAGCCCGATCGCGACCATGGCCAGGAGGTGGTCCAGGCCCGAAAACGGATGGCTCAGGCCGGCCAGCAGGGGACTGGCGCCGGCGTGCTCGGGATGCGCGACTGCCGGCAGCGACACCATGGCCAGTACAACGACGGAAAACATCATTCCAGTTCGCATCACGGCACCTCGGAGGGTCAGCGGATCGGGTAGTTGACAGAGACGAGCTTCACTCCATCGGGGAACGTGGCTTCAACCTGGACGCTCGGAATCATCTCGCTCACCCCTTCCATCACCTGGTCCCGCGCGACGACATGCGCGCCCGCCTCCATCAGGTCGGCCACGCTCCGACCGTCGCGGGCACCCTCGATAATGAAGTCACAGATCAGTGCGATGGCCTCGGGATGGTTGAGTTTGACGCCCCGCTCGAACCGGCGGCGCGCCACTATCGCGGCCATGGATATGAGGAGCTTGTCCTTCTCGCGTGGCGTGAGATGCATCGTTTCCCCCTCGGCCGGGCAAATCAGCAGTGCAAGTCAACAGGACCAGAGTCGTGGCGTTACATGTAAATGACGCAAAGAGCACAGCGCAGCGGCCAATGCCTGCTTCAATCCGCTGCCTCCCGGCGCGACCATCCGCGCCACCAAGACATCGCCGGCCACGCTTGCACCGGCGCGCACTTGGCGGGTGCCCGCAAAAACAGCACGCAGGGCATCGCGCTTGCCCGCCAAGTCCGGACCCACATGGATCACAGTGGCCAGTGCCGCATTCCCGGCCAGAGTCGTCGCATAGGCCATGGCCTGATCGAACCCCGCGCCGAAGCGCGTGGCGTCGGCATAAATCAGCCGTCCATCGCGGCGGACCGCCCAGAAATCCGAATAGGCACCGTGGACCAGGCGCTCCCCCATCGCTGCGCGACCGAACAGGATGGTCTCGGCGACGGTGATTTCCGCGTCAGCCTCAAGATCAACTTCAAGTCGTCGTCGCAGGCGGCTGCCTTCATACAGGATGGTCTCCTGCGGAAGCCATTCGAGGCGTGCGCGAGGGCCAACGCGCAAGTGCTGGGCAATCACCGCCTCGTCTCGCAGGGATCGATAGATGCGCTCACAGCCGGTCGTCGTGACGGTTGCCCGCGCACCCGCCGCTGCCGCTATCTCGATGGACACGTGATCACCGCCGGTCAGTCCGCCCGCGGTATTCATCACTACCACGTCGGCCTCGCCCTCCTTCTCGGGACGTGGCAGCCGCGCCTTCATGCAGCCCTGCTGGAACAGCTCGGCAACGCGGGTTACACCGTATCGGTCACCGCACAAGCGTACGGACAACTTCCCACGCGCCCTCTGCAGCGCTGCCGGTTCCACGGCCACGCCGGGGTCAGCATCGGGCACATGACGCTCATCCCGTCCCGCTCCTGGTGCGGCGCAAAGGACCATATCCGGAAGATAGGCTCAACCTCTTGCAAAGTCGACAGCCGTCCCGCACGGCCACAATGGACTGCGGATCATCCCGCGGGAATGCGTAAACGACATGCAGGGCACGCACGTATGGCCAACAGCGTCTCATGGATCACGCAATTACTTCGGGTCGACGGGGACCTCGGCCGGCTCGCTGCGCGGGCGCCGCATCAGGCGTCGCAACTCGGACTCAAGCCGCTCGATGCGCAGGCTGATGCCGGCCGTATCGGCACTGTCGAGGTGCCCCAGACCGTCGAGCAATTCGGACACGCCGTCGAGGCGGGTTTTCTGGTCGCGCACCAGCTGGCCACCAGGCTGACCGACCGCCTGGGCGATGCCGCTCTCGGCGCCCCGCGAACGTCTACGTTGATCGCGCAACATCCGGTGCAGCCGGTCGGCGCCGCGCCGGTCAGCGATCGACCACTCGCGGCTGCGCCCTTTCACCTGCTGGCGCCAGGTGGCGAAGCTGCGGCGCGGTGCAAGTCGCATCCCGTCGTCGGTCACCACCATGCCGCTGTGCGGGTCGCCGGCCCATTCGACCTCCTCGACCTGCTCGACCCGGAACACAAACGCCCACGCGCCCGGCGTCCCGAGGTTGATTGCCAGCAATCCGGCCAGGCCGGGCGCGTCCAGGGTCGCATCGTTCCAGTCCGCCGCCGCATCGGATACCGCGACGTCCACGCCCTGTGCGTCCGCCCACGCCACCAGGGCCGCAGGATCGGTGCCGCGCGGCGCACGACCCACCACATCCCAGTGGCCGTTGATCGCCAGACCCGCGCCGTCGCAGTCCAGTACCTCACGCATGGTGTCCAGCTCGGCCAGCAGCGCGGCGTCGAATTCGCTCGCAGCCGCGAGACGGATGAGGACCGAATCGCGCAGTTCCTGGGTGCGCTCGAAACGCTGCATCGTCAGTTCCTGCTCGCGGGCGGCGATACGCACCGACACGAACATCCCGAACAGATCGGCCGCCGAGCGCGTGTTCGCGCTCAATCGCCGGGACTCGCGATGGTGGCAGGCGATCAGCCCCCACAGCCGTCCGCCGCTGATGATGGAGATGGACGCGGACGCGGCCACCCCCATGTTGCGCAGGTACTCCAGATGCACCGGGGAGACGCTGCGCAGGACGTGCTGACTGAGATCCACCGCGGTACCCGTGGCATCCACGGGCGGCACGATGCCTACCGCCTCGTAGCGCGCGTCCGGGATGACGCGGACCCGGTTACGCAGGTACAGACGCCGCGCCGGCGGCGGAATGTCGCTGGCGGGATAGCGCAGGCCGAGGTAGGGCTCCATTCCCTCGGCGGCGACTTCGGCCACCACCTCGCCGGAATCGTCCGCGCGGAAGCGGTAGACCATGACCCGGTCGTACCCGGTCAGCTCCTGGACCTGCACGGCCACCTGGTGGAAAAACGTCGGGCCGATGTCCTCGCTGCCCAACTGGCCGACCATGCGCTGCGCAATCTGCGTCGGCGAACGCTGATCCACCCGGTTTGACTGGGGTTCGAACTCGATGTGCAGCAGGCCGTGCGCCGCATGCGCGCTGATATCGCACAGCACCATCATGGCGCCGACATTGCCGGTCCCCACACGCTGCGCGGAGTCGTCACCCGGGGCGGCTGCCGCCACCGCGTCGCGGATCTGCTGCAGCACGTCCTCATCGAAGAAGTGGTTTATCCCCAGACCCACGAGTTCGTCCGGCTCCATGCCGAACAGATGCTCGATGTTGGCCGAGACATGCCGGATGCGCTGGTCGCTCAACCCGCAACTGACCAGGTAGCCGTGCGGCTGGATCGCCCCGGTCAGATGCACCGGCGCGATCAGGCAGTCAATGGTCGCGACGGCGGGAGTTGGAATGGATTGACTCATCGTCGGCATGAGCTCATGGGCCTGGCCCAAGGGATTGCTGGCTGGATTGCCAAGGATACGGCACCCGCTGCGCCCGCCGTTCAGCGCAGCAACAGCACCGCGATCGGGCAGTTGCGCACCACCAGGGCGGTGGTGCTGCCCACCACCAGATTGCGGATGCGGGAATGTCCGTAGGCGCCCATCACCAGCAGGTCGATCGACTGCGCCGCGACCTGCGCGGCGATCACGTCCTCGGCGGCGCCCGGGACCGCGCGCATGACCGGCGCGAAGCCGGCGGACTGCAGGTGGGCGTGCGCCCATTGCATGGGCTCGGCATCCAGTTTGGCGGCATCGGCGACCATCAGGACCTCGCACGCCAGTCCCCGCAGCAGCGGACTGGCGGCAACGAGTTCCACGCAGCGCCGGGTGGTCGCGCTGCCGTCGAAGGCGATCATGAAGCGCTGCACCGGACGCCAGGCGCGGGGTGCGACCAGCACCGGCCGCTCCACCGCGCGGATGACGCGCTCCAGGCTGCTGCCCAGGTGCCCACGGTCGAAATTGGCGTGCTCACCGCGCTTGCCCAGCACAAACAGGCGGACATCGTCCTGCATGGCCAGCAGCGCCTCCACCAACGGGCCCTGACGCTGGCGCAGGGTCGACGTCGCGCCATGCACTTCAGCCACTTTTCGCGCTTGATCCAACAGCGCCCGACCACGTTCCTGGGCGAGTTTGCCGCGCTGCTCGTCGAGCAATGCCATCTCTTCCAGCAGGCCTTCCTGGGCACCCAGATTCAGATTGCCGGTGAGGTCAATCGGCACCGGCGCCAGTTCGCGGTCGATCGCGTGCAGCAGCTCCAGCGGTGCCGACAGGCGCGTGGCCGCCCAACCTGCGTACGCGGCGACGCTGGCGGCGTAGCCGGACACATCGACCGCGGCAAGCACGCAGCGATCCGGGAAGGTGGGCGCTTTGGTCATCACGGTGTCTCCTCAGTGGCCTTCCATTACCCCGCCGCACCGGGCTTGTCGTACACGCCCAGCCGATCGATCAGTGCCGCGCTGGCGTCGTCCAAGCCCACCACCTCGACCGTGGTTCCCTCACGGCGGAAGCGCATCACCGCTTTGTCGAGCGCGCCGACCGCGCTCAGATCCCAGAAACTCGCGCCGGCGACATCGATGGTCACGTGCTCCAGCACCTCGCGAAAATCGAAGCCCGCGCTGAACGCGCTGCTCGAAGCAAAGAATACCTGTCCGGTCACCACGTAGCGGCGCGCATTGCCGTCCGCCTCGGAGTGCGAGTCGACCTGCAACACCCGGCCCACCTTGCGCGCAAAGAACAGCGCCGACAGCAGCACCCCGGTCAGCACGCCGCGCGCCAGATCGCTTGTAAGCACGGTCACCACCACCGTGCCCAGCATGACGATGCTGGAGGTGGCCGGGTAATAGCGCAGGTTCTTGATGGAGGACCAGCTGAAGGTACCGATGGAGACCATGATCATCACCGCCACCAGCACCGCCATCGGGATCTGCTTCACCCAGGGCCCGCCGAACACCACCATCAGCAGCAGCACCGCGCCGGCGACGAAGGTCGACAGCCGCCCGCGACCACCGGACTTCACGTTGATCACCGACTGCCCGATCATCGCGCAGCCGGCCATGCCGCCGATGAAGCCGGTGGCGACGTTGGCCACGCCCTGGCCGACACATTCGCGGTTCTTGTCGCTGGG
>JBDSPO010000219.1:0-6435 GCA_039930265.1 Lysobacter sp. | reverse complement strand
AATCCTGCCTAGGTTATCAAGACCGCAAGTCGGGCAATGCGCTGGCACGATGGCGCCCGCGGCCTCGCCGGACGCGTCCAGGTACGACGCGCGTTGCGCCCGGCATCAACGGACCGGCCGCAGAACTCCCCGGCCATCCTCCGTTACCCTTCGCAAATGTTTCCGCGGAGGATCGCGTCGCGCATGCGGATCGTCAGTTTCAACGCCAACGGCTTGCGTGCGGCGACCAGCAAGGGTTTTTTTGACTGGTTCCGCCGGCAGCAGGTGGACGTGCTCTGCGTGCAGGAGACCAAGGCCCAGGAACACCAGCTCACCGGTCCGGACGGTCTGGATCCAGCGTATCTGCCGGCGGGCTACCGCGCATATTTCCGCGATGCCACCACGAAAAAAGGCTACAGCGGCGTGGCGATCTACAGCCGGCGCGAGCCCGACGAGGTGCGCACAGCGCTCGGCTGGGCCCCGTTCGACGAGGAGGGCCGGTACATCGAGGCACGATTCGGCAACCTGAGCGTGGTGTCGTTCTACATTCCGTCGGGTTCGTCGGGCGAGCTGCGCCAGGATTACAAGTTCCAGGTGATGGCCTGGCTGAGGCCGATCCTGAACGAATGGCTCGCCAGTGGGCGTGATTACGTTCTCTGCGGCGACTGGAACATCGTGCGTACGGCGTTGGACATCCACAACTGGAAGTCCAACCAGAAAAACTCCGGCTGCCTGCCGCCCGAGCGGGACTGGTTCAACGCACTCTGCGGCGAGCCCGGCGCGGAACCGTCCGCCAGCGCGTGTGCCGGCTGGCTCGATGCTTACCGTGCCCTGCATGCCGATGGCCAGGACTACACCTGGTGGAGCAACCGCGGCGCCGCGTATGCCAACAATGTCGGCTGGCGGATCGACTACCAGCTGGTGACGCCGCGCCTGGGCGCGCTGGTCACCGGCTGCGCGATTGCCCGTGAGCCGCGATTCTCCGACCACGCGCCGTTTACGGTGGATTACGCGCTGGACTTTCGCGCATGAGCTCGGCAGCGGTGCGCAAACCCTCGGCGTGGATGGCGTTCGCCGAGCCGTCGGCGTGGACGATGTTCTTCTTCGGCTTCGCGTCCGGGCTGCCGTTCCTGCTGGTCGCGGGCACTCTGGCCTACTGGTTGCGCGAGGACGGCCTGGAGCTGAAGGACATCACGATGATCGCCAGCGCCGGTCTGGCGTATTCCTTCAAGTTCCTGTGGGCGCCGCTGGTGGACCGCTGGCGCCTGCCGCTGTTCGGTCGCCTCGGCCAGCGCCGCGGCTGGTTGCTGTTGGCCCAGCTGGTGGTGATGGGCGGGCTGATCGCCATGGCCGGCGTCGGCCCCGGGCCCCTGCCGCTGTTTATCGCCCTGACCGTGACCGTGGCGCTCGCGGGGGCAACTCTGGACATCGCGGTGGACGCCTACCGCATCGAGATTGCCCCGCCCGAGTCGCAGGGCGCGCTGGTCGCCACCTATTCGCTGGGCTATCGCATCGCGCTGATCGTGACCGGCGCGTTGGCGCTGGTGCTGGCCGATCACGCGGTCTGGCCGAACGTCTACCGCGCGATGGCTGCGGTGATGTTGATACCCATCGTGGCCAACCTGATGGCACGCGAACCCGACGTCGTTCGCGTGCGCGTGCAGGGGTGGGCGGAGGCCATGCGCGAGGGGGTGGTGGAGCCGTTCGCCGACTTCTTCCGCCGCTTTGGTGGCCGCCTCGGACTGGCGGTGCTGGCATTCATCCTGCTGTTCAAGATCTCCGACCAGGCGCTGGTGGGCGGCATCATCGGCCCGTTCTACCTGGACCAGGGATTCACCAAGACCCAGATCGCCGCGGTGTCCAAGGTCTATGGCATCTGGGTCGGCATCGGCGGCGCGTTCGTCGGCGGACTGGCGGTTGCGCGCTGGGGCGTCAACTGGACCCTGCTGGCAGCAATCGTGCTCGGGGCGATCAGCAACCTGCTGTACCTGCTGCTGATCGGCGCCAACGGCGACGTGGGCATGCTCACGCTGGTGATCTCGGGCGAGAATCTCGCCCAGGGCTTCCTCGGCACGGCCGCCGTGGCCTACCTGTCGGCGCTGGTCAACCAGCGCTACACCGCGACCCAGTACGCGCTGTTTTCCTCGCTCATCACGCTGCCCGGCAAGGTGCTGGGGTTCTATTCGGGACGTATTGTGGAGGCGGTGGGATACGCGCCATATTTCGTGCTTACCGCGGTGTTGGTCATCCCGGCGATCCTGCTGTTTCTCTGGCTGCGGCCGCGGGTGCAGCTGGGCGAGGACGGCGGTGCGTCGCGGGCCAAGGAGGAGTGATGAGCGAGACGATGCTGCTTGATATCGATCCGGTGCTGCTGGAACGGGTACGGCGCCTGGCGGCGTCCCGTGGCTGGGGCCAGCAGGCCGCGATCACCCATTTGCTGGAACATGGCCTGTTCGCCTGTGAGGTGGAGCAGGCGGCACCCTTGGACGATTCCGACGCGACGGCCTTGCAGGCCGCGATCGATGCGCTGGAGCGGATCGACAACGATCCGGGCTTCTCCCTGATCGGCCGCCTGGATGATGGCAGCGATGAAGCGGTCGCTACCGACATGGATTCCGGTGCCACCGGACGGGACACGCCGATCCGCTGATACCTGCACGCGCGCTGCCGCGGTCAGGCCGGGTAGAGCACCCCGAGCACCCGCGGTCCCCGCGCTCCGGTAACCGAGGGCAGGTTGCCCGGCAGCCCGGCCAGTGTCTGGCGCGCCAGCCAGGCGAAGCCCATCGACTCGACATGATCCGGGTCCAGCCCATGCGCCGCCGTGGATTCAAACACCGCGCCCGGCACGCGTGCGCCAAGGCGCCGGAGCATCAAGGGGTTGTGGATACCGCCGCCGCAGACGAGCACGCGCGTGGTGGCGGGTTGTAGCGCCAGCAAGGCATCCGCGACAGTGGCAGCAGTCAGTTCAAGCAGGGTCGCCTGCACGTCCTCCGTTCGCTCATCGCCTCGCAGGTGCTGCTGCAGCCACTGCAGCTGGAACTCTTCGCGCCCGGTGCTTTTCGGCGGTGGCTGGGCGAACCACGGTTCGGCCAGCAAGCGCGCCAGCAGCGCGTGGTCGACCCGGCCGCGGGTCGCAAAGGTGCCCGCGTCGTCGAACGGCTGGCCGAGGTGGCGTTCGCACCAGGCGTCCATCAGCGCGTTTGCCGGACCGGTGTCAAAGCCGCGGATGCCGCCCTCGCCCTCCGACCCATCGGGCGTGGCCGGCAACAGCGTCAGGTTGGCGATCCCGCCAAGGTTCAGTACGGCGCGATGCTCGGTGGCACAGCGCAGCAGCGCGGCGTGCAGAGCGGGCAACAGCGGCGCCCCCTGGCCGCCCGCGGCAACGTCACGCCGGCGGAAGTCGGCGATGGTGGCGATGCCCGTGCGTTCGGCGATGACGTTGCCGTCGCCCAACTGCATGGTGAAACGGTTGTGCCCGTCGTACCCTGCGCCCTGCGGCCGGTGGCGGACCGTCTGGCCGTGCGATCCAATCGCATGCACCTGCGCCGGGCTCACGCCGGCTGCCTGGATCAGTTGCATAGCGGCGGTGGCGAAGCACTCCGCGATGTGCACATCCAGCGTGCCCAGCTCGTCGATCGATGCAACCGGCGCGCCCTGCCCGAGTTCCAGCAGGCGCGTGCGGGTGGGGGCGTCCCACGGCAGCGTATGTCCCAGTACGAGCTCGCACCCGTCAGCGTCGTCGAACCGCACCAGCGCGGCGTCGATGCCGTCAGCGCTGGTCCCCGACATCAGGCCGATGAACAGCCCACTAAGCGGAAGTTTCCCGGTTTCGACAGCAGCGGGCCCGGCCGATCCCGCGTCCGCCGGGCCCGGCGTGTGACTGCGGGTCATGCGCTCAGACTTTCTTGGCGCTGCCCGCGACGGCGTCCGCGGCGGTCGGCTCGCGGCTGGCAATGCGCGCGTTGTTACGCAGCAGGCCTTCCACTTCCTGGATGCGTGCCAGCGCCGGGGCGCTCTGCGCGCGGAACGCCACCAGCGCCGCTCCCCGCAGCGGCTCCGGCGGCGGCATGGTCACGTTGAGCGGGTTGCGATGGACGCCGTTGATGCGGAACTCGTAGTGCAGGTGCGGGCCGGTGGCCAGGCCCGTGCTGCCCACGTAGCCGATGACCGCGCCCTGTGGAACCCGCTGACCGACGTTATATTTCGCAAAGCGCGACATGTGTGCATAAAGCGTGGTGTGCCCGCGGCCGTGGTCCAGGATCACGGTGCGCCCGTAACCGCCCTTCCAGCCCACGAACTGCACCCGCGCATCGCCGGCCGCCATGATCGGGGTGCCGGAGCCCGCGCCGTAATCCACGCCCTGATGGGCACGGGTACGGCCCAGGACCGGGTGCTTGCGCGCGCTGCTGAAGCCCGAGGTGACGCGTGCATACGGGATGGGCATGCGGATGAAGGACTTCTTCAGCGGCTTGCCGTCGGCGGTGTAGTAGCCGACTTTGCCCGCGTGCTCGAAACGGAAGCCCGAGTAGGTCTTGCCGCCCGTGGTGAAGGTCGCCGCGCGGATGTCACCGCTGCCGACCAGTTCGCCCTCGCGCCAGACCTGGTCATAGACCACGCTGAAGCGATCGCCTTTCTGCGCGTCGCTGAAGTCGATGTCGTACTTGAAGATCTCGTCGGTCATCGTGGCGATCGCCGATGCCGGCAGACCGGCCTTGCGGGCGGCCGCGTACAGCGAACTGTTGATTTCCCCGCTGCTGACGATGCTGCGCAGTTCGGTGGGACGGTCGATGACCTGTTGCTCGACGCGCTCTCCCTGCAACGTGAGCTCCACCCGATGGCCAGGGCCGCGGTCGTAGCGGAAGCGATGCAAGCCACTCGCCGACATGTCGAACGCGAGTTCAGCGCCGGTCCCCAGCCGGCTCAGCGCCGCTCTGGCACCCGGCTGGTCGAGGATGAGGTGCATCGTGGCGACGGGAATTCCCATCTGCTGGAACACCGCACCCAAGGTCTGTCCGGCCTGAACGCGGATGACCTCCCAGTCGTGTTCCGGGTTCGTCCGCGCCGATTGGGTGGCCGCAGCCAGCGGCGGGAGCGGCAGCGCCATGGATTGGCGGGCCAGCGGGGTGGATCCCGCCTGGAGGTCGCCGAAGCCGGGGACGATGGCGGTGACCAGAGCGCCGATGGTGGCGAACAGACTGGCCTGAACCCACTGACGGCGCGACCAGCGGCCGTTGAACCCGTCCGCAAGATGGTGCGCCAGCACAGGCCGTTGCAGGGCCGTTTGACGCAGCGTCTTGAGGCGTTTGCGCCGGTCGTGGCTCGGGTCGGTGGGTGTCATATAGAGCGTCTCCCGCGTGCAGGATGTGAAGGCAGCGTCGCGGCGTTACGATAAGCACGTGAGGTGTGTGCGTCAAACCCTTGAGGTCAATGGGATTTCCAGCATCCTCGGTACTGCACGAAATTGATCCGGCATCCATGATCCCGGTCACGCCTTTCACTTCGTCCTTCAACCAAGAGCCGTCGCCACCGTGCCCGTCCATTCCCCCGCCCATCCTGAATCCGCCCTCGAACTGATCGGCCGCGGTGCCGACGAGATCCTGAAGCTCGACGAACTCGCCCTGCGCCTGCAATCCGGACGCCCGCTGCGGATCAAGGCGGGGTTCGATCCCACCGCGCCGGACCTGCATCTGGGCCACACGGTGCTGCTGAACAAGCTGCGCCAGTTCCAGGACCTGGGCCACCAGGTGATCTTCCTGATCGGTGACTTCACCGGGATGATCGGCGACCCCAGCGGCAAGAACGTCACCCGCAAGCCGCTGACCCGCGAGGACGTGCTCGCCAACGCCGAGACCTACGCCGATCAGGTCTTCAAGGTGCTCGACCGTAAACGCACCGAGGTACGGTTCAACTCGGAGTGGTTCGGCTCGATGGGCGCCGCCGACATGATCCGTCTCGCGGGCCAGCACACGGTGGCCCGGATGCTGGAGCGCGACGACTTCGCCAAGCGCTACGCCGCCCAGCAGTCGATCGCCATCCACGAGTTCCTCTACCCGCTGGTCCAGGGCTACGACTCGGTGGCGCTGCAGGCCGATGTCGAGCTGGGCGGTACCGACCAGAAATTCAACCTGCTGATGGGCCGGGGGCTGCAGGAGCACCACGGCCAATCGCCCCAGGTCGTGATCACCATGCCGTTGCTGGAAGGCCTGGACGGCGTGCAGAAGATGAGCAAGTCGCTTGGCAACTACATAGGAATCAACGAGCCTGCCATCGATATCGTCACCAAGACGATGAAAGTGGACGATGTGCTGATGTGGCGGTGGATAGAACTGCTGAGCTTTGAGATCTCCCTCGCCGAGATGGGCGTGCTCAAGCAGCAGGTGGTGGACGGGGTGCTGAACCCGCGGGACGTGAAGCTGCGGCTGGCGCGTGAGCTTGCTGCCCGCTTCCACGACGCCG
>JBDSPO010000218.1:0-2815 GCA_039930265.1 Lysobacter sp. | reverse complement strand
CGGGCGCGGCGGCGAACTGCTGCGCATTCCACGCGTAGGCACCACCAGGATGCCGCTGCTTCCAGGTGGCGATCAGGTCGCGGCCGTCAGCGCGGCGTCCGGACTGGTCGGGATACTCGGGATCGGTCTGGCCGGCAGGCATGAAGTTGGTGCGCCCCCCGCCCATGAGGACATCCAGGCCAGTGCCGTACGGCGATTCGATCATCTGGCGGGCGATGTCGGTGCAACCGGCGGCCAATGCTTCGGCCGGCATCGCAGCGTCAGACTCCCAACCGCGCTCAGCCGAGTGGCTGAACGTCGCGGCCGGGGTGGCGTGGGTGGCGCGGGCGGTGGTGACCACGCCGGTGGCCATGCCGCTGCCGGCTGCGAGCTGCCAAAGGGTGATCATCGGGGCTGCCAGCGCGCCTTTGCAGTCGCCGTAGGCTGCGGATTGCCCAATGCTGATCACGCCAGAGCGGGTCTTCACCCCGGTCGCCATCGCACTCATCGTGCCGGCGGAATCGGGGGTCTGCATGTCGGTGTTGTAGGTCTTGCTCATTGCCGTCGCGGGGAAGTGCTCCCAGCTCAGACGGTGGTCCTCACCTGCGCCGCCTTTTTGCTGACCCTCCAGGATGCGTGCGGCCGCCACGGTGGGCAGGCTCATGCCATCGCCGACAAACAGGATTACGTTCTTCGCCTGACCACCCAGCGCACCGCGCCCGGCTGCCTGCGCGGCGCCGTCGCGAAACCACCATTGGGCAGTTTCCTGCTGCGGCCGCTGGATCGCGGGCACCTCCACGGTGACTTCGTGGTTGCCCGAGGGCGCCGGCAGCGGAGCAACCGCCGGGGCAGTGCTGGCACACGCAGCCACAAGCAGCGCCGGGACGAGGATCACGCTGGGGGAACGGAACGGAGGGTATGGACGCATGCAGACGGGACCCGGAAGCGACGGAACGTTCCATTATGCGGTGCAACTGTTGCGTCAGCATGGCCGGCCTGTTTCGCTGATGTGATCGCCGGCGGTTCCCGGCTCCGCTATCGTGCAAGTTGATCCGCGATTGGCGTTCTGATGACAATAGTGTCCTGGTGGCTGTCGATTCCCTTCTGGAAGCGCGTGCTCGCGGGCTTCGTGCTGGGTGCGTTTGCCGGCTGGCTGGCCGGGCCGGCCGCCGAGACCTGGTTCGGGCCGCTGGGGACGGTCTACGTGACCTTGATCCGGATGATTGCGGTGCCTCTGGTGCTTTTCGCGGTCATCAATGCAGTTGCATCTCTGCATGGGCAGAAGTCCGTCGCCGCGCTCGGGGGACGGACCTTTGCCTGGTTTGCCGCCACCGCCGCGCTGGCCGTGTGTGTCGGGCTCGGTGTGGGCTGGGTGTTGCAACCCGGCGCCGGCGTCACGGGCTTGACCATGGCGGCTGACTACCAGGTGCGTGAAATTCCGTCGGTGGTCCAGGTGTTGTTGGATGTCGTCCCGGGCAACCCTTTCGCGGCATTGGCCGAGGGCAAGATTCTCCAGGTCATCGTGTTCGCCGGCCTGGTCGGTTTCGCGCTGGTGAAGCTCGGCGACCGGACCCCCGCGCTGCGCAAGCTTGCCGGCGAAGCCAGCGAGACGATGATCCAGGTCACCCGCTTCGTGCTCGAAATGACACCGCTGGGGACCTTCGGCCTGATCGCGGCGCTGGTCGGTTCATACGGGTTCGAGAAGCTGCTGCCGCTCGGGATGTTCGTATTCGCGCTGTATCTGGCGTGCGCGCTGCACATTGTTTTCGTCTATGGCGGGCTGCTGCTCAGCCACGGACTGAATCCGGTCCGCTTTTTCCGCGGCGCCGCGCCCGCGATGCAGGTGGCGTTCGCAACGTCATCGAGTTTCGCCTCGATGCCCGCGGCGATGCGCGCGGTGACCCACAACCTGGGCGTGGACAAGGACTACACGTCCTTCGCGGTGCCACTGGGCGCAAGCATCAAAATGGACGGTTGCGGGGCGATCTTCCCGGCTTTGACCAGCCTGTTCGTTGCGCAGTACTTCGGCCTCGAGCTGGCGCCGACGCAGTACCTGGTAATCATGTTGGCGTCGGTGCTGGGAAGCTTCGGCACGGCGGGAGTCCCGGGCACAGCGATAGTGATGGTTACCCTGGTGCTGTCGGCCGCCGGCCTGCCGCTGGAGGGCATCGGTTATCTGGTGGCGATCGACCGGGTGCTGGACATGGCGCGCACGATGACCAACGTCACCGGGCAGATGCTGGTGCCGGTGCTGGTCGCCAAAGAGACGGGCATGATCGATATGGCGGTCTACAACGAGGCATCCACCAATCTGGGAGTGGTCGAAGGCGACGAGTTGGTGTGAGGGGAGGTGTCCCGGTCAGCCGGCTCACGCCCGCGAGTACTGCCAGGACACCAGTCGACCGCCCTTGTAGGGCATCACCCCGTGGAATGGCCGCGGGTCATCGTCGAACACCATTGGCAGGAATTCGCGGTCGCCTTCCCACATCGGCACGTCATGCAGGCGCTCCAGCGGGACCCACTCCAGATTGCCTTCGTGGTTGCTGGTGAAGGCGGTACCGGTGTAGCGGGTGATCAGAAACACGAACCCGAACCAGTCCTCGCCGCGCTTGCCGAAGCCCGGCCAGTTGATCGTGCCGCGCAGCCGCATCTGCTCGCATTGGATACCCGCCTCCTCGAAGATCTCGCGGCGCATCCCGGCGGCGACGTCTTCGCCACTTTCCAGTTTGCCCCCCAGGCCGTTGTACTTGCCCAGGTGCTGGTCATCGGCGCGCGCGTTGCGATGGATCAGCAGCACAGACCGGCCATCGGGCGACAGCACGTAGCCCAGGGTTGC
>JBDSPO010000217.1:0-4164 GCA_039930265.1 Lysobacter sp. | reverse complement strand
GGGCGGGGGTCCCGGTGGTACACGTCCTGCACGACAGCCACGGCCACACCGCGATCGAGCATGAGGGCTGGACATACGAGCTGCATGCGGTGGGCGACGGCGACGATCTCTACCGCGATGCGCCCTCGTGGACCCCTCTGACCGATCCGGATCAGGCGTGGGAGGCCGGGCGGATGCTCGCCACCCTGCACCGGGCGTCGGCCGGCTACCGGGGCACGCAGCGCAGCACCCATGTGCTGGTGGCGCGCGACGACCTTATCCGCGCGAGCGATCCGATCACGGCACTCAAACGGGATCTGGCCGATCGCCCGGCGCTGGCCGACTGGCTGGCCGGCCAGCCATGGGAGGAAGATCTCCAGCGATCCATCCTGCCGTGGCACGCCGGCCTCGCCGAGCGTCTGCAGACCGAGCCGCGGTTGTGGGCGCACAACGATTGGCATGTCTCCAACCTGCTCTGGCGCTACAACGGCAGCGGCATGGTGGTGGACACCGTGTTCGACTTCGGCCTGGCATCACCCACCAGCGCGTTGTTCGACCTGGCCACCGCCATCGAGCGCAACGCAGTCGCATGGCTGGCGCTGGAGCGAGGTGGGCAGGCCGTGCACGCGGAGTCCGCGCTGGCCCTGCTCGCCGGCTACCGACACGTGCGGCCCCTGTCTGCCGCGCAGGTGCATCTGATGGCAGACTTGCTGCCGGTGGTCCACCTCGATTTTTCGTTGTCGGAAGTCGAGTACTTCCACGGCATTACCGGCTCGAGCGCCAACGCCGAGTTGGCTTATCGCAGTTTCCTGCTGGGGCACGCGGACTGGTTCCGGACTCGCGAGGGCGGGCAGCTGCTCGCGGCTCTGCACGCGGTTGCCTGAACCGCCACGGGCAAACTTCTGCGCGTTGTGGCTAAATAGACCACTGAAGCGGGGGTGCCTGGTTTGACCAGGCTGAGAGAGTCCCTTGGAACCTGATCCGGTTTGCACCGGCGTAGGGAGCTTTGAGCAGCAGGCACACCGCCGTCAGGGCCGGGTGCGCTTGCGCGCCTTCGCTTCGTCTCCCTTTGGCTGATGACGAATCGAATGAACCGCTCCTACCAAATCTCCCTGTTGACCGCCGCCCTCTGCGCGGCACTGCCGCTGCACGCCAATGAAACGGCCTCAGACCAGTCTGACCGTTCGCCGACCGAACTGGACGCGGTCCGCGTACAGGCCGGCAAGCCCGCGCAGCGGGACACCCAAACCAGCAGCTTTGGGGCGGGTGACTGGAAGGGCACTCCGGCGTCGATCGCCATCCTCGACCGCGCGCTGCTCGACAGTCGCCAGGTGCGCACGCTGTCCGAGCTGGCGAACAACGATGCGTCGCTCGGCGACAGTTACGCCCCCGTTGGTTATTACCAGAACATCGCCATCCGCGGCTTCCCGCTGGATCCCGGCACCGGCTACCGTTTCAATGGCCTGGCGATCACCGGCGAGCAGCGGCTGGCGCTGGAGAACGTGCAACAGGTGGAAATCCTGAAAGGTGAAGCCGGGCTCGCGGCGGGCGTGATGGCGCCCGGCGGGATCATCAACTACGTGGGCAAGCGTCCCGCGGACGTGCGCACCATCACCCTGGCCACGGATGCGGAAGGATCTCGTTACGCCGCCATCGACGTGGGTCATTGGCTGTCGCCGCGCTTTGGCGTGCGCTTCAACGCCGCCTGGGATGACAGCGCCTCGTACATCGAGCACGCCGATGGCCGGCGCAATTTCTATTCTCTGGCGACCGACTGGCTGATCGGCGAGCGCGGCAAGCTGGAGGTCGATGCCAACTACCAGACCAGCGCGCAGCGCTCGGCCTCCGGCTATCAGCTGCTGGGCGGCGTTGCGCTGCCCGGCGAGGTGGATCGCACCCGCATGCTGGGCCACCAGGCTTGGCAGCAGCCGGTGGGCATCGACAGCAGCAACGTCACTGCGCTGCACACCTACGACTTCAGTCCGGCCTGGCAGTCACGCGTGTCGGCCAGCCACAGCCGCTCGGTGATCGATGACAACGTCGCGTTCGCGTACGGCTGCTACTACGCCGCGCAATGCGCCGACGGCAGCGTGCCGGGCAACAGCTTCGCGCCCAACGGCGATTACGACATCTACGACTACCGCAGCCCGGATGACACCCGGCGCAACCAGGAGGTGCGCGCCGAGCTGCGGGGCAGCTTCGCGACCGGCAGCGTCGGCCATCAGCTGACCATCGGCGTGGACGGCTTCGATCGCACCGTGGACAAACGCCTCAACGTGAACCGCTACGTCGGCACCGGCAACATCCACGACACCCAGGTGCCCCCGTTCACCCCGTCGCCGCGGATGCCCGGGGATTCGGTGCGTCGCCTGGAGAGCCGGCAGACGGCGGCGTTCGTGCTGGACCGCATGAGCTTCGGTGAGGACTGGCAGTGGCTGGCCGGCGGCCGCTTCGTGCGCCTGGACGAGCGGGCCTGGGACAAACGCGGCGCGCTTGAGCGCGACAGCCAGCTCTCACGTTTCCTGCCGCAGACGGCAGTGATCTGGAGCGCGACCGATCAGGTCAACGCCTACGCCAGCTACGTGACCGGCCTCTCGCTGGGCCAGGAGGCGCCGTTCTGGACCGCCAACGACGGTGCCTTCCTGCCCTCGGTGCGCTCGCGCCAAGCGGAGCTGGGGATCAAGTTCGCCTCGTCGGCATCGCTCACGCTGGGCGCGGCGCTGTTCCGGACCAGTCAGCCGTTCCAGTACGCCAAGCCCGATGGCAGCGATGCGGGCTACACCTTCGTCGAAGAAGGCCAACAGATCCATACCGGCCTGGAGCTGACCGCGCGCGGACGCATCACCGATCAGCTGCAGGTAACCGCCAGCGCGAGCGTGCTGCAGGCGCGTGCGCGCGACACCGGCACGCCGGCGTTCGAAGGTCACCAGCTGATCAACGTGCCGAAGAACCGCGCGAGCCTGCATCTGGATTACCAGCTGCCGTTCGTGGCCGGTCTGGGCGTCACCGGCGGCTGGCGTCACGCCTCCTCCAACGTGGCCACCGCCGACGGCCGCGTGCGTGCGCCGGGCTATCACGTCGTCGATGCTGGCCTGCGCTTCCAGCACCAGCTGCGCGAGCATCCGGTGAGCTGGAACCTGTCGGTGGACAATGTGTTCAACCGCTTCTACTGGCGCGACACCGGCAGCAGCTCGGGTGACTACTACCTGTTCCCCGGCGCGCCGCGGCAGGTGCGCCTGTCGGTGTCCTTCGCGCTATGAACCCCGCGATGCTGGAGTGGTCAGCGGTGGCCGTGAGCATTCTGGGCGTGTGGCTGATGGCGCAGCGGCGGATGCTGGCCTGGCCGGTCGGTCTGGTCTCGGTCGCCCTGTACGCGCTGGTGTTCGCCGAGGCCAAGCTGTACTCGGACGCGCTGCTGCAGGTCGCCTTCGCCGGGTTCCTCAGCTACGGCTGGTTCCACTGGCGCCGTCAGGCCCGGCACGATGGGCGGATCAGCATTGCACCGCTGCCACCCCGGCATCGCATCCGCGATCTCGGTATCGGCGTGGCGTTCGGCATCGCGCTGGGCGCGGCGATGCACACCTACACCGACGCCGCCCTGCCTTGGCTGGACGCCATGCTCGCCGCGCTGAGTCTGGTGGCCCAGTGGTGGCAGGCGAGAAGGCATGCGGCCGCGTGGTGGCTGTGGATCGCGGTCGACGTCGTCTACGTGGGCATGTATCTGGTCAAGTCGCTCAACGTCACCGCCGTGCTTTATCTGGTCTTCGTCGCGCTGGCGTTGAAAGGGTTACGCGCATGGACGGCGGCGGGCAAGGCGGGTGGCTCGTCTCAGCTGCAGCCTTCGACGTAATCCACCTGCGGCGGCACGCCGACCCGCCATTCGGTGACCACTCCGGCGGGGTCGGTTTCGAACACCAAGACGTGCCCGCCACTGTCCTGCTCGATCCGCAGGCTGTGGCCGCCGGGCACGTACTTGTGCCCCGACGCCACCGCCTTACCCGGGTAGAGCGCCTCGATCCCGGCGAGATCCATGCCGCGCGCGCCGCCGCCGGGCGCGGTGAGATCGCCGGCGGACACCGAGTAGCGGACGAAGCCGCCGTTCTCGAACATCATCGCCAGTCCGGCCGGTTCGGCCCCGCCTGCGGGGGAGAGGTGATAGCAGCTGGATCCCTCGGCGGCGGCCCC
>JBDSPO010000216.1:0-2748 GCA_039930265.1 Lysobacter sp. | reverse complement strand
ACAGCGGCTGCTCTTTGCCTTCTCCCCCCCGCGCCCCGAAGGGAGAAGGGAGCAAGGCGGCTTCGATCACGCGGCGATTGAACGTCTGGCTGATCGAGTTGGTGGTGATCAGGCCGAAGTGCTGCAGCGCGCCGCGACGGGTCAGCTGCGCGGCGTGATGCCACCAGTACATGACGAAATCCGCCGACTCCGGCACGTCCGGCCACACGCCGCGCAACGCTTCCACGTACCCATCACCGAGCGCCGTGCGCATGCGCTTGTTGCCAATAAACGGCGGATTCCCCACCACGAAATCCGCCTGCGGCCACGCCGCCTTGCGCGGGTTGATGTAGTTCTCAACCGGCTTGCGTGCGGTATCGTCCGGCACCTTTTCACCCGTCACCGGAGAAACCTTCATCGTCTCCCCATCCCAGCGCGTCACCGGCACACCGTGCGCGTCGGTCACGTATTCCATGCGGTCATATGCCAGCACCGCATCGCGGTTTTCGATATTGCGGAAATCGCGGATCACCGGCGACGGCGGATTCACATCGCCGCGCGTGCGGAAATGCCACTGCAGATAGCCGATCCACAACACCACCTCGGCAATGGCCGCCGCGCGCGGATTCAACTCGATGCCCAGCAGGTTATGCGGGTCGACCGTTTCCCCGCCCAGCCCATCGGCCCGCTCACCGCCCAGCGCCAACCCGGTCTGCCGATGGCCCAACTCATCCAGCGCATTCAGCACCTCGCCTTCCAGGCGCTTCAGGTGCTCCAGCGTCACATACAGGAAATTGCCGCTGCCGCAGGCCGGGTCCAGCACCCGCACCGTGCACAGCCGGTGATGGAAACGCAGCAACGCCTGCACCGCCTCATCCGGCCTGTCTTCCGCCGCCAGGGTCAACGCCGCCGCCTGCGCATTGCTCCATTCCTCACGCAGCGGCTCGATCACCGTGGGCAGCACCAGCCGCTCCACGTAGGCGCGTGGCGTGTAGTGCGCGCCCAGCTTGTGCCGCTCGCCCGGGCTTAGTGCGCGTTCCAGCAGGGTGCCGAAAATCGCCGGCTCCACGTGCTGCCAGTCCGCGTGCGCCGCCTCGATCAGCAGGCCAAGCTGCTCGCGATCCAGCGGCAACGTATCGGGCTGCTTGAACAGCTTGCCGTTGAACTGCAACACCTCATTGGCCAACACTGCGGAAAACCCACCACTGTCCATGTCGCGCCACAACTGCGCCAGCATGCGCATCGCGGTTTCCGGCTGCTCCGCATGCCGCAGCAGCAGGTCACGGAAGCTGTTGTTGGGCAACAGCTTCACGTCCTCGGCAAACATGGTGAACAGGCAGCGCATCAGGAACTGGGCCACCACTTCCGGGTCATGCCGCGCCTGCTCCAGGCTGCGGGCCAGCTTGGCCAGGCGCGCGGCGATATCGCGCGTGACCCGCGCCGACTCGCGGCTGGGGTCCAGCGACAGCGGATCGGTCCAGATGCGGCGCAGCCGGTCCAGGATTTCCGGCTTGCGCAGCTCGTCCAGCGCAATGCGATGACTGCGCGGATCGGGGAATGGCGTGTAGGTAGCGCCGGAGCGTGAGAACTCCGAGTACAGCTCGATGCGGTTGCCCACATCCACCACCACCAGGAACGGTGGGCGCCCTTCGGCGGCCGGCAGCGCGCGGGCGTAGCCTTCGGCCTGGCTGCGCGCACGCAGCATGCCCTCATCGAAGCCCCTGGTATGCGCCGCCGCCTTGAGCTTCTTCGACTCGAGCACGAACGCGCCGCGCCGGTACAGGTCGATACGCCCGGCACTGCTGCTGCCATCGCCATGACTGAAGGTGATGGGCCGCTCGAACATGTAGTCCTGTTCGGCCGTGGGGTGCGGGTTGTCCACGCCCAGCAGGCGGCACAGATCCAGCAGGAAGCTCTGCGAGGTGGAAAGTTCGGAGGCCGAAACGCCTTGCCACTTCGCAATAAAGGCTTCGATTGCGTCTTTGTCCGTCTTGGTCACACACACTCCCCGTAAATCCCCGGGCAAGGCTAACCGATGCAGCCGGTGGACGCCCCGCCCGCAAGCGAGGGGTCAGGGTTTTCCTACGCGACAACGGGCAATCGCCTGACTGCCGAACCACTTTCTTCCTGCGACATTTCCATCCGCTGCCCGGCGACAGGCGCCTGGAAGCACCACCGGCCCGGATATCGGGCCATCCATCACATGGAATGCAAAGGAGCAATGCCCGTGAGCCAGAACCTGATTTCCCTCACCATCACCGAAGAACAGCAGGCCGCCGCCCTGGTCGGCCTGGCCCAGATAGAAGCCGCGTTGCCCAACCTGCTGTCGCTGGACCCGGACGAACGCAGGCGCATGACCTACATGGGCGACAAGTCCGAGGTCTTCACCCGCCAGACCATCCGCGTACTGCAGCAGAACCCGCAGATCGTCCCACCCAGCCTCAACCTGACCGAGGCCCAGGCCGACCTGCAGGCCCTGGACCGCCTGCGCCCGGTGCTGGAACGCCTGCAGCGCCTGATTGCCCAGGTGGAAGACACCACCAACGCCCTGGGCAGCGACGCCATGTCCACCGCCCTGGAAGGCTACGGCCAGATCAAGCTGTCCGGCGCCAGCCACGGTCTGGAGGAACTGCGCAAGGAAATTGGCGGACGCTGGGCCCGCGGCCCGCGCAAACCGGTGCCAGTCGCCGGGTGACTTCGGCGGGTCACTCGCCTATGGACAGCAGGCCGCCTTCGGGCGGCCTGCTGAGTTTCGGGCACGGGTTGGCG
>JBDSPO010000215.1:0-3469 GCA_039930265.1 Lysobacter sp. | reverse complement strand
GCCTGGTCGGCGGCCGCACCGTTGAGCCAGACAATCAGCCGCTGCACCGTGCCTGCGGTATCGGGCACCGCCATCACGCGCTGCAGCGGGCCGTCGTTCCACATGTTCATCGGCAGGCCATCGGTCTCCCAGAAGGGGCGCGTCGGATGCAGATGGATGGTGGTCACCGAATTGCTGCGGCGTGCCGCCCACACTGCGGACTGCGCCGCGGGCGGCAACGGGTGGATCTTGATCCGGCTCAGCGGACCGCTGGGCACCGTCATCACGACATGGTCGGCGCGGAAGCGGCGGCCGTCCTTGCAGTTGACTTCAATGCCGCGGGCGTTCTGCTCGATCGCCAGCACTTCCATGCCAAGCAACGGGGGCGATTCAAGCGCGGCCGCCATCGCCTCGGGCAGCGCCTGGCTGCCCTTGGTCACCCAGCCCGGCGGCGCGCGCGGGCCGTCCTTGAGTTCAGCGCCGCGACGAAGGGCATCCAGCGCGCTGATGGTCCGCAGCGAGGTGTAGCTGTCGGCGACGTCCATCCAGTCCAGTGCCTGCGAGGACCAGCCCTGCGCCGCGAGATGGTCGCGCAGCGGGATGTCCAGCGCCAGGTTGGCAGGATCGTTCCAGCCGGCCAGCTGTTCCAGCGCGATCGTGTTCATCGCCACATGCAACAGGCTCGGGGGCGGCAGGCCATGCTCGCGGCCCTTCAAGGTGTTGAGCGGGCTGGTAACCCAGTCGTTGCTGGACACGGTGCCACCCGGCAGGATCAGCGCGTTTGGCAGCGGCCGCCCGTCCGGTCCGGTCATCACAATGTCCGGTGGCGCGATCGCGATGCCCACGCGCTTGGCGTGAGCACGGACACGCTCATACCCTGCCCCGACCTGGACGCCACCGACCTCGAAGCGCAGACCGTTGCGCTCGATGGTGTTCAAGCGACCGCCGATGCGGTTGTTGCCTTCCAGCACGGTCACCCGTGCGCCGGAGTCCTGCAGTGCCTGGGCCGCCGCAAGACCGGCAAGACCGGCACCGATGACGATCACATCGCTGCGTCGCTCACCGGCGACCGGCGCTTTGGGCGCGGTCGCACAGCCAAGCATGCCGAGCACGGCGGCGCCGACGGTGCCTTTCAGGAAGTGTCTTCTGTGCATGGTTCCAATCCCGAGTGCAGAAACGAAAAGCCCGCTGCCGGCGCGATAGATCTCGCGCGCCGGCAGCGGGCGTTGGCTTAGAACTGGTAGCTCACCTCAACTCCATACATCCGCGGACGCGGGGCGCTGACCGCGAAATCGGTGCGCTGGGTAACCTGCAACCCGGTGGCCGGTGGTACGGCCGGAATCGCGATGAACGCTTCCGGATCCAGGTATCGGGTGATGTCCTCGGCAGCATCGTCGTTGAAGGCGTTGCGGACGAACGCGCTCACCCTCCAGCTGTCGCTGGGTGCCACGCTGAAGCGGAAGTTTGCCGTGGTGGAGTCACCCGCGTAGGCGAGGTTGGCGATGTCCCAACGCTTGCTCTCGAAGTTCACGTCGCCGTTGGCGCTCCAGCCCCACCCGTTGGCCAGCTGACCCTCGTACAGCAGGCCCACCGCCAACTTGGTTTTCGGCACGCGCGGCAGCATCTTGCCTTCCGACGAGCCTTCCGGGTCAGTCGGCAGACAGAAGCGCTTCTCGCAGATCAGGTCGGCCTGACCCTGGCTGAAGAACTTGGTGATTTCCGCATCGGTGTAGGAGTAGGACATCGTGCCCAGCCAGCCCGGCGAGAACGCCCACTGCGATTCCAGCTCGAAGCCGCGGATCTGCGACTCACCGATGTTGGAGGTGTACGAAGTGGAGAAGAACGTGTTGTTGAGCAGGCGAGCCGGCCCCCCTTCGGTCAACTGCTGGTTGGTCCAGTCGATCCAGAACACGCTGGCGTTGACCATCAGACGGTTGTCATCCCAGCCGGTCTTGATCCCCAACTCGTAGTTCCAGGCCGTCTCCTCGTCGAAGGTGTCGAATCCGCGGGCGATCAGCTCCTCGCGCGATTCCTCGGTGAAGTCGGCACGCTGGATGTCGAGGTTGAAGCCGCCGGGCTTCGTGCCCTTGGAGACGAGGCCGAACACGTGGATGTTGTCCTGCCACTGATAGCCCAGGGTGGCTCGCGGGGTGAAACTCTTCAGCGTATTGCTTAGCGCGTACGGCCGGGACACGAGGGTCGGCACCCCGTTGATGACAAGACTGCGTTGGTCCACTGCCGCCACCGTCAGCTCATCGATGGCGTAGCGCCCCTCCAGCGACGCGGTCCACTGGTCATTGATGTCCCAGTTGACGAACCCGTACACCGCCTTGTTGACCGTGCTGCCCTGCGGGTCGGTCATGACCGCGACCGGCCTACCGGTAGGGGTACCCGGGCGCAGACCGTAGCCGGCCAGATCACCGCGGTAGCCCGGCTCGGGGCTCTGATGGTAGTAGTAGCCGCCAAAGGTCGCGTAGACCGGCTTCTCCAGATCGGTGGTGATGCGCAGGTCCTGCGAGTAGTCGGTCGTCTTGCCCTTGCCAAAGGTTTCGAACGCGCCGCCGAAGCCGCGGATACCGCTGTAGTCCTGATCGTTGCCTGCCCAGGTCGTGGACTTGTTGTACGCCGAGGTGGACGTCAGCTGCCAGTTGTTCGGAAAGTAGTAGTTGGCGACCAGGCTGGAGCGCATCTTGTGCCCGCGGTTGCCGGCCGGATACCCGGCCGCTTCATAGACGGGCGTGTTGATCGGGAACTCGGAGGGCGTTTTCAGCTCTCCGCAGAAATAGCCGCGACGCCGCGTGCTGGTGATCGGGAACCCCGCGCCGGGAATCCGGCCGCCGGTGTAGTTGGGTGCGTAGCAGTTGGCGGCATTCGCGCCCAACCGGGAGATCGCATAGAACTCGTCGTCCGTCTGCTGGTACATGACACGACCAAGCAGCTCCAGGTTGTCGGTCGCGTTCCACACGGCCGAGGCCATCATGCCGGTGCTTTCGGTGCCACCCAGATCGTCGGTGCCCGAGATCGGGTTGTAGTAGATGCTGTCGTTGCCGCGGTGGATAAAGCTGACGTCAAACCCCAGCGCACCCTCGTTGGTGGTGTTGGAGTAGCTGCCGGCGTATTTGTACTGCCCGTAATTGCCGGCCAACGCGCTGAGCTTGCCGCCCGGACGGGTCCCCGGACGCTTGGTGATGTAGTTCACCGCGCCGGAGAAGGTGCGCCGGCCGAAGGCCGCCGACTGCGGACCGCGGATCACCTCGACCCGCTCCAGGTTCTCCAGCCCGTAAGCGGAGATGTCACCGTCCACGAAGATGCCGTCGATGAAGAACGAGGCGTTCGGCTCGCCCTGGATATTGGACATGCCGCGGATCACCGGGCGATCGAAGCCACGTCCGAACGCGGACCGGAACGAGAAGCCTGGCGTGAACGCGGCGATATCGCGCACGTCCTCGAAGCCCTTTTCCTCGATGGTCTGGGCACTTACCGCCGAGAT
>JBDSPO010000214.1:0-9974 GCA_039930265.1 Lysobacter sp. | reverse complement strand
TCCAGGCTGCGGCCGTCGATCCGCGGCGGCGTGCCGGTCTTCAGACGATCGACCACGAACGGACCTTCGCGCAGGCGCCGGGCCAGCGTGACCGAGGGCGGATCGCCGACCCGGCCGCCCGCGTGTGAGGACTGGCCGATGTGGATCTTGCCGGCCAGGAACGTGCCCGCGGTGAGTACCACCGCCGACGCGCGAAAGCGCAGCCCCGCGTGCGTGGTCACGCCTTCGACCTTGCCGCCGTCGAAATCGATGTCGTCCACCGCGGACTGGAACACCGTCAGCCCGGGTTGGCGCTCCACGGCGGTGCGGATAAACGCCCGGTACAGACTGCGGTCGGCCTGGCAGCGGGTCGCCCGCACCGCCGGGCCCTTGCTGGCGTTGAGCCGACGCCACTGGATGCCAGCCGCATCGGCGGCATGCGCCATCACACCGCCCAGCGCGTCGATCTCGCGCACCAGATGACCCTTGCCGATGCCGCCGATGGCCGGATTGCAGCTCATCGCGCCGATCGTCTCGATGTTGTGGGTCAACAGCAGGGTGCGCGCGCCCGCCCGCGCCGACGCCAGGGCCGCCTCGGTGCCGGCGTGGCCGCCGCCGACCACAATCACGTCGTATTGGAAGAAGTCGTTGCTCATATCAGATGCGAATTCTACGCCGATCAACTACTTGGGGCCTGAATCGCCTGACGTCGCGTGGTCCTGTTCTGCGCCCGACATTCGGCTTTGCCCGGCTCTTTAGACTTGGCACGCTTCGTGCGATACCACTCGTGCACCCAACGGGGCAGGCGCCAGGCGCCGGTCGGGATTGGAACAGGGCCGACCACGTGCCTGTTGGGGAAGCACCAGGGTCGAATGTCGGGGGACATTCGGCCCTTTTTTTGTGAGCGCGCGACCCGCATCCCCTTGTGCGCCGGCCGTCTTGGCCACGGACGAACGCAGACGGTGCCGCCGGGCCCGTCCCGCACACCGGAGAGCCTCCGCCCCGAAAAGGCGAAAGCCCCGCTGAGCGGGGCTTTCAGTGGAGGCGCCGACGCCGGACAAGGGCGGAACAGGGGGGATCCGAGAATCCTCGCCGGTCATCGGCATAGAGCTGCGAACTGATTACGTCGCATTCCGACGCAGTTTGTCAATAGCTGGCGCAGGCGGGAGCTGGGGTCTGCAACCCGTTCACTCCTCCTGGCGGGAGATCCGGGCGCGCTCGATCATCCGGTCGCTGCGCGAATTGCGCTCTCCCTGATTGGATTGCGGCATCGGCCGGTCGGGCGCCGCCATCGGGCGCGGCTGCGCCGGGACCGCAGGGCGCAACACTGCCGAACTGGGGCGGTTGCCGGGGGGCGGCGGCGTGGAATGCTGGATGCGCTCGTTCTGCAGGCGCTCGTAGTCACGCCACGGCGCACGATCGTTGCGATTTCCCTGCGAGGGCGGACGGTACCCGTGGTTGCCGTCGTGTCCCGGGCGCACCACGATCACCGGCGGCCGGTAATAACCGTAGGGATAGCCGCCGTAACCGTATCCGGGATAGCGGTTGCCGCCCCCGTAATACGCGCTCCCGTATCCGAAGTTCCCGTAATACCCCGGAGCCCTGCCCGGATACCCGTAGCGGCCGTCATACCGGCCGTTGTAGTAGCCATCGTCGTAACGGTAGGTGGTGGAGGGCTGGCCGTAGTAATAGCCGCCGCGGTCGTATTGGTAGCCGCTGGACACGCAGCCGCCAAGCAGGCCGACAGCGAGTGCGGGAAGCAGTAGTTTGCGGAACATTCGCGCACCCCCCCGATGGATTGTGACTGCATCGTCGCCCACCACCGTTGAACTGGCGCTTAATTTTTTCGCACCGCCGCGCGCGATCTCGGTAGCGCGCTACATCGGCTACGCTTGCCCCCATGAACAATACCGAGTCCGCCCGCCCCTCCCCCCTGCCCGGCGCGCCGCCGGATTTTGATCGCATCATGACCGCGGCTGCGCGGATCGCCCCGCACGCGCATCCCACCCCGGTCCTGCGGGCGCGGACGCTGGATGCTCTCGCCGGCTGCAAACTCTATTTCAAATGCGAGAACCTTCAGCGCGGCGGTTCGTTCAAGTTCCGCGGGGCGTGCAACGCCGTGTTCTCGCTGACCGACGCGGAAGCGGCGCGTGGGATCGTGACCCACAGTTCGGGCAACCATGGCGGCGCCGTGGCGCTGGCATGCCGCGAGCGCGGCATCTCCGCCACGGTCGTGGTGCCGCACGGCGCGTCACGGGTCAAGCTGGCCGCGATGGAAGCCTATGGCGCGCGTATCGTGCGCTGCGAGCCGAACCACGCATCGCGCGAAAACGTGACCGCGCGCGTGCTGGCGGAAACCGGCGCGATCCTGGTGCATCCGTTCAACGACGAGCGGGTCATCGCCGGTCAGGGCACGGCGGCGCTGGAGTTGCTGCGTGCATCGCCGGACATCGACACCCTGGTGGTCCCGGTGAGCGGCGGCGGCCTGCTGTCGGGCAGTGCATTGGCTGCACACGGGGTGGATCCGGGAATTGCCGTGTTCGGCGCGGAACCTGCGGGCGCCCGCGATGCCCACGACTCCCTTCGCGATGGCGAGCGTATCACCGGGCGGGTGGCTGAGACGATCTGTGACGGCCTGCGTGCCGAGCTCGGCACCCTGACTTTCCCACTGATACGAGAGCATGTGCGCGACATCCTGCTGGTCGAGGATGCGCGGACCATCGATGCGATGCTGCTGCTTTGGGAACGCATGAAGCTCGTGGTCGAGCCATCGGCGGCGATCGCACTGGCGGCCGTGCTGGCAAATCCGGAGCTGTTCGCCGGCCGCAAGGTCGGCATTGTCATCACCGGCGGCAATATCGACCTGCACGCGCTGCCCGAATTACTGGCGCTGGCTACTCCGGCCTGATGCCCACCGCCGCCTCAGCCGCGGGTCTTGCCGGGAGCTCCGGAGGCATCGGCCAACTGCCCCAGGCCTTCGGCCAGCAATAGCCGCGTCACCGCAGCCCGCTGCTGCAGGGGCTGCCCGTGCAGATCATCCATCAACCAGCGGATGGAGCGGCAACGTGCCTGCTGGTCGGATCCGTTGAGGCCGGCGACAAACCCGTCATTGATCAGCGCGGCGCGCACGCCCGAAGACTTCAGACCCTGCAGGGCCGCTTTCTTGTCGAACGGCTGCCGCGGCGATTGCACCGCAGCGACGAACAGGTTGGCGACGGCACCGGCAAAGCGGCTGCTGTGCTCCGGTCCCAACCGGTTGGCGACCTCGTTGAGTGCCGCCAGGCTGCGGTCGCTGCCGGGATCGAACAGCGGACACAGCACCGCGGCTTCGTTGGGGTCCGCGAGACTGACGCGGGCGGCCTGGAACACGCGGTCGATCGCGCTGTCGGGAGCGCGCAGCAGCAGTTCATGACCGTCGGCGACCAGCGCGGAGGGATCAAACCCCCATTGCTCGATGGCGCCCGCGGCAGACTGCTGCGCTTTGGCGGGAAGCAGGCTGCTGCCCAGCAGCGTGGCGATGGAGACGGCCATGGCTATGGTCATGGGGTTGAACATGGCGGCACTCGCAACAGATCAGGTGAGTCCGACGTTATAGCGCGTCGGCTGAACGCCGTGTGCGACTGCGCGGTTCCGAGCGCATCAGGCGCCGCGTTCGCTACGCAAGGCCCGCACCGCGGGCGGGCTGCCGGCCGCGTCGCGCGCTGCGATCCAGCTGAATACCGCGATGCCGGCCATCACCACCAGCGCGCCGTACAGCGCGCGACCCTGCGGCCACGCTTCGCCGAGCAACGCGACCCCCAGCACCGTCGCGAACAGGATCTCCGCCGCCTGCATCGCCTCGGTGGCGGCCAGCGCAGTGGGATTGTTGCGGACCATGCCGGTCGCCTGGAAGAACAGCACGGTGGCGATAATCCCCGCCCCGACCGCCACCGCGGCGGCCAGCCAGACCTGGCTCATCGGCGGCGGACCGGACTGCTGGGCGGCAAAGGCCGCCACCAGCCACCAGGCCGGCTGGCTGGCCAGGGTCAGGCCAAACACCCGCTGGGTGGCCGTGAGCTCCTCCCCGCCGGACACCGGGGCAACCCGTTCCAGATGCAGCAGCAGGCCGCGATTGCCCAGCGGATACGCGACCGCGGCCACCGTCACACACCCCAGTGCGATCCAGCCATCCCGCCCCAGGCCCGCCTCGTCCATGCCGAACTGCATCATCAGCACCCCGGCGACCACGACCAGGCCCACCACCAGCGCCAGCCGGGGCACCTTGGCGCGCTCGTCGCTGTATAAAAACGGCGCGCACAGCATGCCGGCGATGACGGTCACCTGGAACGTGCCGGCGACCAGCCAGGACGGCCCGCTCGCCGCGGCGTAACTGAGGCCCAGATAGAACAGCACAAAGCCGATCGTGCTCCACCCCAGCCAGGGCAGCGGGTGGGCCCGGATCGCCCGCCACACGGGCCCAACGCCACCCTGCCAGCGCATCAGCGGCAGCAGCAACGGCAGGGTGATGAGGTAGCGCAGCGACGCCGTCCACGCCCAATGCCCGCCGCCCGTCGCCGCCGCGCGGTTGAGCACGTAGGTGCAGGTGAAGAACAGCGCCGAGAGCAGGGCGATCGCCACTGCCAGCAGTGCGCGCTTGCGCGGGGTAAGGTCGGCCATGCAGGGCAATCTACGCCAAGGCCGGAGTGCCGGTCTTGGCGGGTGGTTCAGCGCTGGCGGACCCGGATGCTCGACAGGGGCACCTGCACCTCGTCCACCCCGTCCACCCGGATCGGTGCACCCGGCGGCGGCCCCCAGGCGTGGGCATAGATCGCTTCCCAAGTGACGGGCAGCCGGCCATTGGCGTTGCGCATGGCCTCGTACGCCTGACCCGCGCGGGCAAAGCGCTGGGGCCCGGTCAGGCTGCGTCGCCGCGCGTTCAACGCATTCGTCGCACCGATCCCACGCAACTGCCGCATCAGGCCGGGCAGATCGGATTGCTCCAGATGGAACTCGTCGCGATCCAGCACCGGATCCTTGAAGCCGGCCGCAATCAGGGCATCGCCCAGCGGACCGATCGCGGTGAAGGGGCTGACATGCGGCGCGTCATCGGCGGCGGCAAATGCCTGCCGCAGCTCGATCAGCGTGTCCATTCCGAAGGTGGATACCAGCAGCAGGCCGCCGGGCTTGAGTACCCGGCGCAGGCCGGCGAATACTGCCGGCAAGTCCTCCACCCATTGCAGGCACAGGTTGGAATACAGCACGTCAACGCTGCGGTCGGCCAGCGGCAGGGCACGCGCGTCGGCGGCGATCGGCACCGGCCGGGCGGCGAACGGATTGAGGCGCAAGCCACTGCCTTGGCGGCGCACCTGGGCCAGCATGCCGGGGGCGACGTCGAGCGCGAGCACCCTCGCCTGCGGCCAGCGCTTCTGGAAGCCTGCCGCCATGTGGCCGGGGCCACAGCCCAGATCCACCACCACCCCCGGTGACGCCAGACCCAGTGCGGGGTCATCGAGGTAGTCCAGGGATTCGGCCAGTCGCGCGCCAATTTCCTGCTCCAGCGCAGCCGTGCCGGCGTAGGTGTCAGCCGCGCGCGAGTGCGCCCGGCGCACCTGGCGGTAGTCGAACAGCGTTCTCATGCCGCCGCGGGTTTCACTGGACATCACAGCCTTCTATCCATTACCGGCTTGTTCTGCGCCAGGCATCGCCCGCAGCCCCAGGCGCGCGAACAGCGCCGTGTCACGGTCGACATCGGGGTTGCCGGTGGTCAGCAGGACCTCGCCGTGGAAAATCGAATTGGCGCCGGCCAGGAAGCACAAGGCCTGCAATTCGTCGGACATGGTTTCGCGCCCGGCGGACAGCCGCACCATCGCGCACGGCATCAGCATCCGCGCGACCGCGATCGTGCGGGCGAATTCGAACGGGTCCAGCTCGACGACATTCTCGTCGTCCGCCAGCGGCGTGCCTTCGACCCTGACCAGGCGGTTGATGGGCACCGAATCCGGATGCGCGGGAAGGTTGGCCAGCGCCTGCAGCAGACCGGCGCGCTGCTCGCGTGATTCGCCCATGCCGACGATCCCGCCGCAACAGGTTTTCAATCCCGCTTCGCGCACATGGGCCAGAGTATCCAGCCGGTCCTGGAATGCGCGCGTCTGGATCACTTCGCCGTAAAACTCCGGCGCGGTGTCCAGGTTGTGGTTGTAGTAGTCCAGTCCGGCATCGGCGAGCGATCGCGCCTGATCACCGCTGAGCATGCCAAGGGTGGCGCAGGTCTCCAGCCCCAAGGCCTTCACGCCGCGAATCATCGCCGCGACCTTGGGGATGTCGCGGTCGGCCGGTGAACGCCAGGCTGCTCCCATGCAGAAGCGCGAGGCGCCCGCGGCCTTCGCCTGGCGCGCGCGCTCCAGCACCGTCTCGGTCGCCATGAGTTTCTGTGCATCCACGCCGGTGTTGTAGCGCTGCGCCTGCGGGCAGTAGGCACAGTCTTCCGGGCAACCGCCGGTCTTCACCGACAACAGGGTGCTGATCTGGACCTCGGCGGGGTCGAAGTTCCTGCGGTGAACGGCTGCCGCGCGAAACAACAGCTCGGGCAACGGCAGCTCGAACAGCGCGAGAATCTCGCCGCGCGACCAGTCGTGGCGGACCGCTACCGGGTCACCGGCAGCGGTGGTGGTTTGACTGACGACGGACATGGGGGTTTTCCGGCTGCTGGCGCCTTACGGGACGGGCAGTCTGGAAAGCATGGCCCTTACTGTCAACCAAACGCGGGCACCGATAGTTGAAAAGCCATGGCGTGGCCGCTTCGAGGACTTCAGCCGGCAATTCCTGCAGACGTTCTGGCCTGGCAACTGCCTGGCATGTGGCGCCACGGGATCATCAGGGCGGGATATGTGCGGCATTTGCGCTGCCGCCCTGCCTTGGCAGCACCAGGCTTGCCTGCGGTGTGCGTTGCCGCTGCCGGACGCCATTGTCGTCGCGGCCGAGGGAGCGGCCACCGCGCTCGTCTGCAGCACTTGTGTGACCGAGCCGCCGCCGTTGATCGAGGTGCGCGCGGCCTGCGTGTATGCGGCACCGTTGGACCGGTTGGCACCGCGCTTCAAGTTCCATGGCGACCTTGCCGCGGGACGCGTCCTGAGCGCGTTGATGATCGACGCCTTCGCCGGCCTGCCGCGGCCGGATGCGATCGTGCCGGTTCCCCTGCACCGCTCGCGCCTGCGTCAGCGCGGCTACGACCAGGCGCTGGAACTGGCGAGACCTGTTGCACGCGCGCTGCGGATCCCGTTGCTGGACGCCGCGCTGGTCCGGTCGGTGGCGACCCATCCGCAATCGCGGCTGGATGCCGCGGACCGGCGCTACAACCTGGAAGACGCCTTCGATGTCCGCGCCGGCCTCGACCTCCCCGCCCACCTGGTGCTGGTGGACGACGTCATGACCACCGGCGCCACGCTGCACTCCGCCGCGCAAACGCTGTATCAGGCCGGCGCGGTGCGGGTGGACGCCTGGGTGGCGGCGCGGGTGCCCTGAATCCTCAGCCGGCGAGCGCGAAGTGCAAGGCAATGCCGGCGAACACCGCCATGCCCACCCAGTGGTTGTGCACGAAGGCCCGGAACAGCTGCCCGCGATTGCGCGTGCGGCTGATCCAGAACTCCCATACCACCAGCGCGGCGGCCACACCCAGACCGGCGTGATACCAGCCGCCCAGTCCGGCGCGCTGGCCGGCCAGCCACAAGGCCGCGAAGAACAGTGCATACAGCACGCCCTGCACGCCCAGATCGAGATCGCCGAACAGGATTGCGGTGGACTTGGCGCCCAGCTTGATGTCGTCCTCGCGATCGACCATCGCGTACCAGGTGTCATAGGCGGTCGACCACAGGATGTTGGCCACGTACAGCAGCCAGGCCAACGCCGGCACCTCGCCAGTGACGGCGGCGAACGCCATCGGAATCGCCCAGCCGAACGACATCCCCAGATACACCTGCGGCAGGTGGGTGTAGCGCTTCAGGTACGGATAACTGGCCGCCAGCACCAGACCCACCAGACTGAGCCATACGGTCAGAGTGTTCATCGTCAGCACGAGTGCGAACGCGGCCAGCATGAGCGCCGCAAACAGCAACAGCGCCTCCCGCCCGCGGACCGCGCCGGTGGCCATCGGCCGCTCGCGGGTCCGCTCCACGTGCGGGTCGAGCCAGCGATCGGCGTAGTCGTTGATCACACAGCCCGCGGACCGGGTCAGCCAGACTCCCGCGGTGAATACGAACCACGTCCACAACGGCGGTACGCCGTCGGCGGCCAGCCACAGGCCCCACCAGGTGGGCCACAGCAACAAAAGCCAGCCGATCGGACGATCGTTGCGGGTCAGCTGCCAATACAGAAGCAGGCGGGCTTTCCACGCCGGCACCCGCTCCGGCTCGTAGCGCTCATAGTTCATCGTGCAATTATGGGCGATCGGGGCGCCGCAGCCGTGGGGTTTCACCGCGCTTGCCACGCCGCCGCCAATTTGCCGCTAGAATGCACACCCCATGCGGTCTGCGCATGCGGTCTACCAAGCGCCTGTAGCTCAGCCGGATAGAGTAGTGGCTTCCGAAGCCATTGGTCGGGGGTTCGAATCCCTCCAGGCGCACCAACTTGCAGTCCGGGCACGTCCCGGAACGTCCAGCAACCCAACGCCGCACGCGAGCCAGACGCTGGTCCGGTCGAAGCGGCGGTACCGGGTCCGCCAATACTTCGCTCCGCATCCGGATTCGACTCTTGCCCCCAGGAGGGTCCTCAGGCATTCTCCGCCGGTGTCACTACGACTCCTCCAGCGCCGTATAAACCTTCTGCTCCAGCGTCCCATTGGGCTACTGGTTAGCTTCGTGTTGATTGCGGGGATGCTTTCGACGGCTGTTTCTGCCGGAGAGATCCATACACACGCGGCTGCGGATCAAGGCCACCACCATTCCGCGCCAGTGCCGGCAGATGGGGCACCCGACCAAGGCGATCTTTCAACTCCGTCGGACCCGGCGTTGACGGTCCTGCACGCGCATGACGTGTGCACGACTGTCCCGGCAGTGTTGGGGCCTCCGGTGCTGGCCTTCGGCGTAGTGATTCCGATGGAGCCGAGCGCGCGAACAGCCGATTTCTCGCTGCCCACATCGGCCCACGTACCCCCGCACAGACCTCCGATCGCTTGACGCACTGAAGCTGCCGTTTGGCGGCTTGCATTGCATCGTCTATCGATCACCCGGAGGTTGTCCGTGAAATTGCGTTGGCTGTTGGTTCTGGCGTTTGCCGGAACCCATGGCGTTGTCCTGTCGGGACACGCCGCTGAACCCTTGCGCCTCGAAGAGGCGGTCGCCCGTAGCCTCTCCAAGAGCCCCTCCCTCGCAGCAGAAGCAGCTGAACTGCGCGCGGCGCAAGCGCGCGCTGATCGCGGTGGACTTGCTGCTCCGTACGTGGTCGGTGGCGACCTGGAGAATGTTGGCGGCACCGGCGCTCTGAGTGGGGTGAGCTCAGCGGAGACCACTCTGCGGTTGGGCCGGGTCATCGAGCTCGGCGGCAAGCGAGCCGCTCGCCAAGCCCTGGGCGACGCCAGCGTTGCGCTTCAACGCAACCTGTCGGACACCGCTCGAATCGAGATCACCAGCCGCGCCACAGCGCGCTTTATCAAGGTGGTCGCCGATCAACAGCGCGTGGCGTTCGCTGCCGAGCGCGTGAAAGCTGCCCAACGCACCCGCCGCGAGGTCGCTACCTGGGTGGCGGCGGCTCGCAACCCCGAGTCCGATCTAAGCGCTGCCGAGATTGCCGTAGCTGAGGCGGAGCTCGCGCTGGAATATGCCGAGCACGAGCTCACCAGCGCCAGAATGACGCTGGCGGCGAGCTGGGGTTCCTTTGAACCCGATTTTGTATCGGTCGCGGGCGACCTGAGCGATCTCCCTGCAGTTGAGCCGTTCGAGAGGCTCGCAACGCGCCTGCCTCAGACCGCAGCACAGCGTAATCAGGCGTTGAAGGCGGAGGAGATCACCGCACGTCGCCGCGTC
>JBDSPO010000213.1:0-6416 GCA_039930265.1 Lysobacter sp. | reverse complement strand
CGCTGCCGGGCGGCATCGCGCAGGCGCCGCATCGTCGCGGCGCTGGCCGCGTCGCCGACCGCAAGTTTCCGGGCCGCATCATCGGCGACACGGTACTCGTTTTGCGCTGCGAGCAATTCAGGGCTGTACACCGACAGCAGGGGCTGCCCTTCGCGCACCCGCATGCCGGTCTGGTTGGCATACAGCTGCTCTACCCAACCCTCGAACTTCGGGGCGACTACGTATTGCCGGGTTTCATCGACCTGCACCGTGGCACTGGCGCGGATGCTGGGTGACAAGGCCTGCAGGCGGGCCGTTTCGGTGCGTACACCGAGCTTCTGCACCTTCTCCGGCGACAACACCACCGTACCTGGTGCCGCCGGTGCTTCCCCACCTTCGTACACGGCGATGTAGTCCATCCCCATCGAATCCTTCTTGGGCACCGGCGACGTGTCGGCCAAGCCCATCGGGTTGCGGTAGTAGAGAATCCTGCGCGGCTGTTCGGCACCGTTGGCCGCTGGCTGTGAGGGTGTTTCGGCACCCAGGTAACGGCCGCTCCACCAGCCGGCGGCCAGGGCGAGCACGATCACGGCAAGGCCGATGAGCCAATGGGACGTTTTCATCGAGTATCTCCACTGATGGCGCGCACGGCGGCGGCAGCCAGAAGTTCATCCCGGGTGGCATCCACCCGGGCCAGGTCGGCGCCTTGCCATTCGCGCAAGGCTTCCAGCAAGGTCGCGAAATCCACTTCGCCGACCTGATAGCTGGCCAGCGCTGATTGGAAGTTGGCGTCCGACTGGGGGAGCAGGGTCGTCTGGATCAGTTCGCGCTGTTCACGCGCCCCGCTCCAGCGTCCCCAGGCACCCCCTAGTCGTCCCTCCAGTTCGTCGCGTGCTGATTGAGTGCGGGCCAATGCCGCCTGCTCCAGAAGGTGCGCCGCGCTTTCCCGCCCACGCCGCGCCCGTTGCTGGAACGGAATGGCCACCTCCAGCATCAACGCGTAGCTGTCCACGCGATGGCCCACTTGCATGGCCCCGACCCCCAGGGTGATGTCGGGAAACCGTTTGCGCCGTTCCAGTTCGGCGTTCCGGTTCGCCGAGGCCGCCAAAGCAGTGCTGGCTAGCAGGGCCGGGTGGCTGCTTGTTTCAATACCCCGTCGAGCGGCATCGAGCGTGCGTTCCTCGATGACGAGAGCGGGAGGTGCGATCGGCTCCGCCAACGGGGCATCCGCACGGCGACCGAGCAGGGCATTCAGGGTTGAAGAGGCTTCACGCCGGAGCGCGTTGCGCTCCAGTCGCTGCCGCTGCATGGCGGTGCGTTCGACCTGGGCCCGGATTGCATCCTGTTGGGCGGCCATCCCCAGCGCGTAGCGAACCCCGGCGATTTCCTCGACCTGCTCCAGCAGCCCGATCAGGCGATCGATGATCACGACCGCCTCCCGGGCGTGCCAGTAGCGCACGTAGGCATCCTCGGCACGGGCCAGCAGATCCAGCGTGATCGCATCACGCTGGTAACCCGCGGCACGTGCTTGCTCGCTGGCGACATCGCGCGCCAGGCCCCGCTTGCCCCACAGCGGGAATGTCTGGGTCACCATGTAGCTGGTGGCGCCCACATTGGCGGGCAGCAGACTGGGATGGGACGGGTCGATGCTCTGCCACTCCACCTTGGCCATCGGATCGGGCAAGGCGGCGGCGGGCAGGATCATCGCGTCGGCAGCCTCGGCTTCGGCCTGCAACCCCCGCAGTTGCGGATTGTTTTCGATCAGCCAACTGCGGATGGAGGCGATGTCGCTACCGGGCGCCAGGGCTTCGGCGGCGCGGGTGTCACCCCAGTAGCCCATGAGCGGTAACGCCAAAACGATGCCCAGCACCAGCGATTGGATGGGTCGTCGTTGGCAGCCAGAGCGACAGGGCGCGGGGGGGGCATGTCGCTGCGACCACGCTCCTGAGGGAGCGCAAGGTGGGGGAACGGCGGAAGAAGTCATGTCTCTGCCTTGCCATGCAACCGAATGGAAACGGTGGCGCTGCTGCGGAGGCGACATGCGTGCCAAGACGGATGCGCCGACGGAAGTGAACGCGGACGCTGGTGGGCGCCCGACGGATCTCAGTCGGCGATCAGATCAACAGGATGTTGGCGGGATGCAGCGTAGGTCGATGCCACGAGATTACCAGAGGCGTGGCACGGTAGATCACCGTAGTGTCCAGTGGCGCGCTGATCAATGCGATCGAATAGACCGGCCCCGGCAGTGAGGCGGCAACCGGCGGAATGCGACTGGCATCGAGACTCTGGTCGCCTTGGGTGCAGTGGGCGGTGCAGACCGCCGTGCTGTCGGCAGGCGCACGGTGCTGGCAACCATGCTGCAGCGCGGCGGGAGTGGCTGCGTCAAACGCCGCGAACCCCATCGAGACGGCTGGGTGCCCCGCCAGTGCGAACTGCGACCACAGTAACGCCAGGATCGTAAAGATCGCGATGCGCTTGTACAGGGACTGGTGGCGTGTGGGCTTCATGGACTCCGGCAAGAGTATCGGCAATTTGTCAGCAGCAGCTTGATCCAGATCAGTCCGCTGGTTCCACCAGGACGATGTGGCGCTGATGTCTGGTTGAAACAGTACGGCATCGCACGAGGCGGCTACGCCATGACAGCGAAGCGTGCTGCTGGCAGACTGCTTCAACGAGATCACGCTTAGCGGCTCGGTCGGAGAAAGCGCGATGTTTATTGAGGGGTTGTTGGCTCAGGCGCGTGAAAGGCTTGTTGTGATTGGCGATGGCGCGCCATTGATTGAAGCTGCAAAGCTTTTGGATAACGGTGCAGACTTGGTGCCCGTCTGCGATGCGGCGGGCCGGCTGGCCGGCGTGATCACCAAGACCGATGTCGTGGCGCAGATCAGTGGCTGTCAAGGAGTGAGTTGCACGACGGCAGCCGCCTTGGTGATGACGCGCGACGTGGTGACATGCCAGTCGAAAGACGCGCTGACCGATGTGTGGGCACGCATGAAAGAAAGGCACATAAAGAATCTGCCAGTCGTCGATGAGACGTACCGACCGCTCGGCGTCGTCCACGCGCGAGACATTCTCCAGGTGCTGCTGAGTGAATCGAAAATCGAAGAGGCCTTGCTGCGCGACTACGTGATGAATGTCGGTTATCGATAGGTGGGCGCTGGACCCACCGCGGTCACGCCCGCCACCGCCAACTCGTACTCCTCATCCACCGCGATCGCCCAGATTTTCGCGGAGGACCCTTTGGCGTCGAGCCGTACGGCCCCTGACCGGTTCTTCTCTCGGTCGATGCGCAGACCAGTCCACTCCAGCGTGTCCGCAACACGTTGTCGAATAACGGGGGAATGACTGCCGATCCCACCGGTAAAAATGATCGCGTCGAAGCCGCGTAGACCGGTCGCCATCGCTGCAATGCCCTGCGCTACCCGCATCACGAAGAGCTCTACTGCGAGACGGGAGGATGCGTCCGATGCCGCCAACAGTTTTCGCATGTCTCCGCTGAATCCGGACACGCCCAGAAGGCCGCTCTCACGCCACAGCATGCGTTCGATGGTTGCGGCTGGCATCGCCATTTTCCGCTCGAGATACAGGATTACGCCAGGATCCAGGGTCCCGCAGCGGGTCGCCATGGGCAAGCCATCCAGTGGCGTCAGGCCCATGGTGGTGTCGACACTCAGACCTTGATACACGGCGCAAAGGCTGGAGCCAGCACCCAGATGCGCCAGCACGATACGCTGTTGCCCCGCCGTCTTGTCCAACCGTTGCACTTGCCGCATCGCTGACTGGAACGCGAGCCCGTGGAATCCGTAGCGCTGAATCCCGGCGTCGTGGAGGCTTTGCGGAATGGGCAGCCGACGACTCCAATTTGCCAAAGTCCGGTGCCAGGTGGTGTCGAACGCCGCGACACATTGAGCGTTTGCCCAGCGCGCGCGCGACGCCTCCACAAGCTTGAGTGAGGCCGCCTGGTGAAGCGGGTCCATGTCCGCATAGGCGGAGAGCGCGGTAACGACTTCCTCGGTCAGCAATGCCGGCGCTGCGAACGGACCCCCGTGCACGATCCTGTGGACGATGACATCAGGCGGAATCGCATCGGCAGGAAGCAAAGACGTGATCCGATCCAGCAGCGCAGTCCCGTCCTCGCCACGATCGCCTTCACTGGACAGCGGTAGTTCGAGACGGTCGCCGCGTCGGGTGAGTTCAGCCGACGCGCCGTTCGGTCGCCACTCGTACAGCGCCGCTTTGATCGTCGCGGACCCCAGGTTGAGAGCAAGCAGCTGTTGTGCAGACGTCATCGATGTCCAAGGCTGATGTCACGCCCGCTCCATGGCTTCGTTATATCGATCGTGGACTTTCCGGTGTTGACCGGCCCAAGGCCGTTGATCAGGACACCCCCCATTTCCAGTTGCGGATTTCCGGCATGTCCTGTCCGTGCTCGTGAATGTAATGCCGGTGTTCGATCAGCTTGTCCTTGAGCTGCTGCTTGAGATAGATGCCATGCTCGCCGGCCTTCGGCACCCGGTCGATCACATCCATCACCAGGTGGAAGCGATCCATATCGTTCAGTACGGTCATGTCGAACGGCGTGGTGATGGTGCCTTCCTCCTTGTATCCGCGCACATGGATGTTGCCGTGGTTGGCACGGCGATAGGTCAGTCGGTGGATCAGCCACGGATAGCCGTGGAACGCGAAGATGATCGGCTTGTCGCGGGTGAACAGTCCGTCGAAGTCAGCATCGCTCATGCCGTGCGGATGCTCGCTCTGTGGCTGCAGCCTCATCAGGTCAACGACATTAACGACTCGGATCTTCAGCTCAGGCAGGTGTTCGCGCAGCAGCGCGACGGCGGCGAGCGTTTCCAGCGTCGGCACGTCGCCGGCGCACGCCATCACGACATCGGGCGCAGCGGTCTGATCGTTGCTGGCCCAGGGCCAGATACCGATCCCTTGTGTGCAGTGCTTGACCGCCTGGTCCATCGTCAGCCACTGCGGTGACGGGTGCTTGCCGGCAATCACCACGTTGACGTAATGGCGGCTGCGCAGGCAGTGGTCCATCACTGACAGCAGGCAGTTCGCATCCGGCGGCAGGTAGACACGCACGACCTCGGCCTTCTTGGTCATGACGTGATCGATGAAGCCGGGATCCTGGTGGGTGAACCCGTTGTGATCCTGGCGCCAGACGTGCGATGCCAGCAGATAGTTCAGCGAGGCGATCTTGCGCCGCCACGGCAGTCGTGCCGTGACGTCCAACCACTTGGCGTGCTGGTTGAACATCGAGTCGATGATGTGGATGAAAGCCTCGTAGCAGTTGAACAGCCCGTGTCGCCCGGTCAGTAAATACCCTTCAAGCCAGCCTTGGCACTGGTGCTCACTGAGCATCGAGTCCACCACGCGCCCGCTGGGCGCGAGAAACTCGTCGTTGGGTTCGGTAGCGGCGTCCCATTGGCGATTGGTCGTTTCGAACAGCGCGCCCAACTTGTTGGAGAGCGTTTCGTCCGGCCCGAACACCCGGAAGTTGCGAGCTTCATCGTTCAGCTTCGCCACATCACGCAGGAATCGACCGAGCACGCTGGTGTCGCCAATGCCCTGGATCCCCGGCCCGGGCAAGTCGACGGCATAGTCGCGGAAGTCCGGCATTTTCAGGTCGCGCAGCAACATGCCGCCATTGGCATGCGGATTGGCACCCATGCGGCGGTCACCGGTCGGGGCGAGTTCGGCCAGATCGGCCTTAAGGCGGCCGTTGTCGTCGAACAATTCGTCGGGACGGTAGCTGCGCAGCCATTGTTCCAGCAGGACGAGATGCTCGGGATTGGTCCTTGGATTGGACAGCGGCACCTGGTGGGCGCGGAAGGTGCCTTCAATCTGCAACCCGTCGACCACCTTCGGTCCCGTCCAGCCTTTGGGAGACTTGAGCACGATCATCGGCCAGCGCGGGCGCATGAGGTCGCCGTCGACTCTGGCCCGTTGTTGGATCGCACGGATTTCATCCACGACAATGTCGAGCGTCGCGGCCATCGCCTGGTGCATCAACGCAGGGTCGTCTCCCTCGACGAAGTGCGGCGTCCAGCCGTAGCCACGCAACAGTTGTTCGAGCTCTTCATGGGTAATGCGCGCCAGGATCGTCGGGCTGGCGATCTTGTAGCCGTTCAAATGCAGGATCGGCAGCACCACGCCGTCGGTTGCGGGATTCAACAGTTTGTTGGAATGCCACGCCGTCGCCAGTGGGCCGGTTTCAGCCTCGCCGTCGCCGACGACACAGGCGACGATGAGATCAGGATTGTCGAACACCGCGCCGAATGCGTGACTGAGCGAGTAACCAAGCTCGCCGCCCTCGTGGATCGAACCGGGCGTCTCCGGCGAAGCATGGCTCGGGATGCCGCCGGGGAACGAGAACTGCTTGAAGAGCTTCTGTAGTCCGGTCTCATCCTGGCTGATCTCCGGATACA
>JBDSPO010000212.1:0-3640 GCA_039930265.1 Lysobacter sp. | reverse complement strand
CGCCGGCCCTGCAGCCCGCACAGGAAATCGAGGTTTTCCAGAGCCCCCAGATCGGCCTTGAATCCCGGCAGATGGCCCGTGTAGGCCATCGCCCGCGCCCGGCGGGAGGCGTGTGCGCGCTGGCCGTCTATATCGACCTCTCCGGCGTCGGCCCGCAGCAGGCCTGCCAGCACGCGCAGCAAGGTCGTTTTGCCCGATCCGTTGCTGCCCTGAATCAACAGCGCTTCGCCAGCGTCCACCGAGAAGTCCAGTGGGCCGAACACGGGCTCGTCGTTGCGCGCAAAACGCAGTCCGCGGGCGGCAACCAGGGGCAAGGCGGGTCGATCGACGGCGGTCATCAAAGCACGTAGGGCCGGTGAAACTGCAATCGCGCATGTTACGCGTTCAGCGCGGTCTCCTGCCCCGCAACCCACCAGTGGACGCAAGCGGCAAGCTCCAACGGCAAGCGCGCGTCCGTGGACGGGCCCCGCTGAGGTCGCGGATCGGACATCAACATGCGCACGCTGACCGGGTGACCTGTGTCCCAGGCCAGGATTGCCGCTTGGCCAAATGCCACGCCGAGCTGATTGATCGTTTCGTCGCCGATGTTCGCCAGCATCCAGCCCGGTTCGCGCCACTCGCCGTCCGGGCTCTCGGCCCACGCCGGCCGACGTATGACACCGAGCGCATCGAGGCGGGCCACCAGGGCGACGTCCGCGGCCTGATTTTCCTCCTCCGAGCGCGGATTCGAGGCCGGGTTCCATGCGGTGATGAAGGCGTATGAGCGTGCCGGCCATACGGCTTCCAGGTCGGCGGCCAGCTCGCCGATACGCAGTTCGATGGTGCGGTCATCGGCTGGCACCCCATAACGGGCGGCAGCGTAGGTGGCAGCCAGATCGAGTGCATCCACCACCGTGAGGGTTCTCATCGGACGATCTTCCGACCGCCGGCGGACGGATGCAAGGGGATTGGAATAGGTGCGCGTTCAGCCTCACGCCCGTGCAGCTCGGAGATTTCGTAGACTCCCCGCATCCTCTACTGCCGGCCGCCTGTTGATGTCCAAGTACACCCCACCCACCAAGCTGCCGAAGGTCGGCGCCACGATTTTCACGGTGATGTCGCAACTGGCGGCCGAGCATGGCGCGGTCAACCTGGGCCAGGGATTCCCCGACTTTGATGCTCCGGCACGTTTGATTGACGCGCTTGCCAAAGCGATGCGCGACGGTCACAACCAGTACGCACCGATGAGCGGCATTGCGGCCTTGCGCGAGGCAATCTCGGACAAGACCGCTCGCTGCTACGGCTACCGGCCGGACGCGAATACGGAAATCACGGTCACCTCCGGCGGCAGCGAGGCGATCCTCGACGCGGTGCACGCGGTGGTCCGTCCGGGCGAAGAAGTGATCGTGCTGGACCCGTGCTACGACTGTTATGAGCCGGCCATCGAGCTGGCCGGAGGCGTGGCGGTGCACGTGCCGCTGGATCCGCAGACCTTCGCTCCCGACTGGGATCTGATCCGCGCCGCCATCACACCGCGCACGCGGATGTTGATGATCAACAGTCCGCACAACCCATCCGGCGCGATGTTCAGCGCGGACGATATTGCGCAGCTGGCAGGGCTGTTGCGTGGCACCGACATCCTCTTGCTGTCGGATGAGGTCTACGAGCACATCGTCTTCGAGGGCGCCCGCCATGAATCGGTGCTGCGCTATCCCGAACTGCGCGAGCGTGCCTTCGTGGTGTCGAGCTTCGGCAAGACCTACCACTGCACCGGGTGGAAGGTCGGTTACTGCGTGGCGCCGCCCGCCTTGACCGCGGAATTCCGCAAGGTGCACCAGTACAACACCTTCTGCACCTTTGCCCCGGCGCAGTACGCCTTTGCGGAAATGATCCGCGACGAGCCCGAGCACTATCTGGAGCTGGGCGCGTTCTACCAGCCCATGCGCGACCGCTTCCGCGAGCAGTTGCTGACCACGCGTTTCAAGCCGTTGCCGGTGCCGGGCGGCTATTTCCAACTGGTCGACTATTCGGCGGTGAGCGATCTGGATGACGCGGCGTTCTGCCGCTGGCTCGCGATCGAGCACGGTGTGGCGGCCATTCCGCTGTCACCGTTCTACGGCACTCCGCCCGTCGGCCAGCGGCTGGTACGCCTGTGCTTCGCCAAGAGTGAGGCCACCCGCGACGCAGCGATCGAACGACTGGCCAGGCTTTAGCAGGAGACACACCATGAACAACCTTCGACTTTCGCTCGTCCAGGGCGCCACCCGCTGGCACGATCCGGCGGGCAACCGTGCTTACTACGGCGACCTGATGTCCTCGCTGCGCGGACTGACCGATCTGGTGGTGCTGCCGGAGACCTTCACCAGCGGATTCTCCAACGAGGCCATCGGCGATGCCGAGACGATGGCGGGTGAGACGGTGGCGTGGATCCGCGGGCAGGCCGCCAGCCTGGATGCCGCGGTAACCGGCAGTGTGCAGATCCGTGATGGCGACCGGGTGTTCAACCGGATGCTGTTCGCCAAGCCCGATGGCGAAGTGTCCACCTATGACAAGCGCCACCTGTTCCGCTATGCCGGCGAGCACAAGCGCTACGCACCGGGCCGTGAACGCCTGACGGTCGAGTGGAAGGGCTGGCGTATCTGTCCGCTGGTCTGCTACGACCTGCGCTTTCCGGTGTTCTCCCGCAACCGGTTCGATGTCGAGCGTCCCGGTGCACCCGACTACGACCTGGCCCTGTACGTGGCCAATTGGCCGGCTGCCCGTGCCCATGCGTGGAAAACACTGCTGCGCGCGCGGGCGATCGAAAACCTCTGTTACGTCGCGGGTGTCAACCGCGTCGGCGTCGATGGCAACCACTTGGCCTATGCGGGCGACAGCGCGGTGATCGACTATCTGGGCGATGCGTTGAGTGAGTGCACCGACCGCGAGCTGGTGACCACGACAACGTTGCTGGCAGCCCGGTTGCGCGACCACCGTGAGCATTTTCCGGCGATGCTGGACGCGGACCGCTTCGAGTTGTCGTGATTCCCGGTAGTTGGACCGAGAAGGAGCAGCAGATCGATGCAGCATGAATACAGCGCCACCTCACCCTCGCGGGAAGCCTTGGATGCGATGCACGGGCTCACCGTTGTCGAGTTTGGCACGGCGTGGTGCGGCCATTGCCAGGGTGCGCAGCCACTCATTGAAGCGGCCTTGGCGACGCGCCCTGGGTTGCGGTATCTGAAGGTCGAAGACGGCCCGGGACGGCGACTTGGGCGGTCGTACCGGGTGAAGCTCTGGCCGACACTCATTTTTCTGCGTGATGGGGAGGAGCTCTCACGGCTGGTGCGACCGACCTCCGGTGCGGAGATTGTGGAAGCGATGGAGGCGATCGCTCCAGGCTAGTTGTGCCAGCAGGCGGGTCACAGCGACAGCGAGCATGCCGGACTGATCGACGATGGCTGGCCGGTGGGCTTACCGATGCAGGCAGGGCAGGGTCAGGCGCGCTGTGGTCCCGCCATCTCGCCCGGGCGTGAATTCGAGTGATCCGCCGTAGCGGCACGTGATCGCCTCCACGATGGTCAACCCCAGCCCGCTGCCGCTGCCCGCGTCATTGTTGCGTCCCCGCCAGAACCGCTCCTTGACGCGTGCGGGTTCGGCCCCGAGTCCCGGGCCGTGGTCA
>JBDSPO010000211.1:0-11113 GCA_039930265.1 Lysobacter sp. | reverse complement strand
AGGGGACCACGCGCATGAGGTGCATGAGCCGCACGAGTCGCCGTTGTCGGTCACCGTGCCGCTGGTGCTGCTGGCGATTCCTTCGGTGCTGATCGGCTTCTTCACCGCCGGCCCGATGCTGTTTGGCACCAACTGGAGCGGTGATGTCCAGCAGTTGCCGTTCTTCCTGGGCTCGATCGACGTGGCTGCCACACGCGACGTGGTCGCCGCATTGGCGGCGGACGTCTGGCACGGTCCGGTGAAATTCGCGCTGCATGGCCTGACCGCGCCAACGTTCCTGCTGGCCTTCGGCGGGTTCGCCCTCGCCACGGTGATGTATGTCTGGAAGCCGGAACTGCCGGCCAAGGCGCGCGCGGCGTTCGCCGTTCCCGTCCGCATCCTGGAGGAGAAGTACGGCTTCGATACCCTGTGGATCAAGGGCCTCGCCGGCGGCAGCGTCAAGGTCGGTCAGGCATCGAGCCTGTTTGACAGCAAACTGATCGACGGGGTTGCCGTGAACGGCAGCGTCCGGGTGGTCGAGCTGATCGCCAACCTGAGCCGCCGGATCCAGTCCGGCTACCTGTACCACTACGCCTTTGTGATGATTATCGGCCTGATCGTAATGCTGGCCGCGCTCATCCGTAACCTGATCTGACAAGGACCGCGACGTGACCCCTGAGCCCTTCCAGAGCGCGCTTCCCTTGCTGAGCCTGCTTGTTTGGCTGCCGATTCTCGGCGGCCTGATTACCCTCGCGTTTGGCAGCGAACGCGCCAACGCCGCCCGGTGGTTTGCCACCGGCGTGGCGGCCCTGACGTTCGTGATCAGCATCCTGCTGTTCACCGGCTTCGACTTCAGTACGGCCGCAATGCAGTTCGTCGAGGACAAGCCGTGGATCCCGGCGTTTGATATCCGCTACCACTTCGGTGTCGACGGATTCTCGGTCCCGCTGATCGGCTTGACCACGCTCACCTCGGTGCTGGTCCTGATCGGCGCCTGGGGCGTGGACAAACGCGTCAGCCAGTACTACGCGTCTTTCCTGATCCTGGAAGGGCTGATGGTCGGGATCTTCTGCGCGCTGGACTCGATGCTGTTCTATGTGTTCTTCGAGTGCATGCTGATCCCGATGTTCATCATCATCGGCGTGTGGGGCGGTCCGCGCCGGGTGTATGCGGCGCTGAAGTTCTTCATCTACACCTTCCTCGGGTCGGTGTTCATGCTGCTCGCGCTGATCTACCTGTACATGAAGGGTGGCAGCTGGCAGATCGCGGACATGGTCCAGCTGTCGCTGACCGCGACCGAGCAGACCTGGATATTCTTCGGCTTCCTGCTCGGGTTCGCGATCAAGATCCCGATGTTCCCCGTCCACACCTGGCTGCCGGATGCACACGTCGAAACGCCAACGGCCGGTTCGGTGATCCTGGCCGCGATCATGCTGAAAATCGGCGGCTACGGCTTCCTGCGCTTTGCCCTGCCGATCGTTCCGGATGCCGGTGCGGAGTGGGCCTGGCTGTTGATCGCGCTGAGCCTGATCGCAATCGTGTATGTCGGCATGGTGGCGCTGGTGCAGACCGACATGAAGCGCCTCATCGCCTATTCCTCGGTCGCCCACATGGGCTTCGTCACCCTGGGTACGTTCATCGCCTTCAGCCTGGTGCGCGATCTCGGCAACATCGATGGGGCGCGTCTGGGCCTGCAGGGTGCAATGGTGCAGATGATCAGCCACGGCTTCGTCTCCGCCGCGCTGTTCATCAGCATCGGGGTGCTTTACGACCGCTTGCACACGCGACGGATTGCCGACTACGGCGGGGTCGCCAACCTGATGCCGGTGTTCGCGTTCTTCTACGTGTTGTTCGCGATGGCGAACTCGGGCCTGCCGGGCACCTCGGCGTTCGTCGGCGAGTTCATGGTGATTCTCGCCAGCTTCCAGAAGGCTCCGTTGATCGCGCTTCTCGTTGCGCTGAACCTGATCATCAGTGCCGGTTACAGCCTGTGGCTGGTCAAGCGCGTGCTGTGGGGTCCGGTGGCCAACGATAAGGTCGCCGCCATGAAGGACCTCAATGGCCGCGAGTTCTTTGTCCTCGCCGTACTCGCCGTCGCCACGCTGGCGCTCGGAGTGTGGCCCAAGCCGCTCACCGACATGATGGAGCCGAGCATTGCCAACCTGGCGATGCAGATAGCCGCCTCCAAGCTGTAGAACCGCCCCAGACCCAGTCAAGTCGGCCATTCGCGCGACCCGCGCCTGACCAAACAGAGATTACCAATGATCCACGCCCGTTCCGCCGCCGAATTGCTGCCCCTGCTACCAGAGCTGGTTCTGGTCGGCGGCGCCTTCGCGTTGCTGATGCTCGACCTGTTCCTCTCCGAGCAGCGCCGCGTCGTCATCCACGTCCTCTCGATGGTCCTGTTGCTGGTGGTGGTGGCGATGGTAGCCACCGGGGTGGGTGGTCATGGGGTCGTGTTCGACGGCATGTTCGTCCGCGACACCCTGGCCGACGTGCTCAAGGTCGGTATCGGGTTGGCGTCGGCTCTGTCGATGGCCTATCTGTGGCCGTTCATGCGCGAGCGCGGCATCTACAAGGGCGAGATGTCAGTCCTTATGCTGTTCGCCACGCTCGGGATGATGCTGCTGGTGTCGGCCGGCAACCTGGTCATGATCTACATCGGGCTGGAGATGCTGGCGCTGTGTTCCTACGCGCTGGTCGCGATGGATCGCGACAATTCGATGGCGTCCGAGGCGGGCATCAAGTACTTCGTCCTGGGTTCGCTTGCCTCCGGTCTGCTGCTGTACGGCCTGTCGCTGATCTACGGCGCCACCGGAGCGCTCGATCTCTCCGCGGTCGCCGCGGCAGCGCAGGTGACCGGGTCGCCGACCATGCTGGTCACCGGCGTGGTGTTCGTGGTCGCCGGCATCGGTTTCAAGTTCGGCGCGGCGCCGTTCCACATGTGGTTGCCCGATGTGTATCACGGCGCGCCCACACCTATCAGCCTGTTCATCGGTTCGGCGCCCAAGCTGGCAGCTTTCGGTTTGGCGTTCCGCCTGCTGGAGCAGGGATTGGGGCCGTTGGATTCGCACTGGATGATCATGCTGGCCGCGCTGGCGGTGCTGTCGCTTGCCCTGGGGAACCTCGGCGCGATCATGCAGACCAATCTGAAACGGATGCTGGCGTACTCCACGATCTCGCACGTCGGTTTCCTGTTGATCGGTTTTGCGGCGGGCGGGCCCGGCGGATTCGCGGCGGCGATGTTCTATGCGATCAGCTACGCACTCATGGCGACCGCGGCGTTCGGCGCCATCGTGGTGATGTCCAGCCGAGGCTTCGAGGCCGACGAGATCAGCGACTACCGGGGGCTGAACGCGCGTAATCCCTGGTTGGCCGGAATGATCCTGCTGGTGATGTTCTCGCTTGCCGGGGTACCGCCGTTCATCGGCTTCTGGGCCAAGCTGGCCGTGCTCCAGGCGGCGATCCAGAGCGACATGCTGTGGCTGGCGATCGTGGGCATCGTGTTTGCCGTGGTCGGCGCCTTCTACTACCTGCGCGTGGTCAAGGTGATGTATTTCGATGATCCGCAGGGCGAGGTGCCCCCGCCGTCCAATGACCGTCCGTTGCGGATCGTGTTCAGCGTCAACGCGGTGATCCTGCTGGCCCTGGGCTTTGCGTGGAGCCCGCTGATGGAGTGGTGCCAGCGTTCGTTCGGACTTTGACCGGCGCTGTACGGCAACCGCTTTGCCGGCTTGCGGGGCAATAGTTCGATTGTTCCAGATTGTTGTATCCATTTTGGCGCCAAGCGGATATGATGCTCGGCCCGAGAGGGGTTGGAGGCCAGTCAAGCGGTCTTCGCGCAGTACCGGCGGGCATGTCCCGTCGAGCAAGTTAACCCCGTTGGGGCTTGCGAAGTTGAAAGTCCGCCGATACAATGGGCGGCCTGATGCGGGGTGGAGCAGTCTGGCAGCTCGTCGGGCTCATAACCCGAAGGTCGCAGGTTCAAATCCTGCCCCCGCTACCAGCTTCTGATCAGGATCACCCGAACAACGGTGTTCCGCGGCAATTCCTCATATCGGGGTTGTCGTTGACGGTCAAAGCCTGGGCTTGGTGACGCGCTCTGCTCGCGCGTCGCACCGACATCCAGATGCATGGACAAGGGGCCCGTTGGGTCCTTTGTTGTTTTTGCTGGAATGGTTCGTTGTTATCCACGTGCCAGTCGCCAATTTCAGGAGTCAGCTACGCGTGACGGACAAAGCAGCCGAAATCAGCCGGATGCTCGCACCGACGGTCGCTTCGTTGGGAGTCGAGCTGCTTGGCATCGAGTATCTTCCTGCCCCCGGCAGCGCGCTGGTGCGTCTGTACATTGACGTGCCTGCCGCCGAGCTCGCGGACGCTTCGATGGAGGATGGCGAGGCATTGCCGCGCGCTGTCTCCATCGAGGACTGCGAAGCGGTCAGCCGTGAAGTCTCCGCCCAGCTCGACGTGGAAGATCCCATCACCGGCAATTACACCCTCGAGGTGTCATCGCCCGGACTGGATCGGCCGCTGTTCACTCCCGCGCACTTTTCCCGCTTCCTCGGTGAGACCGCCAAGGTGACCCTGCGCCTGCCGCAGGATGGCCGCCGCAGGCTCACCGGTGTGATCAGCCGCGTCGACGATGACGGCGTATTGTTCCTGGTCGACGCCGTGGAATTCCTGGTGGCGGCGGACAATATCGACAAGGCGCGACTGGTCCCTGATTGGGCCGCGATGGGTCTGGCGCCCGTCAAGCCGGGCGCCAACCCGGGCGCGAAAAAGAATCCAACCAAAAAACCAACCAACAAGCCGGCGGCGGCCAAGCCGACCGCGGCGGAGTGACGAGATGAGCAAGGAACTGTTGCTGGTCGTGGATGCGGTCGCCCATGAGAAGGGCGTGCCCGAATCGGTGATCCTTGAAGCAATCGAGGCCGCACTCGCGTCCGCGGCGAAGAAGCGTTACGCCGACGAGGACGTGCTGGTGCGGGTCAAGATCGACCCCGACACGGGCAACTACGAGACCTTCCGCCGGATGGAAGTGGTCGCCGACGACGTGGTGATGGAATCGCCAGACCGTCAGATCCGCTTGATGGATGCGGTCGACGAAGTCGAGGGCGCCGAGGTCGGCGACTACATCGACGAGCAGATCGACAACCCCGAATTCGGCCGCATCGCTGCCCAGGCTGCCAAGCAGGTCATCGTCCAGCGCGTGCGCGAGGCCGAGCGCTCCCAGGTGATTGATGCCTGGAAGGACCGCGTTGGCGAGCTGGTCACCGGTATCGTCAAGCGCGTCGAGCGCGGCAACATCTATGTCGATCTGGGCGGGAATGCCGAGGCGATCATTCCCAAGGACAAGGGCATCCCTCGTGACGTCCTGCGTGCCGGCGACCGCGTGCGTGGCTATCTGTATGACGTGCGTCCCGAGCCGCGTGGGCCGCAGCTGTTCATCAGCCGCGCGGCGCCGGAATTCATGATGGAGCTGTTCAAGATCGAGGTGCCGGAAGTCGGCCAGGGTCTGGTGTCGATCATGGGTTGCGCACGTGATCCGGGCGACCGCGCCAAGATTGCCGTGCTGGCCCACGACAACCGGACCGATCCGATCGGCGCCTGCATCGGCATGCGTGGCTCGCGCGTGCAGGCCGTGACCAACGAACTCAACGGTGAGCGCGTCGACATCGTGCTGTGGTCCGACAACCCGGCCCAGTTCGTGATCAACGCGATGGCACCGGCCGAGGTGCAGTCCATCATCGTCGATGAGGACAAGCACTCGATGGATCTGGCGGTGGCCGAAGACCGGCTGGCCCAGGCGATCGGCAAGGGCGGCCAGAACGTCCGTCTCGCCAGCCGCCTGGCCGGTTGGCAGCTCAACGTTATGACCCAGGACCAGGTCACCGAGAAGTCCGAGGCCGAGCAGAGCATCGCGCGCCAGTTGTTCCAGGACAAACTGGAGGTCGATGAGGAAATCGCCGCCATCCTCGTCTCCGAGGGCTTCAACACGGTGGAGGAGATCGCCTACGTTCCCGTCGGCGAATTGCTGGCCGTGGAGGGCTTCGACGAGGACATCGTCGAGGAACTGCGTGCGCGCGCCCGCGATGCGCTGCTCAACGAGGCGCTGGCCGAGGAAGAAGCGGTCGGCGATGAGGGATCCCAGGATCTGTTGACGCTGGAAGGCATGGACGAGGATCTCGCGCTGGCGCTTGCGGCACGTGGTGTCGTCACCCGCGACGACCTGGCCGACCTCGCCACCGACGAGCTCACCGATCTGGAAGGCGTCGACGAGGCCCGTGCGGCCGCGTTGATCATGGAAGCGCGCAAACACTGGTTCGAGTAACGCGGCAAGGTTTTGACGGGGCTCCAGCAGCCCAGCCGCTACAATGCATCATTACGCACGGGCACTGGTCCGTGCCACAGGACACGGAAACCGAATGTCGCAAGAAACCACCATCCGCAAGTTGGCCCAACTGGTGAACACGCCGGTCGAGAAGTTGCTGGAGCAGTTGGCCGAGGCTGGCATGCCCTTCACTGGCCCCGACCAGGCAGTCACCAGCACCGAGAAGGTCAAGTTGCTCGGATTCCTCCGGCGCACCCATGGCAAGGCGGAAGCGCCGGAAGCCGCGAGCGATGCGCCGAAGAAAATCACGCTCAACCGCAGCCGCAAGCAGGAACTGACGGTTGGCGGCGGCAAGAGCCGTTCAACGGTCGATGTCGTAGTGCGCAAGAAGGTCACCGTGGTGCGCCCGGATCCGAGCGTGATCGACCCGACCGACGAGCGTGCCGAGATCCTGCGCAAGCTGGAAGAGTCGCGTCAGCGCAATCTGGCCGAGCAGAAAGCGCTCGCCGAGAGCGACCGTCTGCGGGCCGAGGGCATCCTCCAGGCCAAGCGAGATGCGGAAGAAGTTGCGCTGCGCAAGATTGAAGAGGCCAAGCAGGTAGCCAAGGCCGCCGAGCAGCCCGCTGTCGCCAAGCCTGAAGCGGCCGCGCCGGTTGCCGCGACCACCCATGGCCATGGCCATCCCAAGCCGCCTGCCCGGGGCGACGACCGCCCTGCTGCTCCGCGCGGCAAGGCGCGAGGCGCGGCGGCACCGGCTGGTCGGGAAGAGGACCGTGGTGCCAAGCGCTTTGCCGGCCAGATGCATCTGAGTGCGTCGGACCGTGCGCGTCGTACCACCACCGCGACCCGTGGACGTGCCAAACCGCGTCGCGGCAGCGATCAGAGCCGGACAGGTACCGGGTTTGAGCGCCCGACCGCCCCGATCGTGCGGGATGTCGCCATCGGCGAGACCATCACCGTCGCCGATCTGGCGCAGCGGATGTCCCTCAAGGGCGGCGAAGTGGTCAAGGCGCTGTTCAAGATGGGGGTCATGGCCACCATCACCCAGAGCATCGATCACGACACCGCGGCACTGGTGACCGAAGAGCTGGGCCACATCGTGGTCCGCGCCGATGCCGATGACGTCGAGAACGCCCTGCTGGCGCACGTCGAGATCATCGACGGCGAGCAAGTGCCTCGTCCGCCGGTGGTGACCATCATGGGTCACGTCGATCACGGCAAGACTTCGTTGCTGGATTACATCCGCAGCGCCAAGATCGCCACGGGCGAGGCCGGTGGTATCACCCAGCACATCGGTGCATACCACGTGGAAACCGACCGCGGCATCATCAGCTTCCTGGACACGCCCGGACATGCGGCGTTCTCCTCGATGCGCTCCCGCGGTGCCAAGCTGACCGACATCATCGTGCTGGTGGTAGCAGCCGACGATGGCGTCAAGCCGCAGACCGTGGAAGCGGTGAAGCACGCCAAGGCAGCCGGTGTGCCGCTGATCGTGGCCATCAACAAGATGGACAAATCCGAAGCCGATCCGTTGCGGGTCAAGAACGAATTGCTGGCCCACGAAGTCGTGGCCGAGGAGTTCGGCGGCGAGACCCAGTTTGTGGAGCTGTCCGCCAAGACCGGCATGAACATCGACGGTCTGCTGGATGCGATCACGCTGCAGGCCGAAGTGCTGCAGTTGAGCGCGGTTGCCGAAGGGCGCGCCAATGGCGTGGTCATCGAGTCGGCGCTGGACAAGGGCCGTGGCCCGGTCGCCACCGTGCTGGTGCAGCAGGGCGAATTGAAGAAAGGCGACTATCTGGTATGCGGCGTCCAATACGGCCGCGTGCGGGCGCTGTTCGACGAAACCGGCGCGCAGGTCGAGTCGGCCGGCCCGTCGATTCCGGTGCAGGTGCTCGGTCTGTCGGGCGTACCCGATGCCGGCGACGACTTTGTCGTGGTCGAGGACGAGCGTCTGGCCAAGGACGTTGCCGGGCAGCGTGACGCCCAGCGCCGTGAGTCGCGCCTGGTCGCCCAGGGCAGCAATCGGATGGAAGACATCATGGCCCAGCTGGGTCAGGGTGATCAGCTCAGCCTGCCTTTGATCATCAAGGCGGACGTCCAGGGTTCGGTGCAGGCATTGACCGAGGCGCTGACCGGGCTGTCCACCAGCGAGATCCGGATCAACGTGATCGGTTCCGGTGTCGGCGGTATCAACGAGTCCGACGCGCAACTGGCGTCGACCTCGAAAGCGACCATCATCGGATTCAACGTCCGCGCGGACGCTTCGGCGCGCAAGGTCATCGAGACCAATGGCGTGGATCTGCGCTACTTCTCGATCATCTATGACGTGATCGATCAGGTGAAGCAGGTCGCCTCCGGCATCCTGGGCGTGGAGATCCGCGAGGAGATCATCGGCAACGCCGAGGTCCGCGACGTCTTCCGCAGTTCCAAGTTTGGCGCCGTTGCCGGCTGCATGGTGGTGGAGGGCGTGGTCAAGCGGACCAAGCCGATCCGCGTACTGCGCGACAGTGTGGTCATCTTCGAAGGCGAGTTGGAATCGCTGCGCCGCTTCAAGGAGAACGTCGAGGAAGTCCGCGTCAACACCGAATGCGGCATCGGCGTGAAGCAGTACAACGACGTCCAGCCGGGCGACGTGATCGAGTGCTTCGAGCGCATCGAAGTCCAGCGCACGCTGTGATGGCATGAAGACCTTCCATCGCTCCGACCGCGTTTCCGCCCAGCTCCGACGTGAGCTGGGCACCCTGGTGCACGCTGCCGTGCGCGAGCATGGCTTGCCGTCGGTGAGCGTGTCCGATGTCGAGATCACCCGGGATCTGGCCCACGCCAAGGTGTTCGTGACGGCGTTGCAGCCCGAGCGTGCGCAGGAAGCGATGAAGGGCCTGAAGGAGCTCGTAAAGCCGATTCGGTTCGAGCTGGGCCGGGCGATGCAGCTTCGCCACGTGCCCGAGCTGCACTTCCATTACGACGACTCCGTCGACCGCGGCGAGCGTATCGACACGCTGTTGCGCGAGAATCCCCCGGCACCGCTGGACGGTGACGATCTGCCGGAGTGAAACGGTCGGGAATGAGCAAGCCGCCCCGTATCCGATGGCGTAACCTTGACGGCCTTCTGCTGCTGGACAAGCCCTCGGGCTTGAGCTCCAACCAGGCGATGCAGCAGGCCCGCAACATCTTTCGTGCCCGCAAGGCGGGCCACACCGGCAGCCTTGACCCGCTGGCAACCGGCTTGCTCCCGATCTGCTTTGGCGAGGCGACGAAAATCGCCGGCTTGCTGCTCGGCGCTGACAAGGCCTATCTGGCCACCGCCGTGCTGGGTGCAACCACCGACACCGATGACGCCGATGGCGATGTGCTTCGCCAGCGGACCGTGCCCGCGTTGGGCGCTGAGGCGATCGAGGCGGCACTGCATCCCCTGCGCGGCGCGATCCGGCAGCGGGCTCCGATCTATTCCGCATTGAAGCAGGGTGGCGAACCGCTGTATGCCAAGGCGCGTCGCGGCGAGACCATCGACGCCCCGGTGCGCGACGTCGCGGTCCACCGGTTCGAACTCCTGCAGGCGGATGCCGCGTCCTTGGAGTTGGCGGTGGACTGCGGCTCCGGCACCTATATCCGCAGCCTGGTGCGCGATCTCGGCGAATCCCTGGGATGTGGTGCCCACGTCACCCAATTGCGACGCACCTGGGTCGACCCGTTCCGGCAGCCGCGGATGTTCACCCTGGAGGCGCTGGAAGCCCTTGCCGCCGATGGTGACGCGGCGCTGGACGCGGTGTTGCTGCCCATCGAGGCCGGACTGGCAGCGTTTCCGCGGGTGGACATCGACGCGGCGCAGGCGCTGTCGCTCGGTTTCGGGCAGCCGGTCAGTCCGGTTGCCGTGCCCGATCCCGGCCAGACCGTGGCGGTGCACGCCCGCGATGGCCGGGTGCTCGGTCTCGGCCGCACCGACGGCGCGGGGCTGGTGCATCCACAGCGCCTGTTTGCCTGGGCGACGTCTGCCCAGGATTGACCCGCGTGCCGACGCCTTGTTCCGCCGGGGGCGGGCGGCTACAATTGGCGGGCTTTCACAAGCAAATCCAGTTCCATTTATCCATCCCACCAGCGGCGGACCAAGTGGTGCGCCGATACCGTTGTTCCGGTATCGGCAGCGTTCTGCGGGTCGCGCGTCTACGAGGCACCATCATGTCCATTGATACCCAGAAAGTCATTGAAGAAAACAAGCGCGGCGAGAACGACACCGGTTCGCCGGAAGTCCAGGTCGCGTTGCTGACCGCCCGCATTGAAATGCTCCAGGGCCATTTCAAGGCTCACAAGCAGGATCACCACAGCCGTCGCGGCCTGCTGATGATGGTCAACCGCCGTCGCAGCCTGCTGGATTATCTGCACCGCAAGGATTCCGCCCGTTACAAGGCGTTGATTGCGAAGCTCGGCCTGCGCCGCTAAACCGTTTTCCATCGCGGCGCTCTCGGGCGCCGCGATCCATTTCCACGGTCGAAAGACCGCAGTTGAGCCAACCAGGTCGCGAGTCGGCGACCGCCCGGGCACGGCACGGGCCATGTCCGGATCGCACCCGCACCGATAGGAATCCAACGTGTCAAAAATTACGAAGACCTTCCAGTACGGCAAACACCAGGTCACCCTGGAAACCGGTGAGATCGCCCGCCAGGCCGGCGGCGCCGTTATCGTCCGCGTTGAGGACACCGTGCTGCTGGTCAGCGCAGTCGCCAACAAGACCGCGCGCGAGGGTCAGGACTTTTTCCCCCTGACCGTCGACTATCAGGAAAAGTTCTACGCCGGTGGCCGCAT
>JBDSPO010000210.1:0-22857 GCA_039930265.1 Lysobacter sp. | reverse complement strand
CGCGGTGAAGGGCGTCGGCTTCGGTGCCTGCGATGCGATCGTGCAGGCGCGCCGCGCCGGTCCGTTCGCGGACCTGCTGGACTTCTGCAAGCGGGTGGAAGGCGGCAAGCTCAACCGGCGCGCGCTGGAGGCGCTGACCCATGCCGGCGCACTGGACAAACTGGGCAGGAACCGCGCCAGCCTGATGCTGCAATTACCCGAGGTCGTGCGCGCCACCGACCAGCTGGCACGCGAGCGCGAAGCTGGCCAGGTCAGCCTGTTCGGCGGCGGTGACGCCGGACCGGCCCTGCAGATCGAGCTGCGGGAGACCGACGAATTCCCGCTGGGGCAACTGCTGGCCGGCGAGCGCGAAACGCTGGGCCACTACCTCAGCGGGCACCCGTTTGACCCTTACCGCGACGAGCTGTTCGATCTGGTCGGCCACGACCTGGGCGCGCTGGAGCGGATCTGGGAAACCCGCCCGGAAAGCGCGCGCAGCGGCTGGCGTCCCGAGCTGGACACCGTTGTGGCGGGTCAGGTGGTCGCCCTGCGCAAGAAGGGCGACAGCCAGATGTTCGTGCAGATCGAGGACGGCAGTGGGCGTCTGGAGGTCGCGTTTTTCTCCGAGACCTACACCGATTTCGCCCAGTTGCTGACCCGTGACCGCTTGCTGGTGATCAAGGGCGGGCTGCGCGAAGACGCCTTCAGCGGCGGCTTCGCCCTCAAGGCGGAACGCTGCTGGGATTACGCCCAGATCTGCGCCGATCAGGCGCGGCGGCTGTCGATGCGCCTGGACCTGGACGTGCCCGGCACGTGGCAGCGGGTGGACCAGTTGCTGGCCAAGCACCGCCCGGGCAAGACGCCGATCCGGGTGGACCTGGTCAAGTCCGGAGCAGCGGGCATGCTCGATCTGGCGGTCAGCCACTCGGTGCGCGTGGATGCGGAGCTGGCGGGGGCACTCAGGGCGGTGCCGGGGGTGAAGGCAGTGAAGCTGACGTTGGGGCGGCCCTGGGGTTAGAGGTTCCCGCTCGGGGATCTTCAATCTCAGCGTCTGAGTTGTTTGAACCGAGCAAAGGGGAATCTTATGAATGCCGAAACTCAACGAGTGCCGATCTTTGGTGTTCGCTCTTTCGCGAAGCGAGTGCTTGGGGAACTGGTGGCTACGGGGAGGGAACTTGAAACCGCACGCTCCCAGCTAAAAGACTTGGGAGTCCTGCCGGTCATAGACCTCATCAGGAAAACGGAGCAAAAGCAGCAGGAACTGGCGGCGGCGGAGGCTCTCTTGGTGGAGGCCAAGCGGGAACTAGCATCCGCGAAAACACAGATCGTCGCGACAGAAGATCTGGCGATACTTCAAGAAGCCGGAATATATACCTACTCCCACCCGCTGTCCGACGCTGTCGCTTACCAAGCGCGCCTCGCCGAACTTCAGGAAGAAATAAAAGGAATGAACCGCAAAGACGGGGGCGCGATACACGCCGTCACCGCCTGGACGGTCAATGGATCCGAAGCAGAGGGACGGAGAATGGTGCGGGATTTCTCCAAGCTGATGCTCCGCGCGTTCAACGCGGAGGCTGACAACCTGGTAAGGCAGTTGAAACCCTACAAAGTGGTTCCTGCGATCGAGAGACTCGAAAAAGTCGCGGCTACCATCGAAAAGCTTGGCGTGACGATGCAGATTCGAGTCACCATCCAGTATATGTCTCTGCGCGTTCAGGAGTTGCATCTGGTCGCAGACTTTCTCCAGAAGAAAGGTGAGGAGAAAGAAAAAGAACGCGAAGAAAAAATGCAGCTACGCGAGGAGCGAAAAGCGCAACAGGAAATGGAGCGCGAAAGACTTCGTCTGGAGAAGGAACGCCAGCACTATCTCAATGCACTGTCGCTTCTGGACGCAAATGGGGATATCGAAGGCGCCACCCGTTTACGGGCGAAGCTGGAAGATGTAGACAAGGCGATTGCCGACGTCGACTACCGCGCGGCTAATATACGCGCCGGCTATGTATATGTAATTTCCAACATAGGATCTTTTGGTAACTCCCTCATAAAAGTGGGGATGACCCGGCGCCTTGAGCCGATGGACCGGGTCCGCGAACTCAGTGACGCTTCCGTTCCGTTCAATTATGACGTCCATGCCATCTTCTTCTCCGACGACGCGATCGGAATCGAATCCGCCATGCATCAACGCCTTTCAAAGAGCCGTCTGAACCTGGTCAACCAAAGACGGGAGTTCTTCCGGGCCACGGCACTTGAAGCGAAACAACACCTGGCGGAGCTGGCCGGCGAGCTCTTGACGTTCTACGACGTACCGGAAGCGCTGGAATATCGACAAAGCTTGGCCATTCGTGACGGGCACACGAAACCAGTAGGATCGGCTTAGATCGACCAGCAGCTCGCACGCCGAGAAGGGCACGGCCCGGGCCAAACTCAAATGCTCGCCACCGCTTCTAAAACCATCGAAGGCCAGTCCTGAACACTCGCCGCCATTTTCCGGCAACTTGCGACTGACTTTCGATTCATTGGCGTGGGACACGCGAGCACTCGTAGACAAGTGCCGAACACTTGTGAGTGAGTCGCTCACAACTACGCATCGATCTCAAAGCACTAGGCGGCAGGACGAAGCAATCGGCCACCAGTCCCACCACACTCGCACCCCGCCCCACCACACTCGCCCCCGACTCTCCCGCACGCTACGCTCGCCTCGCCGGCCAAGATGGCCGGTTGCATCCACATCGCAGACAAGGAGTAAGGACACATGTCGCAGAATCTTTTTTCCCAGCACCCCACCGGGCAGCAGTGGGCCGCGGTTGACGCGGCGCTGCAGGCCATCGAGGACAACCTGCCGGCGCTGGTGGCGCTCAGCCCCACCGAGATCGGGCGGCTCTACAAGATGGGTGACAAGTCGGAAGCCTTTTGCCGGCTCTCGCTGGAGGTGATGACCAACAACCCCGGCGTGCTGGCGCGTGATTTCGACGTGGAAGAGATGCGCCGCGATCTGGCCGCGCACGATGCATTGCGGGCCCGCTCGGTGCGCTTGCAGAAGCTGGCCGAGAAGCTGCGCGGCACCGATATCGCTCTGGGCAGCGACATCATCAACGCCGCGTTGGAGGGCTACGGCATGCTCAAGGTCGCCGGCAAGGGCGAAGGCCTGCTGTCACTTCGCCGTGCATTGTCGGCGCGCTTCGACCGCAGCTCGTCGGGCCCGCCCGCCGAAGTGCCGCGACCGGTGCCAATGGACGAATCGGCGTAACGCCCGCAAACCGGATTCGAGAGGCCGCCCTTGGGGCGGCCTCTTTGCTGGGGGGTCACCTGCAGCCGGTCCGTACGCCGCTGTGTGATTTGGTCCGGTCGGCTAGACTGTCGGCCTCACAGGCCAGCGGCCCACGCATGAACCCGAACTACCTCGATTTCGAACAACCCATCGCCGATCTGGAAGCCAAGATCCAGGAGCTTCGCCAAGCCAGTCGAGGCTCGGCGGTCGATGCCGACACCGAAGTCCATGCGTTGCAGGACAAGCTGCGCAAGCGCACCGCGCAGATCTTCCGTGACCTCAGCCCGTGGCAGGTCTCTCAGCTGGCGCGCCACCCCGCGCGGCCGCACACCAATGACTACATCCGCGTGATGTGCGACGAGTTCCAGGAGCTTGCCGGCGACCGTGCCTACCGCGACGATCCGGCGATCGTGGGCGGTCTGGGCCGCATCGGCGGACGCGCGGTGGTGATCATTGGTCACGAAAAGGGCCGCGATACCAAGAGCAAGGTGCGCCGCAACTTCGGCATGCCGCGCCCGGAGGGCTACCGCAAGGCTTTGCGCCTGATGAAGCTGGCCGAGCGCTTCCAGCTGCCGCTGCTGACCTTCATCGACACCCCCGGCGCGTACCCGGGTATCGGTGCGGAGGAGCGCGGCCAGTCCGAAGCGATTGCCCGCAACCTGCTGGAAATGGCTGAACTGAAGACGCCGATCATCTGCACGATCATCGGTGAGGGCGGATCCGGCGGTGCGCTGGCGATCGGCGTGGGCGACTGCACGGTGATGCTGGAACACAGCACCTACTCGGTGATCTCACCGGAGGGCTGCGCGTCGATCCTGTGGAAGGACCCCGCCAAGGCCAAGGATGCCGCCGAGCAACTGGGCCTGACCGCGAAACGTCTGTTGGGCCTGGACCTGATCGACAAGGTGGTGCGCGAGCCCACCGGGGGTGCGCATCGCAACCCACGCCAGATCGCCACCCGGCTCAAGGCGGTACTGCTGAACGAGCTGGATGGCCTGGAAGCTCTTTCGACGGAGGCGCTGCTGGAGCGTCGCTATGCGCGCCTGCGCAACTACGGTGCCTACGAGGCGGCGTAACGCAGGCCTTCGGACGCGTGCGCGGCGGCACCACAGGGTGCCCGTCGGGTCGGCGGACCGCCGTACCGCCAGGCGATCACCAGGCGCGCTGGTACTGCACGGGAACCGGCATCGGCGCACCCAGTTGGCGTGCCGCGCGCTGGGGGAAGTACGGGTCGCGCAATAACTCGCGGGCCAGCAGCACCATGTCGGCCTGGCCGTTCGCGATCAGTGCCTCGGCCTGCTCCGCATCGGTGATCAGGCCGACTGCCCCGGTGGCAATGCCCGCTTCCTGGCGGATACGCGCGGCGAACGGCACCTGGTAGCCCGGCTCAACCGGGATCCGGACATTCGGCACCAGACCGCCGGATGAGACGTCCACCAGATCCACCCCATGCCCGCCCAGCAGCCTTGCAAGGGTGATGCTCTGCTCGATGTCCCAACCGCCATCGGCCCAGTCGGTCGCCGATATGCGCACCCACAGCGGCAGGTCCTGCGGCCATTCGTGGCGTACCGCGGCGAGCACCTCAACGAGCAGCCGTGCGCGGTTCTCGAAACTGCCGCCGTAACTGTCATCGCGCAGGTTGGACAAAGGCGACAGGAACTGGTGCAGCAGGTAGCCGTGGGCCGCATGCACCTCCAGCACGCGGAAGCCCGCTGCCAGCGAACGGCGCGCAGCCATCGCGAAGTCCGCGATCACCTTGGCGATCCCGGCGCGGTCCAGCGCCTGGGGCTGGCCGTAGTGCGCATCAAAGGCGAGCGCCGAGGGCGCCAGCGGCACCCAGCCGCCTGCGTCGACAGGCACTGCCCCATTGCCGACCCACGGGGCATAGGTGCTGGCTTTGCGCCCCGCGTGGGCCAGCTGGATGCCCGCAACCGCGCCCTGCCGTTCCACGAAGGCAGCGATGCGCGTCCAGGCATCGGCCTGCGCGTCGTTCCAGATACCGGTGTCGTCCGGCGATATGCGGCCTTCGGGCGCGACCGCCGTGGCCTCGGCGATCACCACCGCGGCGCCGCCCAGGGCGCGGCTGCCCAGGTGCACCAGGTGCCAATCGTCGGGAACACCGTCGCTGGCGGAGTACTGGCACATCGGCGAAACCACCAGACGGTTGCGGAAGGTGACCGATCGTTGCTGCAGGGGGGTAAAAAGCTGACTCAATTCGGGCTCCGGAGTGTGTCCTGCAATGGGCGTCGGGTCGGTTGGCTTGCCCCGCATCCGGAGCGTTGCCACCGGCACGTTACCAAGCGCAGGGCGTCGGTTTCGTTACGGCGCGGCCACCGTGGCGTCGCCATGGCACCATTCATCGATGCCCACCCCCCGCTCCCCAACGGAACAGTCGCTGCCAGGCGACCCCTTCCACGATCGCCCGCCGGCACCCCTGCTGGTGGGCATCAGCGGCGGCCTGGATTCGACCGTACTGCTGCACGCCCTGGCGCACGAGCCGGGCGTGACGGTGCACGGGCTGCGCGCCATCCACATCCATCACGGCCTGCAGGCTGATGCGGAGCGCTGGGCGATGCATTGCAACGATGTCTGCGCCGCATGGGGCATTGCCCTCGACAGCATCCGGGTGGAGGTGCGTCCCGAAGGCAACGGCACCGAGGCTGCCGCGCGCGATGCCCGTCATGCCGCATGCGCGGAAAGCCTGCAACCGGGGGAGGTGCTGGCGCTGGCCCACCACCGCGACGATCAGGCGGAGACCTTCCTGCTGCGCGCCCTGCGGGGATCCGGCGCAGACGGACTGTCGGCGATGCGCCGCTGGCGCGCCTTCGGTGCAGGGCGACTGTGGCGGCCATTGCTGGAGACGCCGCGTAACGCCCTGCTCGCCTACGCGCGTGCACACGGGCTGCGCTGGATCGAAGATCCCAGCAACAGCGACGCCCGCTTCGACCGCAACTTCCTGCGCCTGCAGGTGCTGCCCCTGTTGCGATCCCGCTGGCCACACGTCGACGCCGCGTTCGCGCGGTCGGCGGCCTTGAGCGGCGAAGCGCGGCAGTTGCTGGACGCGGAGGACGCGTCCGCGCTTGCGTCCTGCGCGGGCGGTCACCCGCGCGTGGTGTCGCGGGCAGCCCTGCTGGCATTGCCCGCCCCGCGTCGCGCCCGTGTCCTGCGGCGGTGGATTGGCGAAACGGGTTTACCGCCCTTGCCGGCGCACGGGGTGGTGCGGATCGAATCGGACCTCCTGCCTGCGCGCCCCGACGCCGCGGCGCGCTTTGAATGGAGTGGCGCGGTGATCCACGCCTGGCGGGACCAGCTGCATGCGGGGCGGGTGCACGCCACGCTACCGCCGGCTTGGAGCGCGCCGTGGGATGGCAGCGCACCGCTGCGGCTTCCGGACGGCAGCGAGCTGCGTCTGGAAGGCGCCGCAGCCCTGCCCCACCCGTGCCGGGTCACCCTGCGTGGTGGAGGCGAACGGATCACCCTGCCAGGACGTGTGCACAGCCATTCGCTGAAGCAACTGTTGCAGGATCTGGCGGTACCGCCATGGCAGCGCCCGGGATTGCCACTGCTGAACGGGCCGGACCGCGCTCTGATGGCCGTGGCTGATCTGGCCTATGCCTCCGCCTTTGCCGAGTGGTTGAGTGTGGCGGGCGCGCGACTGCGCTGGCGGCCTCCCTCGGATTGACCCCGACCACGGGCTGGCCGACACTGCACGGATGCCTGCCAAACCCGCCAAACCTGTCGCCGAAGCCTCGCCCGTTGCCCATTTCGAAACCTCGCTCGATGCACTGGAGCAACTGGTGGAGAAAATGGAGAAGGGCGAAATGAGCCTGGAAGAATCGCTGGCCGCCTACGAAAATGGCGTCGGCCTGTACCGCCGCTGCCAGGATGCGCTGGAGCAGGCGGAGTTGCGCGTGCGCCTGCTCAGTGACCCTCAGGACCCCGCCAGCGCGGTCGCGTTCGAGCCACTGCCTGATCCATCGGCTCCCGATGCCTGAGGCGCGGCTGGGGTTCTGGCGGCAGCGGATCGACGCCGCACTGGACAACGCGCTACCCGGTCTTCATGCACAGCCCGGACATCTGCACGCGGCGATGCGACATGCGGCGCTGCTGGGCGGCAAACGCATGCGTCCGTTGCTGGTGTATGCCGCGGGCGAGTTGTGTGACGCGTCCCCGTCCGCATTGGATGCCCCTGCGATTGCGATCGAACTGATCCACGCGTACTCACTGGTGCACGACGACCTGCCGGCAATGGACGACGATGACCTGCGCCGCGGCCAGCCGACCGTGCATGTGGCCTTTGACGAAGCCACCGCGATCCTCGCCGGGGACGCGCTGCAATCGCACGCGTTCGCGGTGCTCGCCGATGCGCCACTGGCCGACACCATACGCGTCGAACTGATGCGCACGCTGGCCCGAGCGGCGGGCAGTGCAGGCATGTGTGGCGGCCAGGCGCTGGACCTGGCGGCCACCGGCAACGGCGGCAATATCGACATCGCCGGTCTGGAACGTTTGCACATGCTGAAGACCGGTGCGCTGATCCGCGCCGCGGTGCGCATGGGCGGCGTGTGCGGTGCCGCGAGCGACGATGTGCTGGCCCGGCTGGATACCTACGCCGATGCACTCGGACTGGCGTTCCAGGTCCGCGACGATATCCTGGATGTGGAAGGCGACAGTGACACCCTGGGCAAGACGGCCGGCAAGGACATCGCCCAGGACAAGGCAACCTTCCCGGCACTGATCGGCGTGCCGGCCTCCCGGGCGCGGCTGGAGCAACTGTCGCGCCGGATGGATGAGGCGCTGTCCCCGTTCGGTGAGCGCGCCGCGCTGCTGGCGGCGCTTGGCCGTCAGGCGGTTGAACGCAGCCATTGACCGGTGTTGACCTCGCGCATCGCAGGTCGATGAGAACCCGGAGCTGATCGACCGTGTGGATCGCGCCGGCGCGCGCTGGCGAGGCATCAACGACGCCAAGCCGACGCCGGTCAACCCCGCGATGCCCGGCGTGGAAATCCTCGCCGAGGAGCTCGGCGTCGTCCACCACGCTCCGGGAATCAGCTCACCAGGCGCAACGTCATCGGGTAGCGATAGGCAACGCCTTCGTTGCTCTTGATCGCCGCGATGACGGTCATCACCAGCCAATAAATGCCGACCGCAAAGGCCGCAAAGTAGAACAGGAACCCGATCAGGATGATCAACAGCACGGTACCGACCAGCAGCAGGCCGAGGACCACGATGCCGACCGTGATGTTGAAGTTGAGCGCTTCCTTGGCCTGATCGTTGACGAAAGGCATGTCGTCTTTGTGGATCAGCCAGATGATCAATGGCCCCAGGATGCAGCCCAGCCCGCCGGTGAAGATGCCCGTCAGCGCCGATAGATGGGCAAACATCGCCCACTGGCGCTGCTGCGCCGGAATCGCGGAATCCTGCTGCGGCGGCGGTGCGCCGAGTGGATCATGTTCGTGTACGTTCATGCAAACCCCCTTGTTTGATGGGCACGAGCATGTGCGCTGACCACTACCCGGTCAACCGGCGCTAGGCTCAACCCTCGCCGGCGACGGTCATGCGGCCGACCAGAATGGAACCGGTGCGGATATGCGAGCGCGGGTCGATGTCGCTGCCCACCGCCTCGATCGCGGAGAACATGTCCTTCAGGTTGCCCGCGATGGTGATGCCGTCCACCGGGTACTGGATGCGGCCATCTTCGATCCAGAAGCCGCCGGCACCGCGCGAGTAATCGCCGGTGATCGCATTCACGCCCTGCCCCATCAGCTGGGTGACCAGCAATCCGCGCCCCATTCCGGCCAGCATGGCCGCCTGGTCGCCGGCGTTGCTTGCCACCTGCAGGTTGTGCACGCCGCCGGCATTGGCGGTCGTCTGCAGCCCGAGCCGCCGTGCCGAATAGCTGCCCAAAACGTAACGTTGCAAGACGCCGGCCTCAACCAGCGAGGACTCGCGGGTAGCGACGCCTTCGGCATCGTAGGACGAGGAACGGAAACCGCGCGGCAGAAACGGCTGCTCGTGCAGGGCAAACCACTCCGGGAAGACCTGGGTGCCCACGCTGTCGAGCAGAAAGCTGGCCCGGCGATACAACGCCCCCCCCGACACCGCGCCGAGCAGATGCCCGACCAGACTCCGCGCGACTTCCGCTGCAAACAGCACCGGGTACTCGCCGGTTGCCACCTGGCGCGGTGCCAGCCGGGCAATCGCCCGCTCGGCCGCGTTGCGGCCGATGCTGGTGGCCGACTCCAGATCGTCGGCAGCCAATGCGATGTCATACCAGCCATCGCGTTGCATCTGCTCGCCGCGACCGGCGATCAGGGCGCAGCCCAGACTGTGGTGGGTGCTGCGCTCGCGACCCACGAAGCCGTGCGAGTTGGCGTACACCGACACACTGCTGCCACTGCTGACCGATGCGCCGTCGGAGTTCTCCAGTCGCGCATCCACGTCGCGGCCGGCCTGTTCGCAGGTCAGGGCAAGATCGATGGCCTGGTCGGCCTGCACGTCCCAGGGGTGCCAGCTGTCGAAGTCGCGCAGGTCGGTCGCCATCAGTTCGGCGTCTGCAAGGCCTGCCGCCGGGTCGTGTTCGGTGTAGCGGGCGATCGCGCAGGCCTGCTGCACGGTCGCCGCGAGGCTCTCCTCGCGCAGATCGGCGGTGGATGCGCTGCCTTTGCGGCCATTGAAGTAGACCGTCACCGCAATGGCGCGGTCACGGGTGGACTCGACCGTCTCCACCTCGCCCATGCGCACGCTGACATTGAGACCGGAATCCTCCGAGCAGGAGACCTCCGCCTGGTCGGCGCCGCCGGCGCGGGCGGCGTCCAGCAGCCGCGTGGACAGCCCGGCGAGCATGTCCAACTGCTGTTCGCTGCCGGGACGGTTTGGAGCATGGGCGGGGCGGAGCTCGTTCAATGTCTTATCCTTGGAGGCTGTGGTTCCGGGCAGTCGCTCCGGAGTCTGTTCTGGTTGGGGTCACCGCGCTGGCACGCTGCGGGGCCCGGAAAAGGTGGATCACGACGATGCGTGGAGTAGACGAGGAAACCGGCGAATTCCGTGGCGACAGCCGCAGCCAGCAGCGGCGGGACGCACTGGAGACGTTGTCGATCTGCGAGCAGCTGGTCGCCCTGAGCGAGGCGCAGCTGGCCCGCGTTCCGGTGCCCGAGGCGCTGCTGGTGGATATTCGCGAGGCGCGCCGGATCACCTCCCACATCGCCCACAAGCGCCAGCTGGCATTTCTCGCCAAGCAGATGCGCCGGGAGGACGACGAGGTGGTGGACGCGATCCGCGACGCGCTCGATGAGAAAGGTGACGCGGCACGGCGCGAGACCGCGGTGATGCACCGGGTCGAAGCCTGGCGCGAGCGCCTGCTGGACGAAGGCGATGTCGCGCTCGGCGAATTGCTGGACCAGTACCCGGACGCCGACCGCCAGGGCCTGCGCCAGCTGGTCCGCAATACGCTGGAAGAGCGCAAGCGCAACAAGCCGCCGCGGGCGTATCGCGAGCTGTTCCGGCAGTTGCGCGAGTTGATCCTGATCACCGGGTCCGCAGACGAGAGCGACCCGGCCGACGCGGAACCGCAGTAGGCGAGTCCGGGCCTCACGCCTGGGTGCCACCCACGGTGATGCCGTCGATCAGCAGCGAAGGCTGGCCGACGCCGACCGGCACGCTCTGGCCGTCCTTGCCGCACACGCCCACGCCTTCATCCAGCGCCAGATCGTGGCCGATCATGCGGACTTTCTGCATGGTCTCCGGACCGTTGCCGATCAGGGTCGCCCCCTTGACCGGCGCGGTGACCTTGCCGTCTTCGATCAGATAGGCCTCGGTGGCCGAGAACACGTACTTGCCGCTGGTGATGTCTACCTGGCCGCCCCCGAAGTTGACCGCGTACAGCCCGCGCTTGACCGAGCGGATCATCTCCTCGGGGTCGTGCGTTCCGGCCAGCATGTAGGTATTGGTCATGCGCGGCATCGGCAGGTGCGCGAACGACTCGCGGCGGCCGTTGCCGGTGGGCGCCATGCCCATCAGGCGTGCGTTGAGGCTGTCCTGCATGTAGCCGACCAGCACGCCGTCCTCGATCAGGGTGGTGCACTGGGTCGCCTGCCCTTCGTCGTCGATGTTGAGCGAGCCACGGCGACCCGGCAGGGTGCCATCGTCGACGATGGTCACCCCGGGCGCGGCAACCCGCTGGCCCATGCGGCCGGCGTAGGTGCTGGTGCCCTTGCGGTTGAAGTCGCCCTCCAGACCGTGGCCGACCGCCTCGTGCAGCAGCACGCCGGGCCAGCCGTTGCCCAGCACCACCGGCATCACGCCGGCGGGTGCGGCGACGGCTTCCAGGTTCACCAGCGCCTGGCGCAGCGCCTCGCGTCCCCAGGCTTCCGGCTTGCCGTCGGCAAACAACTCGGCGTAGCCGTAACGACCGCCGCCGCCGGTGTAGCCCGACTCGCGACGGCCGTTCTGTTCGACGATCACCTGCACGTTGAAGCGCACCAGCGGCCGCACGTCGGCGGCCAGAATGCCGTCACTGCGCGCCACCAGCACCGTGTCCACGCCGCCTGACAGGCTGACCGTCACCTGCTTGACCCGGGTGTCGGCCGCGCGCAGCAGCTTGTCGATGCGGCGCAGGGCTTCGACCTTTTCCTCGTTGCCCAGCGAATCCACCGGGTCCTCGGGCGCATACAGCGCGTGGGCGTTGGCGCGCACCAGCGGGCGGGTGGTCATGCTGCCGCCATCGCGGGCGATGGCCCGGGCCGAGGTGGACGCGGCCATCAGCGCCTGCGCGTTGATCTCATCGGAGTAGGCAAATCCGGTTTTCTCGCCGCTGATGGCACGCACCCCGACGCCCTGCTCGATCGAATGGGCGCCGTCCTTGACGATCCCGTCCTCGACGCTCCAGCTCTCGCGTCTTGCATGCTGGAAGTACAGGTCGCCAAAGTCGATGCCCGGTCCCAGCAACGTTCCGAACGTACGCTCAAGACCGTCTGCGTCGAGCCCGGAGGGCAGCAGAAGGCGGGATTCGGCGAGTTGCAGGGCTTGGGTCATGGGATCTTCTGGGGGCTGGAGGGGGCTGGAGGGGACTGGATAAGCGACGACCGGGAGGGGTAGCGGCGCAGTGCACCGTCAGCTCACGGTCACGCGGCGGCTCCGGGACGATATGCGGACGAAACGCCCTGCTTCAACCGGCGGCCGGACGTCGTGGAGGCTGCGCCGGCGGCCCGGACGGTGGCGCTGACTGGGGCGCTGACTGCCGCGCTGCCGCTGGCGCTGTCGGAACAGGACCCGCGGGCGGCACTCGCGGTGGACTGGCGCGCTCTGCCTCGCGGCTGAGCACCTCGACCTGCGGGTCCTTCCAGGGCCCGCTGACCCGATAGGTCTTGGCCCCGATCTGGCCCAGTGGCTTGCGCAGCACGGCGCTGGCCGCCGCACCGATCGCCGCCCCAACCGGCCCGCCGGCCAGCGCGCCTGCCACGGCCAGCAGATTGCCGGAACGAGGCAGCACTTCGATGGTCTGGTTGAACGTCTCCGCGCGCAGGTCGGCCTCCCCGCGAATGTTGATCCGGGCCGCCGGGCCTTCGATCCGCAGATCACTGCTGCTGGCAAGCCCGTTGGCGATACGGATGTCGCCGCTGGCGCGATTGAAGGCGAAACCCTTGGCGAAGAAATCGCGGAAGTCCAGCATCAACCGGCGCGGCAGTTCGGCAACGCTGAGCAGACCAAGCACACGTCCCGCGCCGGGTTCGACCTCGAGCAGGCGACCGTCACGCACCTCGCCCTGCAGATTGCCGGCGATGTTGACCAGATCGAACTGCATCGGCGCGCCCGGCCACTGGGCGGCTAGCGTCACCTGCCCCTCCCCCCCGTCGAGTCGGCCCACATGACCCAGACCTTCGAGCAGACCGCCGAAGTCGGTGCTGGCCAGATCGACCTGCAGCCGCGTGCGCGCCGTCTGCCCACGACCGGTCCAACTGCCCTTGGCGTCGATCCGCTGACCCGGCGCACCCGCCCGGAAGTGCTCCAGCTGCATGCCGTCGGCGGTGGCGCGCGTCCGCAGCGACGCACTGCCCAGCGACGCATCGGCAAACCGCAGGTCGTCGATCTCCAGCGACAGCGGCGGGACGCGGGAGGGGTCGATCGACTCGTCATCTTCCGCAGGCAAGGCCCGCGACACCGCAGCGGCACGCGCCTTTGCCAAACCGGCTGGCGGTCGGGTCGGCAGGCGCCAGTGCACCCTTTCAAAGCGGCCGGACACCGTGCCCGTCCTTGCCGCCGGAACCCGCAACCGTCCTTGCAGCATGGGGCCGTCGACCTGCACCGCCAGCGCGCCGGCCGTCTCGGGCGTCACCCGCAAACGGGCGTCCATAAATTGCGCGCCGAGCAGTTGCAGCCGATCGGCGCGCACGTCGACCCGTTCGAGCGTCAGGCCGCTGTCACCACCTCCATCCCCGCCCAAGGCCATTCCAACCCAGCCGATTGCATCCAGCGTGCGTGCGTGGCCGCTGGCGATCAGGCCCGATGCAGGCGGCGCTGCAGTGACTTCGCCACCGCCAAGCGCGACCCGGATGCCGGTGCGCGAGCCCGACTTGCGGGCGCGCAGCGCCAGCACCTCACCCATCGACACCGCGACCTCGCCGCTGCCGATCGGCAACGGCACCTCCACCGTCGTGGGCAGGGCCCGACCGGCCGGCTTGTCCAGCGGCGCCGGCAGCGACAGTGCGGTGCCCGCCAGTGTCGAGCGCAACTTGAGGTGTGCAGCGCGCCCGTCACCGGCCCCGGCCGACGGAATCACGATGCCGACGGTCCACGGGGACTTCCCGCGCAGGTAGGGCGACAGCCAGGCGAGCTCCGGCGCATGTTGCAGCAGCGCGTCGGCGCCGAACACCGCGTCCAGTTCCGCTTCCAGCACGTTGCGGCGGTCGCGCACCGCATCCTCGCCGGAGCGCATGGACAGCTTCCCGGGGAGCCCGTCCATACGCACGTCCAGCTGGTCGGCGCGGAAGCCGTGCGCGCTGTAGCGCACCGCACCGCGGACCTGATCAAACGCCAAATTCCAGCGTGAATCGGTCAGACGCACGCCACCCAGACCGACCTCGCCCTGGATCATCAGCTTGCCGGCGTGATCCAACGGCAGCGCCATGGCGAAGGCCACCTCGGCCGGCCCGGAACCTTTGATCGAGGCGAACGTCGCTGGATCCAGTCGCTGCAGAGGGCTGGCACGCAGCAATTCGAGCAGGCGCGCCACATCGCTGCTGCCCTTCGCCTCGATGGCGAGTGTGCCCTGGTGATAATCGTCGACAGTCGCCTTGACCAGCGGAATGGTGATCCCCGCCAGGGTGCCGTGACCGGTGATGTCCAGACCGTTGCCGATGAAACGCGCCTGCAGATCCAGCCCGGTCGCCGCCGGCCATCCGGGCTGGAACGCGAGGGTGGCCTCGCTGATCCGGGCGCTGGCCTCGAACCGGCCGGTGTGGTCGGCGAACGGCCAGTCGTCCAGGTCGCCGGACACGATGGCCTGACCTTCGCTGATTACGCCATCGACCAGCGCGGTGTCCAGCCAGTGCAGCAACGCCTCCGGCATGATGTGACGCACCCAGAACCCCTTGGCCACCGGCAGCCGGGTCGGGTCGACGGTGGCGGCGATGTCGATCCGCGGGCGACCACCGTCACCATTCCAGCCCAGACCGCCGCGCACGCTGGCACCGAAATCGGGGCCGTCGATCCGCAGCGCGGAGGTTCCCGTCTGCCAGCCGGCAGGACCGCGCCAGCCGGCCACGTCGCCCTGCAGCTGGACGACGTGCTCCACGCCGAACCCGCTGGGCCAATCGAAACGCACCGAGCGCGCCGGGTCCAGCCGGGCACTGAAGCCGTCAGCATCGCCCTGCACATCGGCCGCCAGGCCTTCCACACCCGGCCCATCGCCGATGGGCAAAAACCCCAGCCCATCAATGCGTGCGCTGCCGCGCATGCCGCCGTCCCGGCTTCCCTGCAGATCCAGCATCGATACCGACGCATGCGGCCGCGCCCGGAGCAGCCAGTGACGCAGCGCGGCGGGCACCCGGTTGCTCAGCAGGGCAAGGGCGGCGAGAGGTTCAACATCGATACGATCGGCAACCAGCGCGTAGTGTTGGCCGGCGACAAGCGTGGCACCGTCCAGCTGGTATTGCTGATCCTGCATGTCCAGGCGCAGCAGGGGTGCATCCAGTCGCCAGCCGGTGGCGGTGCGCTGCCAATGCATCCTACCCTGCAAGCGCTTGATTCCGCGAATCGGGATCTGCCCGGCACCGCCGGGAACCGCGGCGATGGTCGAGCCCGCAAGCACCATCCCCTCCAGCGTCGTATCAAGGCGGACGTCCACCACCCGGTTGTCGTCCAGCGCCGCCCACGCCTTGGCCTGGCCCCGTCCCCCTTGCAGCGTTATGCCGTGCAACGCCAGCACCGATGCCAGCGGCTGCAATTCAGCGCCGTTGACGCTGGCATACAGCCTGCCGTCGCCGCGGACACGGTCGAAGTCGAGCGCGGCCCGCACCGGGGGCGCGGCGGACGCGCCAATCGTCTGGGTCAGGGGCCAGGCGCGCAGGCCGGCGCGAACCCGGTCGCCCTCGACCCGCAGGCGCAGGTCTATCCGCGGGATCCGCAGATCCACCCCCAGGTCGGGCGCCAGAACGGCCAGCGCGCCATCGATCACCTGCAGCTCGCCCAGCCCCTCCAGGGCGTGGAAGGGGTCGCCGTCGGCGAGCTCCTGCCCGGGCAACCCGCGCACCTGCCAGCGGCCATCCGCGGAACGCTCCAGGGTCAGGTCCAGCCCCCGCAGGCGCAGTTCCGACAGCGGCACGCCGGGCAGCAGGCCGGCGTACATCGACACCAGCATTTCCGCGTCCCCGACCGCGACGGCGTGCTCGCCGTCGCCCAGACGCAGGTTGTGCAACTGCAACAGGGGCCCACGGCGCGTCCAGCCGGTTTCCACCCGGTCGAACGCCACCGTACGACCGGCCCGCTGACCCAGCCATCGGGCGACGTCGGCCGGGTGCTGCTCCACCAGCGGCAACAACTGGCTGGCCACCGCGATCACCAGCGCCAGCAGCACCAGGGAGATGCCGACGGCGTACCCCGCGCCGCGGCGGGCCAGTCGCATCCGGCGGCGCAAAAGCGTCGGCATCTCAGCGCAGGCGCTGACGGTCAGAGCAGGACGACATCGAACTGTTCCTGCGCGTACTGCTCATCGGCCTGGAAGCGGATTGACTTGCCGAGGAATTCCTCCAGTTCGGCGACCGCCGTCGACTCCTCGTCGGTGATCCGTGCCACCACCTTGGGCGAGGCCATCACCAGCAGGCGGACGGCGTCGAACTGGCGCACCTGGCGGACGATCTCGCGGAAGATCTCGTAGGTGATCGTCTCCGGGGTTTTCAGGGTTCCGCGGCCGCTGCACTCGTGGCACGGTTCGCTGAGTTGGCGCTGCAGGCTTTCGGTGGTGCGCTTGCGCGTCATCTCCACCAGCCCCAGCGGCGAGAAGTCGTACACCGTGGTCTTGGCGTGGTCTTTTGCCAGGGCTTTCTCCAGCGTGCGCAGGACCTGGCGTTTGTGCTCGGCATCGTTCATGTCGATGAAGTCGATGATGATGATGCCGCCCAGATTGCGCAGGCGCAGCTGGCGCGCGACCGATTGCGCCGCCTCCAGATTGGTCCGGTAGACCGTCTCCTCCAGGTTGCGCTGCCCCAGGAACGAGCCGGTATTGATGTCCACCGTGGTCATCGCCTCGGTCTGGTCGATCACCAGATAGCCGCCGGACTTCAGCGGCACCTGTTTGTCGAGCGCGCGCTGGATCTCGTCTTCGACCCCGTAGAGGTCGAAGATCGGCCGCGCACCGGTGTAGTGCTCGATTCTCTGCCCCAGATCCGGCTCGGTCGCCGCCCCGGTGGTCGCCATGAAGCGTGCTGCGAAGGTGCGCAACCGCTCGAAGGTTTCGCGCGAGTCGACCTTGACCTTGTCGACATCGCGACGGATCAGGTCGCGCACCGCCCGCAGCGGGAGGGTGAGATCTTCATAGATGCACTCGCCCACGCGCGCGCTGGCGGAGCGCTCGCCGATCAGGCTCCAGACGCGGGTCAGGTAGGTCACGTCCTCGGCCAACGCCTCCTCGGACTGACCTTCGGCATTGGTGCGGACGATATAGCCGTGCGATTCGCCGGGCGGCGACAGCGCGCCCACGATGGCCTTGAGCCGCGCGCGCTCGCCTTCGTCCTCGATCCGGGCCGACACGCCGATCACCTGGGTGTAGGGCAGCAGCACCAGATAGCGCGAGGGAATGCTGGTCACCGTGGTCAGCCGCGCGCCCTTGCCGCCGATCGGATCCTTGACCACCTGCACGATGATTTCCTGGCCGTCACGCAGCAGTTCGCTGATCGGACGGGTCGGTTCGGGCATCGGGGGCATCGCCAGCGCTTCGCCCTCCACCAACGCCGCGGGAGGTTGCGGAGCGGCTGATGCGGGCTTGATGATGTCGGCGGCGTGCAAAAACGCCGCGCGATCCAACCCGATGTCCACGAAGGCCGCCTGCATGCCGGGCATGACCCGCTGCACCTTGCCTTTGTAGACGTTGCCCACCACTCCGCGGGCCCAGCCACGCTCGATATGAAGCTCCTGCAGCATCCCGTTTTCGACCACCGCCACCCGCGTCTCCCGCGGCGTCACGTTGACGAGGATTTCCTCGCTCATGGCGCCTCCAGCGCGGTTGCCGGCGCGTCCACGGCCAGCGGGCCGAGCCCGAAGGCGGCCAACACCTGCGCGGTCTGGTGCAAAGGCAAGCCCATGACCCCCGAATAGCTGCCATCCAGTCGTTGCACGAACGCTTCGGCCAGCCCCTGGATCGCGTACCCGCCGGCCTTGCCGAAGGGTTCACCGCTGTCCACGTACGCGGTGATAAGGGGGCGCGGCAACGTTGCAAAACGGACCGTCGATACCGCCACCGCGTGTTCCTCGCGCGATGCCGACAGCGCACAGATCGCGGAGATCACCTGGTGCTCAACCCCCGACAAGCGCTCCAGCATCGTGATGGCATCGGCGTGGTCGCACGGCTTGCCGAACACCGTATCGGCCAGCACCACCTCGGTATCGCAGCCCAGCACCAGCGCATCCGGTTGCGCGGCGACCAGCGCCAGCCCGGCCAGCGCCTTCTCCCGCGCGACTCTGGCCACGTAAGCCCGTGGGGACTCCGCGTCGCGACGCTGTTCCGGGACATCCAGCTCCAGCACCGAAAAATCCAGTCCGAGGCGTGCGAGCAGTTCCCGGCGACGCGGGGATCGGGAGGCAAGATAGAGCATGGGTCTCCAGGGAGGACTGGACGCTTTCACGAATGCCCGAAAGCATAACCCGCGGCGGCTGAGCGCCAGCCGCACCGGCGACCGCTCACGCCCGATGGTAGGGATGATTGGCCAGCATGGCGGCGGCGCGATACATCTGCTCGGCGACCACCAGCCGCACCAGCATGTGCGGCAGCGTCATCGGCCCCAGGGACCACGACTCGTCGGCCCGGGCCAACACGTCGTCGGCGTGGCCTTCGGGGCCGCCGATCAGCATCGCCAGGTCACGCCCCTGCCCGCGCCAGTGCTCCAGACGCCGCGCCAGCTGTTCGGAGGTCCAGGGTTTGCCACGTCCGTCCAGGGTCAGCACCAGCGCGCCTCGGGGCACCGCCGCCAGCACGCGCACACCCTCCTCGGCCGTGGCACGGGCAATGTCGCGGTTCTTGCCGCGAACGCCCGGCTCGACCTCCACCAGTTCCAGTGGCAACCAGTGCGAGAGGCGCTTGCGATAGTCTTCGAAGCCCTCCGCGACCCAGCGGGGCGCGCGCTCGCCGACCGCGATCAGCCTGGCCTTCATGCTTGTTGCCTACGACGTGCCGGTAGCGGGTTGCCTACAGCGCGTCTTCCGCACCGGTCTCGCGATCGCCGGCACCGATTTCCTGATCGCCGTACTCGTCGACCGATTCCGGCGGCTGGTCACCGACCGTCCACAGGCGCTCGAGGGCGTAGAACTCGCGCACGCGCGGCAGCATCACGTGGACGACCACGTCGCCCAGGTCCACCAGCACCCACTCGGCCTCGCGCTCGCCTTCCACGCCCAGCGGCATGATGCCGAGCTTCTTGGCGAACTTGACCACCTCATCGGCGATGGATTTCACGTGACGCGAGGAGGTCCCCGAGGCGATCACCATGTAGTCGGTGACGCTGCTCTTGCCGCGCACGTCGATTTCCACGGGCTCTTTCGCCTTCAATTCGGCGATGGCGTCGCGCACGGCTTCCAGCAGTTGCGGAACGCTGGGCGCCGGGTCGGGGAGGCGGGTCTTGATGACTTGGGCTTGGGTGGTCATGCAGGCTCTGGGGTTGGATGCGTAGCCGATTATAGCGAAGCCGGGCCGGCAGGCCGGTTCAGGTAGAGCCCGTGGCGCTGGATGTAGTCCGCGACCGCCTCCGGCACGAGCTGCCGCCAGGGTTGTCCGGCGGCGATCAACGTCCGGACCGCGGTCGCCGAGCCCTGATGCAGTGGATTGCGCAGCGCCAGCACCCGCCCGGCCGGACGGGACGTCAGGGCGGCAACCGAGTCCGTCCAACGCTCTTGCAGGAAAGACGGTAACGGGTCCGGCAAGCGGCCATCCTGCGCGGCTCCCGGCCGTGCGGCGATCACAAAATGGGCCAGATCAAACAGCGCCCGCCAGTCTTTCCATTGCGGCAGTGCGGCCAGACTGTCGGCGCCGATGAGCAGCGCCACCGGGGCGTCCGCGCCCCACTGCGCCCGGATGTCGCGCAGGGTATCGACCGAGTAGGACGGGGTATCGCGCGACAGTTCTCGCCGGTCCACCTGCAGGCCGGGCTCACCGGTCACCGCCGCGTCCAGCATCGCCGCGCGGTGGACCGCACTGGCACCGGGTGGCGGGCGGTGCGGTGGATCGGCCGCTGGCATCAGCCGTATCACCGCCGAAAGGTGATCGCGCGCGCTGCGGGCGATGTGCAGATGGCCGCAATGAACCGGATCGAAGGTGCCGCCGTAGAACACCGCCAGCGGGGCGTCGACATCACCGGGGGCTTCCTCGCGATTCACTCAGGCATCCACCTGTACCAGCAGCCGCACCGCCGCCGGATCGGCGACCGCGAGCAGGACCCGCTCCAGCTCCCGCCAGGGATCCCCGGCTTCCCGGCCCTTGGCCATGCGGTCCACCGCACCGATGCGTGAGACAAAAGCCTCCCAGCGCGCCGGTGGGTGCCGCTGCAGCGCGCGCTGGTACATCGGCTGCTTGGAATCCCACACCCGCTGCGCCTTGAACTCGGCCGCCAGGTTGCCGCCGCGGGCCTTGATCCGGGCCAGGGCGGCGGTGCGCTGCAGCTCGATGACGACCATGCCCAGCAGCGCCGGGACCGCCTCGCCCTCCGCGCGCAGCCCCGCCAACATCCGCACCACCTGGGCCGGCTGACCATTCATCGCCGCATCGATGACGCGGAAGACGTCGTAGCGGGCGGCGTCCGCCACCAGCGACTCCATCTGGGCCAGATCCAGGGTGCCGCCGTCGGCCAGCAGCGCGAGCTTGTCGATCTCCTGGGCGGCGGCCAGCAGGTTGCCGTCGATCCGCTCCACCAGCCGTTGCACGGCCTCGGCATCGGCGCGCACGCCGCGCGAACGCAGGCGCTGCTCGACCCAACCGGGCAGTTCATGGGGTTTGATCGGCCAGGCGATGGCAATCCGACCGATCCGTCCGATCGCCTCACTCCATTTACCGGCGTGCTTCTTGCTCCACTCGCCAGCGGTGACCAGCAGGATCACATCGGGCGGTGGATCGGCACAGAAACGGGTGATCAGTTCGCCGCCGACCTTGCCCGGCTTGCCGGTCGGCAAGCGCAGCTCCAGCAGGCGCTGGCTGGAAAACAGCCCCGGCGCAGCGAAACTGGCCGCCATGGCATCCCAGTCCGGCTCCCGGCTGCCTTCGGCATCGAAAACTTCGCGGTCGCTCACGCCCTGCGCGCGCGCCGCAGCGCGCACGGCATCGGCCGTCTCCAGCACCCGCAGCGGTTCCGCGCCGGCGATCAGGTAGGCAGGAGCCAGCGTTCCCGAGCCGAGCTGGGCGACCAGCTGTTCGGGCTTGAGCTCCATGCTCAGGGCTGGGAGCCGGGCTTCGGCTCGGTGCCATCGTCCGTCGGCGGAGGGGGCGGCGGCGGCAGGGACTCCGCCGCCTCCATCGCAGCCCTGGCCGCGTCGGTGGTCTGCTGGAACACCTTGGACGGATCGTCGGACACCCGCTCGACGGTCGCGGCGGCATCGATGCGACGCAGGATCGCGCTGGCCATCTCGCGCTGCAGCTCACGGACCAGGATTTCGCGCTCGCCCTCGGTACCGATCGAGTTGGTGGGCACCGAGATGTAGTCGCGCGACAACTCGATGCTCTGCTCCGGAACCAGCACGGTGCCATCACCGTTGCGCATCTCGAACACCACCGCGTAGCGCAGGCTGAACTCCTGCGCTCGGCCCAGTGTGTCCACGCTCAACGGGGTATCACCCCAGCGCTCGGCCTTGATCTGCAATACCGCGGGGTTGGGCACCGCCGTGGTCGCCGCGGTCGCCCCGGCGCGCGTAAGCGATTGCTCCAGGCGATCGGCGAGCGGGCTGTAGCGGCTGGTGGAGACCACCTTCACCGGATCCATGCCCGCCGGCAGCGTCAATGCATCACGCAACTGGAAGCCACAGGCCGGAAGGGCCAGCACGAGGAGGAAGGGCAACAGGCGTCGGATCATCGGGGCAGTCTGAAGGAGGGGGATGGGCGCAGCAAGCGCGGCGGCCGCGCGCGACCGCCCGAAGGGCAGCCTGCGCCCGGCGGGCTCAGCCGGCGACGATATTGACGATCTTGCCCGGCACCACGATCACCTTGCGCACGGTGAGACCGGACAGGAAGCTGGCGACGTGCGGCTCGGCCATCGCCATCCGCTCCAGTTCCGCGTTGTCAGTGGCCACCGGCGCCTCGATCTTGCCGCGCAGCTTGCCATTGACCTGCACCGCCATCACCACCGCGTCGCGGACGAGTGCGGCCGGATCGACTGCCGGGAACGGAACGTCCTCGATCAGCGTCTCGGGATGTCCCAGTGCCTGCCAGAGCGCGTGACTGGTGTGCGGCGTGACCGGATTCAGCAGCAGCACCATTGCCTCAAGAACCTCGTGGCGCACCGCCCGACCCTGGTCGCTCATGTCCTTGAAACGGCTGACGTGGTTGAGCAACTCCATCAGCGCGGCGATCGCGGTATTGAAGGCGTGGCGGCGGCCGTAGTCGTCGCCGACCTTCTGGATCGTGCGGTGCAACTGGCGCCGCAGCTCCTTCTGACCGGCATCCAGCGCCGACGGGTCCACTGCCGGATGGTCGGGCTGCGCGACGTGGGTGGTCACCTCGCGCCAGAACCGCCGCAGGAACCGCGCCATGCCTTCCACGCCCGCCTCGCTCCACTCCAGCGACAGCTCCGGCGGCGCGGCGAACATCGAGAACAACCGCACGGTGTCGGCGCCGAAACGGTCCACCATCAGGCGCGGGTCGACACCGTTGTTCTTGGACTTGGACATCTTCTCGATGCCACCGATGACCACGGGCTGGCCGT
>JBDSPO010000209.1:0-9135 GCA_039930265.1 Lysobacter sp. | reverse complement strand
AGGTCGGGCTGCGAATGGCGCCCTGCACACCCAGCTCGCGCAGCAGTGCACGCGCCAGGGTCGACTTTCCCGCGCCCAGATCGCCCTGCAGGTACATCACCGCTTGCGGTGGTCGCGATCGCGCCAGCGCCTCGCCCAGGCGGTCGGTTTGGGCGCTGTCAGTCAGGTCGAACCAAGCCATCAAGCGGCACCGGGATTGGCATGGCGACGCAACCAGGGCATCAGGTCGCTGGGCAGCAATCCGCGCTCGCCGCCATCGCCGGCGGCGGAGTCGCCGGCTACCGAGTGCAGCAAAGCACCCACACGGGCCGCGTCGAGCGGGGCCAGTCCCTGCGCCAGCAAGCCACCGACCACACCCGCCAGGACATCGCCCATGCCGCCCACGGCCATGCCCGGATTGCCTGCATCGACCAGGGCAACGGTGCCCTCGGAATCGGCAATGAGCGTGCCCGCCCCCTTCAGCACCACGATCGCCTGATAGCAGGCAGCCAGTTGCCGCGCCGCTGCAAAACGGTCCGCCTGCACGGCGGCGACGTCAGTGTGCAGCAGCCGCGCCGCCTCGCCGGGGTGCGGGGTGAGGATGGCGTTGGGCGGAACCTTGCCTTGTCCGTTCGCGACCAGGTTCAAGCCGTCGGCGTCCAAGACCAGCGGCCGTCCAGCGGCCACCGCAGCGGCGAGCAGGTCAACCGCCCATGCCGACTGGCCGAGTCCGGGACCGATCATGATCGCCGTCGCCTGCGCACCCAGGCCGCGCACTTCGATGGCATCGATGTCGTCGCCGTGGACCATCGCCTCGGGCAAGCGCGCCAGCAGCGGGGCCACAAACGCCTGACGGGTAGTCACGTCGACCAACCCGGCCCCGGTGCGCAGCGCGGCTTCGGCGGCCAGCATGACCGCGCCGCCGTGACCGTGATCGCCGCCGATGCACAGCAGGCGGCCGTTGCGACCCTTGTGACTGTCGCGGAGACGTGGCTGCAACCAGCGGTGCAGGTCCGGCGCACGCAGCCAGGCAACCCCGTCGGTCGCGGTGAGCAATTCGTCGCGCGCGAGTCCCAGATCGCTGGATTGAAGATGGCCCACGAAATCGCGCGCGGCGCCCGTGCGCAGGCCCGCCTTGGGCGCGATGAACTCCAGCGTGACATCGGCGGATACCACATGGGTTCCCACTGCGCCGGTGTCCGCAAACACGCCGGTGGGAACATCCAGCGCGAGCACGGGCGCAGGATGGGTGTTGATCGCGGCCACTACCTGCGCCACCGCCCCCTCGGGATCGCGCTGCAAACCGATGCCGAACACGGCGTCCACCAGCAAATGCGCCGGCGGCAACCGGAACCCGGGGGCAAGAATCTCACCGCCCGCGGCCAGGAATTGCTCGCGTGCGCGCCGGGCCTGCGGGGTTCGCGGCTCATGGTCCGGCAGGCACAAAACGCGAACGTGGCGGCCTGAGCCCTGGGCCAGGGTTGCCAGCACATACCCATCGCCGCCGTTGTTGCCCGGCCCGCACACCACCAGCAGCGACTGCGCGGCAGGCCAATGCTGCAGCAACGTCTGCCAGGCGGCGTGGCCGGCACGACGCATCAGCTCGAACGGGTCGCCCAGCCGCGCAGCCGCCTGCTGCTCGATGTGCCGCAACGTGCCGGTCGTATGGAGGATGGCGGCAGAAGACATGCGGCGATTCTATACTTGCCGGACCGTGACCAAGCTCCCTCCCCCTGCTCCACCGCTGCACCCGATGGTGTTGTCCGCCGCTGGTGCGATCAACGCGGATCCGGCCTTGGTGGCGCAGCGCATCCGCGCGTTGGCGGCAGAAGCCGGTTTCCAGCGCTGCGGCATCAGCGGTATCGAACTGGGCGCCGATGAAATCCATCTGCGCGACTGGCTGGCCCAGGGGCTCTACGGATCGATGGAATGGATGGCCCGCCATGGCGACCTGCGCTCGCGGCCCGCCGAGCTGGTGCCCGGCACCTTGCGGGTGGTATCGGTCGGCCTGGATTACGGGCGTCGCGACGACACCGAGGCATGGCAGACGCTGGACGACGGCGAGCGGGCCTATGTCGCCCGCTACGCTCTCGGACGTGACTACCACAAGCTGATGCGTCAGCGCCTGCAGCGCCTGGCCGACCGTATCGCCGAGCTCGTCGGCCCCTTCGGTCACCGGGTATTCGTCGATTCCGCGCCGGTGTTGGAACGCGCGTTGGCGCGCAATGCCGGGCTGGGCTGGATCGGCAAGCACACCTGCCTGATCGACCGCGATGGCGGCTCCTGGTTTTTCCTTGGCGAGATCTATCTGGACCTGCCGTTGCCCGTCGACGTACCGGCCACCGCCCACTGCGGGACCTGCTCGCGCTGCATCGACGTCTGCCCCACGCAGGCGATCACTGCCCCCTACCGGCTCGACGCACGGCGCTGCATTTCCTATCTCACGATCGAGAACGACGGCCCGATTCCGCTGGAATTTCGCATCCCGATCGGCAACCGGATTTTCGGCTGCGACGACTGCCAACTGGTCTGCCCGTGGAACAAGTTCGCCAAGCGCAGCGACGAGCCGGACTTCCGCGCCCGCAACAAGCTCGACGAAGCGAGTCTGGCGGAGCTGTTCGCGTGGACGGAAGCCGAATTCCTGCAGCGCACCGAGGGATCGGCCATCCGGCGCAGCGGATACCGGCGCTGGCTGCGCAACATCGCGGTGGCACTGGGCAATGCACCCCGCAGCGCCGCGGTGCTGGCCGCGCTGGAGGCGCGTCGCGACATCGAAGACGAGATGGTGCGTGAGCACGTCGCATGGGCGCTGCGGCGCCACGACGCTGGCGGGGCCGAAACGGTTTGAACGGGTGTGCCGGTCGACCGGGCGAACGGTCCGGCGCGCACGGCGGCCGGAGCGCCGAAACTACGCCGCTTGCGCGGGAATCGAGTCGTTGGTGTGGGTCAGGGCGTTGTCGCCGTCGACGTAGACCAGTGTGGGCTTGAACTGCTCCGCCGCAGCCTGATCCAACCCGGCATAGGCGCAGATGATCACCAGATCGCCCGGTTTGGCGCAATGTGCAGCCGCGCCGTTGACCGAGATGATGCCGCTGCCGGCTTCACCGCGGATCGCATAGGTCACGAACCGGTGGCCGCTGTCGATGTTGTAGATGTGGATCTGTTCGTATTCACGGATGCCGGAAATATCCAGCAACCGCCCGTCGATCGCGCACGAGCCCTCGTAGTGAAGTTCGGCGTGGGTGACAGTGGCCCGATGGATCTTGGCCTTGAGCAGGGTCAATTGCATGGTTCAACAACTCCGACCGGACGGCAGGGACGTGTGGAAAAGCGAGTTTATCAGCGCATGGCGCATCGCAACATGAGCAACAGTAAAACGCACGGTTCCGTTCAGCCCTCAAATTCCAGATTGTCGATCAGGCGGGTGCCGCCGAGCCGCGCGGCTACCAGCGCCACCAAGGGACCCGTCACGTCGCCCGTCGGTTCGCTCAGATCACGCCGGCGCACGACGGCGTAATCCACCAGCAGCCCCGCCGCCGCCAGCGCCGCGGCGGCTTCGGCCTCGGCCAGACCCACCGGCATGCCGGCAAGAATCGAGCCGCGCAGTGCCTGCAGGGTGCCGTGGATGACGGCGGCCAGCGGGCGGTCGGTGGGCGACAGGTACTGGTTGCGCGAACTCATGGCCAGCCCGTCGGGCTCGCGGACAATCGGTGCGGCGACCAGCTCAAGCGGGAAAGCGAGGTCGCGCACCATGTAGCGGATGACCGCTAGCTGCTGGTAGTCCTTGCGTCCGAACACCGCGATATCCGGCCGCACCTGGTTGAACAGGCGGGCGACCACTGTGCTCACGCCGTCGAAGTGGCCCGGCCGGTGGGCTCCTTCCAATATCCCGGTGACCACGGGCACCCGCACTTCGACCACGCCAGCCATACCGTGGGGGTACATGGTGTCCACCGATGGCAGCCACAGCGCGTCCGCGCCGGCCTCCTCCAGCGCAGCCACGTCGGAGGCGACGGTGCGCGGATAGCGCTCGTAGTCCTCGCCGGGACCGAACTGGGTTGGATTCACGAACACACTGGCGACCACCCGGTCGGCCTGCTCGCGGGCCAGCCGCACCAGCGACTGATGGCCGGCGTGCAGGTTGCCCATGGTCGGCACGAAGCCCACGCGCAGGCCCGCGTGCTTCCAGCCACGGACGCGATCGCGCAGCTGCGCCAGCTCGGTAAGGGTCTCGATCATCGGAGTCTCAACAGGCAATGGGCGCGAGCGCTGCAGCACTCACGCGTAGGAGTGTTCGGGGCCGGGGAACGCGCCCGCGCGCACCGCGTCGGCAAATGCCTGCATCGCCCCAACCACCGAACCGCCTTCGGCCAGGAAGTCCTTGACGAACTTGGGCCGCCGCTGGCCGCCGGCCAGACCGAGCATGTCGTGCAGCACCAGCACCTGCCCGTCGCAGCGGGGGCCGGCACCAATGCCGATGGTGGGGATGTCCAGCGCCGCAGTGATCGTCGCAGCCACCTCGGTCGGCACGCACTCCAGCACCAGCAACGTTGCACCGGCCGCGGCGACGGCACGCGCGTCGTCCAGCAGTTTGGCGGCTGCGGTCTCGTCACGGCCCTGGACGCGGTAGCCGCCCAGACGCAACACCGACTGCGGGGTCAGGCCCAGATGTGCGCAGACGGGGATCTCGCGCTCGACCAGATACTCGATCACGTCGAGTTTCGGCCCGGCACCTTCGATCTTGACCATCCCGGCGCCGGCCTGCAGGAAGCGGGTGGCGGCATCCAGTGCCCGCGAGGGCGACGCATCGGATTGGAACGGCATGTCGGCCACCAGCAGTGCGGTCTGCAGGCCGCGGGCGACGCAGGCGGTGTGATACGCGATGTCGTCGACCGTCACCGGCAGGGTGCTGGTGTGGCCCTGCACCACCATGCCCAGTGAGTCGCCGACCAGTACCAGATCGATGCCGGCAGCGTCGACGGCACGGGCGAAACCGGCGTCGTAACAGGTCAGCATGGCCATTTTCCGGCCCTCGCCTTTGGCCGTGCGCAGCATCGGCACGGTCCAGGGTTTGCGGTCGACGGGGTTTGCCGGGGAGGTGTACATCACTCAATGCTCGCGGTCGGCCGCACAGGACTGCGGCGGGGGGCTATACGGTAGCGCTTCGATGTCCTCGCTGGCCAATGCGGCCAATGCAGCGCGGGCCGGACCGAGCCCGGGAATAACCGCCTCCGGGGCAATTTCCAGCAATGGCAGCAGCGCGAAAGCGCGCTCGTGCAGGTGCGGGTGCGGGACCCGCAAACCGGGCTCCTCCACGCATTGATCGCCGTACAGCAGAAGATCCAGATCCAGCGTGCGCGGCCCCCAGCGGTCACTGCCATCGGCCAGCCGGACTCGACCCGCCTCGCGTTCAATGTCCAGAAGGGCTGCCAGCAACGCCTGCGGCGCCAAGCCGGTGCGCAGCTCCGCGACCGCGTTGAGAAAGTCCGGCTGTGCGGTCAGGCCCCAGGCCGGCGTACGGTAGAGGCGGGACGCGTGCAGCACGCGCGTTTGCGGCAACCGCCCGAGGGCGGCGAACGCCTGCTGCAGTATTTCCGCGCTCGCGCCCAGATTGCTGCCGAGCCCGACAAATACCGCACCTTCGCTCATTCGCCGGCGGCTGCGGGGGTCCGGCGGCTCCGGCGACGGGGGCGCGGCACATCGTGCTCGTCCGCATCGTCGAGCTGCGCAGGATGCGGTTTGCCCGGACCCATGCCGATCAGTTCCTGCTGCTCACGCCAGAACTCGACATCCGCGGCATGCTCGTCGGATGCCGCCAGGCGCAGGCTGAGGAAGTCGAACGCCGCGCGAAACCGGGGGTGCGCCAGCATGCGCGACACCCGCTTGCCCTGCCGCAGGGAAAAGCGCGACTGCAGCAGCCAGATTTCCTGCATCGGGATGGAGAATCGACGCGGCAGCGCGACCATGCTGAGCTGTCGCACGGTAACCCGGTCAGCGGCACGGCGCTGGGCGTCCACCGGCTGCACGCCTTGGGCTTGCAGCGCGATCAGCGCATGGCAGTAGGCCGGCCACAGCAGCAGGGCAAACAGGAACGCGGGCGAGACCGGCTCGTCGTTGGCGACCCGCGCATCGGTGCCGCGCAAACCGTCGATCACGATATTGCGCAGAGCCCCACTGCGGTTGGACTTCAATGCCGCCGCCGTGTCCGGGAACAGCGCCGGCAACAACCCGCGCGCTTCCAGCCCGACAAAACTCGCCACCGCATTGCCCGAGAGGAACAGCTTCAGGCACTCCTCGAACAAGCGCGCCGACGCGGACTCGGCCAGCAATGGCGCGAGCCGCGCTATCGGCTCGGCGGTCGCCGCCTCGATCTCGAAACCCAGCTTTGCCGCCAGGCGCACCGCACGCAGCATCCGCACCGGATCCTCGCGGTAGCGGGTCTCCGGGTCGCCGATCAGACGCATCAGCCGGTTCTGGACGTCCTCGAAGCCGCCGGTGTAATCACGCACCGAGAAATCCTCGATCGTGTAGTACAGCGCGTTGGCGGTGAAGTCGCGGCGCACCGCGTCATCTTCAATGGTGCCGTAGACGTTGTCGCGCAGCAGCCGGCCACCCTCGTGCAGCTCACGGTCGCCACTGCCATCGTCGGTGTTGGCACGGAAGGTCGCCACCTCGATGATCTCGCGACCGAACACCACGTGGGCCAGACGGAACCGGCGGCCGATCAGGCGGCAGTTGCGGAACAGCTGCTTGACCTCCTCGGGCGTCGCGCTGGTGGCGATGTCGAAGTCTTTCGGCTGTCTGCCGGCCAGCAGGTCACGCACGGCGCCGCCGACCAGGTAGGCGGAAAATCCGCCATCACGCAGTCGGTACAGCACACGCAGGGCGTTGGGACTGATGTCCTTGCGCGACACGTTGTGCTGGTCGCGCGGGATGACCCGCAGTTCGGGTTGGGGAAATGATTTTTGGTCAGGCATCAGGCGGGCGTCGCCGCTTTGGGAATTTCGCAGGATACCAGTTGCCGAGCGGATCGGCCGTCCCTATACTGTGCGGCCGCGCTTCGGTGAGAGTACGACGCGGGTTTGCTCCCTTCGTCTAGAGGCCTAGGACGTGGCCCTCTCACGGCTAAAACACGAGTTCGAATCTCGTAGGGAGCACCATCCATCCGAAAGCCCGTGCAGCAATGCGCGGGCTTTCTTTTTGAGCCGTGCAAGCCCACTGGATACAATGGGCTGTTGCCCACCTTCTCCGGAATCCGCCTCATGGCCTTCGTCGTCACCGAGAGCTGCATCAAGTGCAAGTACACCGATTGCGTCGAGGTGTGCCCGGTGGACTGCTTTCACGAGGGGCCCAACTTCCTGGTGATCAATCCTGAGGAGTGCATCGATTGCACCCTTTGCGAGCCCGAATGCCCGGTCAATGCGATCTACCCCGAGGACGACGTGCCGGCGGGGCAGGAAGCGTTTGTCCAGCTCAACGCGGAGCTGGCAGCGCAGTGGCCGGTGATCAGCCTGCGCAAAGACCCGCCCGCGGACGCCGGTCAGTGGGACGAGGCGACCGGCAAGCTGGCGCTGCTTGAGCGCTGAGCGCCCCCGCACGCGCGATCCGCGCTTGAATATGCGTCGGCGTATGGCAGGCTGGCGGCCCTTCGCCGTCATGTCCTGCCCATGAAAGCCGGCCCGCTGCGCCACATCCTCAATCTTTGGCCCCCGTTCCTGTTCAGCGGCGTCCACGTCAGCCGGCTCGACGCGGACTACCGGCATGCGCGGGTCGAACTGCGCATGCGCCCGTGGAACCGCAATTACGTGGGCACCCATTTCGGCGGCAGCCTGTTCGCGATGACCGATCCGTTCTGGATGCTGCTGGTCATGAAATCACTGGGCGGCGAGTACCTGGTCTGGGACAAGGCCGGTGACATCGAGTTCGTCAAGCCCGGTCGCGGCACCGTGCACGCGCGTTTCGTCCTGGAAACAGAGGTGCTGGAACAGTTGCGTCACGCTGCCGCGGGTGGTGGCAAGGTGTTGCACTGGTTCGAGACCGACGTTGTCGATGACGCCGGTGATGTGGTCTCGCGAGTGCGCAAACAGCTCTACATCCGGCGCAAGCGCGAGCGACACGGCTGAATCACGCCAACGCGCCCGCAGGGGGTTATGCTCTGCGCTCGCGACAGGGGGCCGCGATGACTGAGGCGAACAACATCGACGATATCGAGCGGTTGCCGGAAATACGCGGCTATCGACTTCTGCGCGTGCTCAATCACGGCGGGATGTCGACGATCTACCTTGCCGAGCAGCTTGCGCCGTCGCGCGACGTTGCGGTCAAGGTCATGGCACCGCACGCGCTGTCGGACGAGGTCAGCCGCCGCCGGTTCGAAAACGAGATACGCACCATCGCGCGGCTGGAGCATCCGCACGTGGTGGGGATCCACGAGCTTGGGCGGACCGCCGACGGGCTGCCCTACTACACCATGCCCCACCTGGCGCGTGGGCACCTCGGTCAGCGCAGCTTCCAGCGCGAAGACGGCAGTGCCGACGAGCCGCGGGTAATCGCCACCCTGCGCGTGCTCCTCTCCGCGCTGGAATACGCTCACGGGCGCGGCGTGGTCCACCGCGACGTCAAGGCCGAGAACGTGCTTTTCGGCGATACCGAGGAGCCGCTGCTGGCGGACTTCGGCATTGCATTGCGCCGGGGCTTCGGACCCCGCGTCACCGCTGCCGGACTGGCCGTCGGCAGCACGGCCTACATGGCACCGGAGCAGGCACGCGGTGAGGACGTGGATGGCCGCGCCGACCTGTACAGCCTGGGGGTTCTGGCTTGGGAAATGCTGACCGGCCGTCTGCCATTCGAGGCGGGAGACGCACTGGCGATGGCGGTGATGCACGCGCAGAAGCCGATCCCCAAGCTGCCGCCGTCGCTGCGACACTGGCAGCGCTTCATGAATCGCGCGCTGGCCAAACAGCCCGCACACCGTTTCGCGGATGCAGCGCAGATGGCAGCGATGCTCGGCCAGATAGAGCGACGCGGGCGCTGGTCTGGAAGCGGTGCCGCTCGACCGGCAGTACTGCAGCGTCTTGCACGTACACCCGGACGCGTCTGGGTGGCGGTTGGCGTGCTTGCCCTCGCTGGAGTGGCTGTTTTTTCCCTTGGCGGCAACAC
>JBDSPO010000208.1:0-3706 GCA_039930265.1 Lysobacter sp. | reverse complement strand
CATGGGGGCGACGCACGCGTTCAATTACCAGGTGGTCATCGTCGAAGCGCCGGTACCGACCTTCAGCGGCAAGATGGCGCGGGATACCGACGTCTACTACCGCCTCGAGGTGGTCACCCCGACCGGCTCGGAGGGCTATGACCTCATGGGGCTCACCAGGGCGCAACTGATCGATGACGTGCTGGAGCGCTACGAAGCCCACGTTGCCCTGCTGACTGAAGAAAAAGCACGTGAGTGAAGCCCACGATTCGCGTCCCCGGTGGCGCTGATGCTGTTCAAACGGAGAAAGCGATGACCATGAGTGTGAACACCTTGAGCTGGTGCGAGATCCCGGTATCCGACTTTGCCCGCGCCCAGGCGTTTTATGGAGCCCTGCTCGGACGGCCCATCGAGTCGATGGACATGGGGCCGGTCACGATGGGGTTCCTGTCGGGGGATCCAAACGGTGTCAGCGGAGCAATCGTCCACGGCGACGGCGGCACGCCCTCCACGGAGGGGACGACCGTCTATCTAAACGGTGGCGACGACCTGACGCCGATGCTCGCCCGGGTTGAGCCGGCCGGCGGGTCGATCGCGGTGCCCAAGTCCGAGATCGGCAACGGTTTTGGCTTCTTCGCCCACTTCATCGACAGCGAGGGCAACAAGATCGGCATCCACTCGATGGGCTGATGGGAGTCTCTTAGGCGCACCCGTCAAAGAGCGTTGGCCGCGTCGTAGCCGGTCTGGATCGCGTGGGCGATATCGGCGACCTCGGCGCAGTCGCCGATCCTGACCACTTTGATGCCCGCGCTGCTGAAAACATTGCTATCGAAGGGCACCGAGCGTGCGCCGCTGGCCATGACCACGTAGTCGCAGGGGATCCGGACTGCAGCGCCGTGGGTGTCTTCGCAGAGCAGCCCCTCCGCATCGATGACCATGACCGTGTGCCCGATGTATTGCTCGACACCGTAGGTGCGGTAGTTCTCAAGCAGCGTGGGTAGCACGGTGTTGCTGATTCCGCTGGCGATGGTGTCCAGTGCTTCCACCAGCAAGACCTTGCAGCCGCGCTCGGCGAGGTACTCCGCTGTCTCGCAACCGACCAGCCCGCCGCCGATCACCGCCACGCGGCCGTGCACGGTCTGCTCGCCGGCCAGCACCTTCCAGGCATCGCGCACCTTGGGACCATCCACGCCCGGGATGCGCGGCGTGAAGCTGGACGCGCCCACCGCAACGATCACCGTATCGGGCTCCAGCGCCAACACGTGTTCGTTGGTGGCCATCTCGCCCATGCGCAGCGAGACACCTTCAGTAGATGCCGCCTGTTGGAGGTTCTCCACGGCACGGTAGATTTCCTTCTTTCGCGGCGGAACGGCGGCGATGTTCAGTTGTCCACCCAATCGGGACTCCTTCTCGAACAACGTCACGCGGTGGCCCCTGGTCGCAGCGACGCGCGCGGCTTCCAGCCCTGCGGGACCGCCGCCGATGACCACGACGTTCTTCTTGCGGACGGCAGGAGTGATCGAACGCGTTTCCTCGTAGCCGTTCTCCGGGTTGAGGACGCAGGCGATGAAAGCACGGTTCTGGATGTTGTCGGTGCAACCGCGGTTGCAGGAAATGCAGCGCCGGATATCACAGGCATTGCCTGCCGCGGCCTTGTTCACCCAGTCAGGGTCGGCCAGCAGGGGCCGGCCGATGCCGATGATGTCGGCTTGGCCGCTTTGCACGACGCGCTCGGCCATCGCGGGGTCGATGATGCGCCCCGCCGTGCTGACCGGGATCGAGACCGCGCGCCTGACCGCGCCTGCGATGTCGGCAAAGAACGCGTAGGGCTGCACGCCCATCGGCGGAATGGTGTCGGCCATGTTGCCGGTGTGGTTGGCCTGCGCGACATGCAACATGTCGACACCGGCTGCTTGCAGCCACTGGGCGAACAGGGGCGCGTCAGCCTCGTCAACGCCGCCTTTGCCGCGTGCCGGAGTAACTACCGGCAGTTTGTAATCGAGGATCATCCCCGGCACCGCCTGTTTCAGCGCACGCACCAGCATCAACGCGAACCGGGTGCGGTTCTCCAGCGACCCTCCGAACCTGTCGGTTCGCTGATTCATCTGCGTGCTGCACAGGACGCCGACCAGACGGTCGCCGTGCACCTGGACGGCATCCGCCCCCGCCTTTTGAGCGCGTACCGCACAGGCACACATTTTCTCGATCACCCGCAGCAAGGCGTCTTCAGTCACTTCGTTGACGAAGCACTCCATGTCGTGGTGCAGCGCTGCGCGCACTTTGTCCTTCTGGCCACTGAAGAACAGCGCATTGATGGCGTCGGTGTCGTACTCGGGATGGAAGATCTGCAGCCCCAGCTTCGCCCCGTAGGCGTGCACGCTGTCCGCGAGCAGGCGGAAGCTCTCGATCTGGCTGTCGTCGAACAGCTTGGGCGTGGGCGCGAAGCTGCGGATCGGCGCGACATCGCCCAGCACGATGTACCCCACGCCGCCCTTGGCAAGACGGGTGTAAAACGCGCGACTCTGCGAGCTGATACTGCCGTCTTCGTCCTCGTAGCCGGTGGTGAGCGGCGGGAACATGATGCGGTTCTTCAGGGTCACCCCACCAACGGTGATGGGCTCAAGGATTTTCATGGCTTCTGCAATCGACTCGCTGGTACCAGGCAAACAAGGCGCACCATGTTGAACAATGCGTCACTGTCCGTCGACGTGACGGCAGGTCATCGTAAGCCGTTCCACCGATGACGCGCATACACTTCTCCGTATGGCACTGTTCCGGAAGACGCCATGAACCATCATCTCCGAGGCTTCGCCAACATTGTTTTGCTGGTTGCTCTCCCGTTGGAGGCGGCTGAGTGCCTCGTTTCCGATAGCTACAACGTTTCCATGGAAGGACACTGATGACGCGCAGCAGATTGTTCGCCTATGCCGTTTCCGCAATGCTTCTCACCGGATGCGCCAGCACGCCGGAGCCGGTAGCCGCCGAATGGATCGAGCCGGGGCAAGCTGTTCTTCTTGCGGCCGGCGCGCCGCGGCTGGGGATAAAAGGGCAATTCGTGATGACGGTCAAAGCCATCGGTAGCACACGGCGGCTCCACCTCAACTCGGAGAAGGACTACCGCGATCCGCGCAATCTGTCTATTTCCGTGGAGCCGGCGGCAGCTGCCCAGTTGGCTGAACGGTTGGGCCCGTCACCGCAACGTGCGCTCCTCGGCCACCGGATTCTCGTGACCGGTACCGCACGCCGCACCCGCATCGACTTCACCGTGGATGGCAGACCGAGCGGCAAGTACTACTACCAGACACACGTGGGTGTCACGGACGCGTCGCAGATCCAGCTGTTGTCCGGCGACGCCCGCGCACACGAACCGAGCGGTCTTCAGGAATGACGGCATGAATTACGTTGATCTGGTTGCCGTACTGGCGGTACTCCAGTTGCTGATGTTTGCCATTCTGGTGGGAAGGGCGCGCGGTCTTTACAGCGTCAAAGCGCCGGCGACTTCGGGCCATGAGATGTTCGACCGTGCCTACCGGGTGCAGATGAACACGCTGGAGTTGATGGTCGCGTTTCTACCGGCGCTCTACATCGCCGCCAGGTACTGGCCTGCGTCCTACGTGGCGGCCGCCGGCGCCGTGTATCTGGTGGGCAGACTGGTTTACTGGCGCAGCTACACCGCAGCGCCTGCCAGTCGCGGCATTGGCTTTGCGCTGTCGATGGTGCCGATTCT
>JBDSPO010000207.1:0-5146 GCA_039930265.1 Lysobacter sp. | reverse complement strand
CCCACCCGACTCCCAAGGAGACCGCCATGGCTGCCGACATCCTCAAGACCCTGAAAGACGAGCACGACCACCTGCGGGACCTGTTCAAGAAGATGGAGGACACCACGGAACGCGCGGAAAAGGGGCGTCAGGAGCTGCTTGAAAAGATCAAGCAGGGCCTGCTGCCGCACGCGACCTGGGAGGAGGCGGTCTTCTATCCCGCGTTCAAGAAGCGTGCTGATCGCGATGGCCTGAAGACCCACGCCGAGGCGATTGCCGAGCACCGTGCGGTGGAGCTGCGCGTGCTGCCGGACCTGGAAGCCGCGTCGCCCACCACGACCGAGTTCGCCGGCCGTGCGAAGGTCCTGGGGGAATTCGTCGACCACCACGCCAAGGAGGAAGAAACCACGATGTTCAAAATGGCGCGCAGCATGTTCAGTGCCGAAGAGCGCGCGCAGATGGACGCCGACTACAAGCAGTGGAAGGCGTCACCCGCCGCTGCCGAGGCGATCCGGAAGGCCAGTGCCGACGCGGCTAAGGCGAATGAATCCAATCCGCCGCCGGCTGCCTGAGTCTGCCGCATGGATCTCAAAAGCGGGTATCCGTTCTGGGCGGTGAAGAACGGCTTGATGCACGCGTTCGAACCGTTGCGGACGGATGCACGCTGCGATGTGGCCATCATCGGCGGCGGAATCAGTGGCGCGCTGATCGCCGAGGAGCTGGCGAGCGCCGGGCATGACGTGATCGTGCTGGAGCAGCGTGACATCGGCTGGGGTAGCACCTCGGCCAGTACCGCGCTGCTCCAGTTCGAGATTGACAACCACCTGACCGATCTGGCCGAGACGTTGGGCGAAGCGGATGCAGTGCTGGCGTACCGGTCCTGTGTTGACGCCATCGGCATGCTGGAAGCGCTTGCAAAAGGGCTGGAGGAAACGGGCTTTGAAGGGCGCGACAGCCTCTACTACGCCAGCCGGAAACGCGATTCCGCCCCGCTGGCCGACGAGTTCAATTTGCGCAAGCAACACGGTTTCGACGTCGACTGGCTGAGCGGCAACGACGTGCAGGAGCGTTACGGATTTGCCGCGCCTGGGGCAATCCTCAACCGCCCCGCTGCGTGCGTGGATCCGTACCGGCTGACCTACCGACTGCTGACGCGGCTGCAGAGCCAAGGCGTGCGCGTGCACGATCGGACGACCGTTGCGCAACTGCATGCCGACGCACAATCGGTCGAGCTCGTTCTGGAAGATGGCACGCGGGTGCACGCCAACCAGGTGGTTATCGCTGCCGGCTACGAGGGGCAGCGTTTTCTGCCCCAGCGCGTCGCCACCAACCACAGCAGCTACGCGTTCGTCACCGATCCGATCGATCGCGAGTCGCTGGGTGCCCTCAACCAGACCCTGATGTGGGAAACCGCGCGCCCCTACCTGTACATGCGCACCACCGCCGACGACCGGCTTCTTGTCGGCGGCGAGGACGACCGTGTGGACATCCCCGGGCGACGCGACGCCAGAGTCGATCGCAAGGCGCGATCGCTGGCGAAGAAAGCCCAGAAGCTGTTTCCGCATTTGAAGGTCGAGCCGACGTTTTCGTGGGCCGGAACGTTTGCGGAGACCGCCGACGGCCTGCCGTATTTCGGACCGCACCCCGCGACCGGACCGCGGGTGCATTTCGCCATGGCCTACGGCGGCAACGGCATCACCTACTCGATGCTCGGTGCGGGTCTGCTGAGGGCGCTGATCGAACGCCGGCCGCACGCCTTGAGCCCGTTGTTCACGTTCGAGCGACTGGCGGATTAGACCCCACGCTTGCTGCGGCGCAGCGACCGCTTTGAGCAGAGGTGAGATCATCGGTTGCAGCGACGCTCGAGCGCTGAGCATCCTCATGCAAGGAACCGACATGACCCATCAAGCGAACAAACTCCAGATCGACATCGTCTCGGACGTGATGTGCCCGTGGTGCGTCATCGGCTACCGGCAGCTCGCGACCGCGCTGGAAGCGACGGGCACGCCACACGAGATTCGCTGGCACCCGTTCGAATTGAATCCGGACATGCCGCGCGAAGGTCAGGACATGCGTGAGCATCTCGCCGAGAAATACGGCTCAACGAGGGAACAGTCTGAGGCAAGCCGCGCGACCCTCACCCAGGCAGGCGCTGACCTCGGATTCGAGTTTCGCTACGCCGAGGACATGCGCATGCACAACACGTTCAACGTGCATCAACTCCTTCACTGGGCTGACCAGCAGAACCGCAGGCACGATCTGAAAATGGCGTTTTTTGCGGCGCATTTCACCGACGGACGCGACCTTTCCGACGATGCCGTGTTGGCGGATGTGGCGGCAGAGATCGGACTGGATCGCAGCGAGGCACTGACCGTGCTGGCTGATCAGCGGTTTGCCACCGAGGTGCGCGAGGCCGAGCAGTTCTGGATCAAACAGGGCATCCAGGGTGTACCTGCGGTGATCTTCAACCAACAGCACCTGGTGAGCGGTGCGCAGGGGATCGATAACTTCACCAGCATCCTGAACCAGTTGGCAGCGATGCGGTAACCCGACGTTTCATCGCCCGGCCAAGGCTCGGCAACTGTGCCGAGGAGCCTCGATCTGTATGCCGGTGCCCCTGCTGTTCTTGCGCATCCAAATGACTCAGGATTCCGAACCCATGCCCGTCGAACACCGCGCCTCGGCGCTGTCGCCGCTGCGTTATCCGGTTTTCCGTGGTGTCTGGGCGGCCAGCACGCTCAGCAACCTCGGCGTGCTGATCCAATCGGTGGGCGCGTCATGGCTGATGATCGCGCTCGCCCCTTCTGCGGACATGGTCGCGCTGGTACTGGCATCGGTCTATCTGCCGATCACCTTGCTGGCGCTGGTCGCCGGAGCAGTGGCCGACAATCTCGATCGACGCAAGGTGATGCTCGCTGCGCAGGGGTTCATGCTGATCGTGTCGGCCACGCTGGCCGCATGTGCCTGGAGTGGATTGATCACACCGTGGCTGCTGCTGTTTTTCACCTTCCTGATGGGCTGCGGCAGCGCGTTCAACGGGCCAGCGTGGCAGGCCTCCGTCGGCGACATGGTGCCGCGCGCTGAGCTGCCCGGAGCGGTGGCACTCAACAGCATGGGATTCAATTTGGCGCGCAGCGTGGGGCCTGCGATCGGCGGCGCCATCGTTGCCGCTGCGGGTGCCGCGGCGGCGTTCGCGGTGAGCGCGGTCAGCAATATCGCGCTGATCGCCGTGCTGCTGCGCTGGCGCCCGCCGGCCAATCCACAGACGCTACCGCGCGAAACGCTCGGTATCGCGGTCGCCGCGGGCCTTCGCTTTGTAGCGGGGTCCCCCGCCATTCGTACCGTCCTGGTCCGCAGCGCCGTCTTCTGCATCGCCGCAGGCGCGCTCATGGCGCTCATGCCTTTGATTGCGAAGAATCTCATCGGCGGTGGACCGCTGACCTACGGTCTGCTGCTCGGTGCTTTCGGGGTGGGTGCGGTCGCAGGCGCCATTGGGAATGCAAGGCTGCGCGAGGCGCTGTCGACCGAGGCCATCGTCCGCTGGGCCAGCGTCGCGTTCGCCGTCGCTTCGGCGATCGCCGGTGTCAGCACGCACCTATGGGTGACCATGGCGGTGCTGTTGGTGGCCGGAGCATGCTGGCTGTTGGCGCTTGCCACGTTCAACGTGGCCGTGCAGATGTCTGCGCCACGCTGGGTGGTTGCCCGCGCGTTATCGATCTACCAGATGGCTGCCTTCGGCGGCCTGTCGGCCGGCAGCTGGCTGTGGGGTGAAGTTGCGGCGAGCAGGAACGTCACGCTGGCGCTGCTGGCTGCATCGATTGTGCTGCTCGGTGGCGCGGCCTTGGGGCGATGGTTGCCGGTGGCGCAAACCAGGGAACTCAACCTCGATCTGCTGCATCAGTGGAAAGAGCCCAGCACGGTCGTCCCCGTTGACGCGCGCACGGGTCCGGTGGTGATCACGATCAGCTACGTGATTCGCGAGACGGATGTCGACCAGTTCATGGCAGCGATGGTCGAGCGGCGCCGCGTACGGCGCCTGGACGGTGCGCGCAGTTGGAGGCTGCTGCGTGATCTGGCCGATCCGGAAGTCTGGATCGAACGCTACGAAACCCCCACATGGCTCGATTACGTGCGCCACAACAGCCGCATGACCCATAACGATGCGGCCATTGCCGAGCGCATCCACGCACTTCACCGCGGACCGGACGGTCCCAGCGTCCAACGCATGATCGAACGTCAGTGCGCTCCCGTGGCACTCAAGCAGGCGCGCGAACCGCTGATTGATCCCACCCGGTTGCCATAGCGGGAAAGGGACGGCGTTTCTGGTCATCCCGGGACGGGCTCGACGCAAGAGGAACCCGCGGTATCGCTCATAGAGCGATGACGCGTTGCCCGCATCAGGCGAGGGTGATGCGCTCATTGATCCGTGACAGTTGCCGGCGTTTGACCAGCGCATAGATGACGGGGATCACCACCAGAGTGAGCACCGTCGAGGACGCCATACCGCCGACCATGGGGGCGGCGATCCGTCGGGTCACCTCGGAGCCCGCGCCCGTGCTCCACATGATCGGCAGCAGCCCGGCGGTAATGGCCACGACAGTCATCATCTTCGGCCGCACACGATCCACCGCGCCTGAGATGATGGCGTCCTGCAGGTCGTCCAGACTTACGGGACGTCCTTCCGCGCGGCGCACTTTTGCCACTTTCTCCAGCGCCTGATCCAGATAGATCAGCATGATCACCCCGGTTTCGGCCGCCACGCCGGCCAAGGCGATGAAGCCCACCGCCACCGCGACGCTCAGGTGGTAGTCCAGGGCCCACATCAGCCAGACCCCACCGACCAGTGCGAAGGGTACCGAGAGCATCACGATCAGTGATTCGGTCACTCGCCGGAAGTTCAGATAGAGCAGCAGGAAGATCAGCATCAGGGTCAGCGGTACGACGACTTTCATTCTCGCGGCGGCACGTTGCATGTATTCGTACTGGCCGCTCCAAGTGGCGTAATAGCCCGGTGGAAAGTCGACCGCGTCCGCTACGGCTGCCTGCGCCAGGCGGACGTACTCGCCCAGATCGCTGTTGCGGGTATCCACATACACGTAGGCGGACAGCAACGAGTTCTCGGTGCGGATCTCGGTCGCGCCTTTGTTGATTGACAGCGTTGCAAGCT
>JBDSPO010000206.1:0-5848 GCA_039930265.1 Lysobacter sp. | reverse complement strand
ATTACGGCGGGTAACTATGGCCAGTTCCCGGTCTGGTATCCGCTGCAGGAACTGGTCAGCCAATACGTGATTCCGGCTGCCTTGGCGGTCGGCTCCGGTGCGACGGCGGCGGCGGTTGCCGGGGGCGATCACTCGTTGATTGGGGTGCGCTAGGCTGTTTCTTCGTCACCTGGAGCCCCCCAATGCCAATCCCCTTCACTCTCCAGCGCCTCGACCACGTCGTCCTGCGCGTGCGCGACATGGCCGCGATGCAGGCGTTCTATTGCGAGGTGCTCGGCTGCACGGTCGAGCGGCGGCAGGACGACATCGGCCTGCTGCAGCTGCGGGCGGGGGATTCGCTGATCGACCTGGTCGATGTGGCCGGCGAGCTGGGTCGTGAGGGTGGGGCGGCGCCTGGCGCGGAGGGCCACAACATGGACCATCTGTGTCTGCAGGTGGCGCCGTTTGATCGCGGGGCGATCGTGGCCCACCTGCAGGCGCATGGCGTGCAGGTGGGCGAGTTCGGGTCGCGCTATGGGGCGCGGGGGCAGGGGCCGTCGCACTACCTGCTGGACCCGGAAGGCAACCGGGTCGAGCTCAAGGGGCCGCCTGAGAGGTGACTCCAATCGCTTCCGGCTATGGTGCTCCCACTGCAAGTGGGCAGCGGCGTCGGACACGACGACCGGAATCACCCAGGGAGAATCGCGATGAACCGATCGATGAAGAGCGTTTTGGGCACATTGGGAATGATGCTTTGCGCAGGCCTGCTGTCGGCTTGCGCAGAACCCGCTACCGGGAGTGCCAAGGCCAGCGACACCACGCCCGCAGCGGCCGAACCGGTTGACGGGCTCCGCTTCACGATCGGCGGTCCCGCGTTTTCGGAGCCTGCAACATTCGAGGTTCCCGGCGATACGCAGCAGCTGCGTGTCCACCTGTACGACAACATGTTCACCCTGAAGGTATCGCCCAATGACAGTCTGCGATCCACCGATGGCAAACACGTCGTGAGTGGCATGGTCATCGGCACGCAACCGGCGGGTGTGGGCGAGTCCACCCAGACGGCCGGTGTGACGGACGCGACATTCGACTTCGATACCGACATCGGCACCGAGCGCCAGCAGGGCTCGTCAATGTCCTTTCGCCCGTCCAAGGGCGAGCTTCAGCCCATACGCATCGTCATGGAGTCCTACCAGGAGGGCGAGCGCGCCGTCGGGAGCTTCAGCGGCAAGCTGCAGCGGACCAACATCAAGAGCCGCCATGAAATCTACAACGTGACCGGTACGTTCAACGTCATCGATTGAGTTTCTTGCCGGCGCGCTGATGGTCCGGAGATTGTCCGGGCCTGCTCAGAACCCGGTACTCACCGCTACACCGGCGCCCCAGTCGGGACTCCCGTCAGTGAGGCCGTGAGTGGCGTATAGCTGCACCCTGGGGCCGGTCCCGGCACCGACATTGTAGAAACCGGTCACCTCGCGGCTGTTGTCGAACGCGCTGGAGGTTGCCTTGCGCTGGTCCAGCATTACGCCCAGCCGACCGGTACCGACCTTGCGGGAAATGCCCACGTTGGCGGTCGCGGTGCTGTCGGTCGCGATGTACTCGGAATCGCCCAGCCGGGTGTAACCGACGCCGCCAAACAGCAACGTGTCGTTGAAGTCGCGGTAGAGGTCAACGCTGACGCCGTAATCGTTGGCGCCTGTTCCCAGACCTTTGTCCGCGTCCGCGGTGGCGATCTTCGCGTTGATGCCCAGGTCGACGCCCAGCGCGGTACCGGTGGGCAGGGCATAGCCCGCGCGCACGGTAACGTCGCCTATGCCGGAGGCTTCTCCGCGCTGGGAGGTACTGCTGGCATCTCCCGGCGCGGGGGCGAGCAGACCGCCCCGGCCACGGCCGACGGGATTGAGATTGTCCACCAGGCCGACGCCGGGCAGCACGTTGGCATCGCCCGTCACCTTCACCCACGGCACGCTGGCACTCAGGCTCCAGTTTCCTGCATCCAGACGGGCGGTGACGGGGATCGACAGGATCTCGGTGACGCTTTGGCTGCCGTAATCGCCGCTGCTGTAATCCATGCCGACAGCGAAGCGGGTCTCAGCCGCGCCAGCGGCTCCGGCGACAGTGGCGAGCGCGGCGCATAGCGCGATGCCAAGACGCAGGTGGGCGTGTGATCGGCTCATTGTTTGGGTGCACCTGGTAAATAGAGGAGAGATGCTGCCGGGCGCGCCGCCCGGCAGCGACCGATGGGTGTTCAGAGACCGCGCAGCGGCAACTGGATACGCTCCGGACGCAGCACCCGGACGGGTGCATCGGTAAGCGCGCGACCGCGTATGGCGGCGCTACCGCCAGCGCGCGAATCGGCGCGACCGTCGGCAGCGGCGCTGACGCCGACGCTGATATCGGCATTGGCGACTGCGCTCGTGTTCGCGGCGGCAAGAGCGGCCACAGTGGTGGCCGCTCCGACGACGCCGTTTGCGGTCGCGACGACACCATCAACCCGCGCTGCCTGGTTGGCTTCTGCGTTGGCGAGGACCGCGAGAGACTGACTACCGGAACGCACGACGGAGGCTTGTGCTGTGTCGCCTTGGGCGGCGACAGCGGCGGCGCTTTCGGTCGTGACGAGCAGGCTGTCCCGTGCCGACACATCCTGGGTCAGGGAGGCGCCCGCCGCGAGCATCGTGTTCGCGCGCGCATTGGCCATCGCCGCATCGCCCGCGCCGCTGACCGCAAGGGCGCTATCGCTGGTCATACGGGAGTTCGCGGATGGCGCGGCCTCCTGGCCGAAGGCGGGCGCGGCCAGCGAGGTCAGGCCGGCGAGCAGGAGGCTGGAAAGTACGGTGCGTGAGGCCATGGTCGATCTCCATTGGGGACACGGGTGATTCCGTGTCGCTTGATGGAGTTACGAATGGACTGCGCCGTTTCTTCCCGCGCGCTCAGTAATATTTACTGTTCGTTCAGTTTCTACTTGTTGGCGGCGATGGCAAGCTTCGTCTCGATCAGGCCATGGCCATAGGTGTCATCCCGGCCACGTCGGCCAAGATCCACGGCGTCCGCTGCCAACTGCGCGCGGACCCGTTTCGCCGCGTCCGGGTCGGGTATCGCCAAGCGCCCGGCGGCCGCGCGTGCGACCAGCGGCGCCGCGAAGGACGTGCCTCGCACGGGTCCCCACTTGCCGTCGGCGAGCGCTGTGCGCGGGTGCTCACCGGGTGCGGCCAGTTCGACATGCGGGCCTCGGCCGGCCTCGGTGAGTGCCCGATCGCGCTGGTTGACGGCTGTCACGGCGATCACGTGCGGGTACGCGGCAGGGTAGAGGGGAGGAGCGGCCGGCCCGTCGTTGCCCACTGCGGCTACCAGCAGATGGCCGCGGCCTGCAATCGCTTCGGTGGCCTTGCGCAGCAGCGCGTTGGAAGGACCAACCATGCTCAAATTGATGACGGGCACGCCTTCCCGAGCCATCCATTCCAGTGCCCCGACCAGCCCGGTCACCGCGCCGCCGGTGGGGTCGCCGCAGTAGATATCGGCGCTGTAAAGCGTGCTTCCTGACGGCGTGGATCCGCCCGGATTGCCGGCCAGCAGCGAAGCCACGGCGGAGCCATGCGCATCGGGCACCGTACGTCCCTGACAGCCCCAGCGCCGGATCCGCACGCCCGCCAATGCCGGGTGCTGTTCGGCCACGCCACTGTCGACCAATCCGACCTTGAAGCCGGTGTCTGAGGAAGCGGGAAAGGGAGTGGGAGCCGCTGCGAGAGCCACGTGAGCAGTGCCGGACAGGCCGGCGTCCTGATAGAGGTGGTTGTAGTCGAACTCCCCATTCGGGGCGATCCGACGCAAGGTGGCCAACGCCTCGGGTGTGCTTATCCCGGGACCCGCCCTGAGCACCAGTGCACGGAAACCCAGCGCCGCCAGCGTGTGTTCGGCGGTGACGCGGAAGCCGGCTGCCGTCGCGCGGGCCAAGGTGTCCGGCGTCGGTTCGATCACGATGACTTCCCCACGCACAACCGGGGCGCCGGCCGCGTCGATATCGAGCACGGCGGCATGTCGCCGCAGCCGGATGGCGATCGACGTCTGGCGAGGCAGTGCTGACTTCAGGCGCGGCTCCACGCGTGCAACGCGATCCAGCGCATCGTCCTGCAGACCTGCCAACCCAGGGGTCAAGTGTTGCGAGACCACCGGAAGCCGACCCAGTTGCTGGGCAGAGGCGGGAAAGGCCGGACACAGGAGCGCCAGGGTCAGCAGAATCACCGGTGGTCGGCAGGCTTGGAGCATGGGGAAGCTCAGCGCGGGGATGGCCGATGCTAGCATCGCCGTCTCGCAGCGCGAGTTGGCCGCTCGAACGAGGCAGCCGTCAATCCGATGGAAGAAATGGTCCGGTCCGGACGTATTACCTCATGAAGCAAGACCTTTCCGCGGTCTCAATGCGCCAGCACTTGACTGAGCTGCTGCCCCGTCTGCGTCGTTTCGCTCGCAGCCTGACGGGCGATCCGCACGATGCGGACGATGTGGTGCAGATCGCCTTGGAGCGTGCGCTGGCGCGGATGTCGCAATGGCGCGAAGAAGCCGGGGGTCTGGATGCATGGATGTTCGCGATCGTCCGTAACGCCTGGTTGGATGAAGTGCGATCGCGGCAACGGAGGGGGAGGATGTTCGCCCCGGAGGACGAAGGTTTGACGGTGGGTGCAGCGACGTTGGACACACACCTGCAAGGCGTTTCTGTCGAGGCTGCCATGGCCCGGCTACCCGTTGACCAGCGCGAGGCGGTCGCGCTGGTGTTGGTGGAAGGGTTTTCGTATCGGGAGGCGGCAGCTCTGCTGGAGGTGCCGATAGGCACCCTGACCAGTCGATTGGCACGAGGCCGTCAGGCGCTGCAATCCATGCTTGGAGATTCGAAGTGAACAACGTGCCGGAAGAGACCTTGATGGCGTACGTGGACGGCGAGCTCGATCCCGAAGCGGCGTCTGCGGTCGAGCAGGCGATGCGCGAATCGCCGGACGTCGCGGCCTTCGTCGAGCGGGAGCGCGGGTTGCGTGAGCGGATGAGGGCGGCCTTTCAGCCGGTGCTCGGCGAGCCGATACCGGCACGCCTGCTTGAAGCGGCGCAAGGCGCTGCCCCCGGAGGAGCGCCTGCCCACGCCCGAGCGCAACAGCACCACGGAGTCCGCCGTAGGCGCTGGGGCGGACGTGAGTGGGGCGCGATGGCTGCGTCGGTGGTTCTGGGGGCGCTGGTGGTGGGAGGGCTGCGTCCAGTGGCCGATACCGGACCCTTGCGGCTCACGGACGAGGGAATGGTCGCTGCCGGTCCGCTGGCCCGTGCGTTGGATACCCGGCCCTCCGGACCCATGTCCGCCGGTGTCGCGCTCGGTGTCGGATTCCGCGGGGACGATGGCTATTGTCGTACGTTCGGGCTGGAGCCGGCCGTCGATTCCAAGCAGGCGCTTGCGGGTCTCGCGTGTCGGGACGCTAGCGCTTGGCGCGTGGTCGCTTTGGGCGAAACCAGCCCGGCGGGCGATGGCATGCGTCAAGCGGCGGCCGCCTGGCCGGCGGCGGTGCTGTCCGAGGTCGACGCGCGCCTGGGCGACGGCGAGCCGTTGGACGCGGCCGGCGAGCGAGCCGCACTTCGGGGTGGCTGGCGCGTGTCGCGCCCGGACTGAGGCACCTCACGGCGCTGGCGGTCTACCCCCCGGGCCGCGACCGCCGCAATCAAGCGCTCGCCAGTCCCTCGCGTGCCGCCCGCTCCACCCGGTCGGCCGCCGCGCGCACCCGCACCAGATCACCGGGCATGGTGAGCGCGCTTTCGCAGCGCGCCAATGCACTGCGCGACTGCTCCAACGCGGCGCGCCGGTAGCGCTGCTGGCCGAGGCTCGCCAGCATGTGCAGCA
>JBDSPO010000205.1:0-7972 GCA_039930265.1 Lysobacter sp. | reverse complement strand
TGCTGGCGGCGCGTGAACGAGGTGTCCGGGTACGCGTGTTGCTGCCGGGGCCGGAAATCGATTCGGCAACCGTCCGCATCTCGTCGCGGGCGACCTGGGGATCGCTGCTGCGCAATGACGTGGAACTCCACGAGTACCAGCCCACGATGATGCATACCAAGATGCTGATCGTGGACGGCGCTATGACGTCGGTGGGATCCACCAATTTCGATATCCGCTCCTTCCGGCTCAATGACGAGGCGAGCCTGAACATCTACGACGCGGAATTCGCTGAAGCCATGACCGCGATCTTCAACAAGGACCTCGAGTCGTCGAAGCGATACACCTATGAGGCATGGCAACACCGGCCGTGGCGGCAGAAGGCGGGTGAGATTCTCACCCGGCCGTTCAAGTCGCAGCTGTAACGGAGCTCATGATGCCCCCTTCCCTTCGAACGGTTCTTCCCGGACTGTTCGTAGCCTTGCTGCTGGCCAGCACCGGCGTGGAAGCACAGCAGGCCGTCGACGCTCCGGCGGAGCCGGTGCCCGCGGTCACCGTCGCCGACGACGCACTCACCACCGAGGTGGCACGCCGGTTGCAGAACGCCGACGGCATGCAGGGCGTCACTGTGACGGTGACCTCGGGGGTGGCCCGGCTGGACGGCAACGTGCTGGAAGCCGAAGATCGTGCACTCGCGGCGCAGATCGCCAGCCAGCAACCGGGTGTGGCGGCGGTGGACAATCAACTCACGTTGAGTACGCGCCTGCAGGATCGGATTGATGCAGCCATCGACGATGCGCTGGACAAGCTGTTCCGGCTTCTCGCCGCGCTGCCCCTGTTGATCCTCGCCCTGGTGACGGTGGGCGGGTCGTGGTGGCTCGGCCGCTGGCTCGGCCGGCGTATCGAGCGGCGCACACTGCATACCAGCAACCCGTATATCAACGGTCTGGCGCGCAACTTCGTGCAGTGGGTCTCGCTGCTCATCGGCGTGCTTGCCGCGCTCAATCTTCTGGGCGCGACGTCGCTGCTTGGAGCGGTTCTGGGCTCCGCGGGCGTGGTCGGCCTGGTACTGGGCTTTGCGTTCAAGGACATTGCCGAAAACTACGTGGCGGGGGTCCTGCTTGGCCTGCGGCGACCCTTTTCACCGGGAGACTCGCTGCGCATCGATTCCCATGAGGGAAAAGTCGTCGCGCTGACGTCGCGGGTCACCATCCTGATGACCCTGGACGGCAACCGGCTGAGCCTTCCCAACGCGCTGGTGTTCAAGTCGGTAGTGCTCAACTTCAGCAGCAATCCGAAGCGCCGGTTTGATTTCATCATCCCGGTGGACCCCGCCTCGTCGGTGGGCCTCGCCCAGGAAACGGGACTGGAGCGCATCCGCGCCGTCAACGGGGTCTTGGCGGAGCCCCGCCCGTCGTCGATCATCAGCGCTTACGACGGCAACGCCATCAGCATCCAGTTCTTCGGCTGGATCGACCAGCGGCAGAACGATCTGGGTGGCGCGCGCAGTGCTGCGATCCGCGCGGTGCGAAACGGCTTTTTTCTGGCCGGCATTCAAGCGCCGAAGTCGACGCAATACGTGATTCCGATGCCGGGCCCCGACGCTGCGGAGACATCCGCGGAAACCACCCCGGCCGAGGCGGCGGCGCAGGATGATGGTCCAGCCGCCGCGCCACAGGACACCTCGATCAATCGCGACATCGATGAGCAACTCGCCGATGAGCAACGCGCACACTCCACCGACGACCTGATGTCCTCTCCCCCTTGAGCCCCTCGATGCCCCCCCTTAGCAACCTTGTTGTTTCCCGCCGCGCCAGTGCGCTGGCATTGTTGGCAATCGCGTCCGCCGCGCACGCAGCGCCGGTTGCCGCCCAGGACCTGATGTCACCGGAGGCACCCGCCACTGCGGAGGCATGTGCGGCGCTCAGCGCCGACGCCGAGCGATTGGCCTGTTACGACAACGTCTTTGTTCGCCAGCCGGAAGATACCGCGCGTGCCGACCGGGAAGCCGCGTTGGCAAAGCAGGAAGTGAAGCAGGCCGGCGAAACACCCGTGCAACGCGCGCGGAACGCGGCTGGCAACCTGTTCACCACCGACACCCAATACGACCCCTTGGCGACGAGCATCGCCAACGCCGGCAAGGGCGGACTGCTCGACAGCCGCTGGGAGTTGGCGGCCGATTCCAAGCTGGGCATTTTCAATCTGCGCGCCTACAAGCCCGTTTACCTGCTGCCGGCCGTATGGAGCAGTGACCCCAACAAGCTCCCGAGCAGTTCGGATGCTTCCCTTCCCGCGCAGCCGGTGTCATTGAAAAGTGTGGAGGCCAAGTTCCAGGTCAGCTTCAAGACCAAGGCGGTGGAGAACCTGTTCGGTGACAACGGCGACCTGTGGATGGCGTATACGCAGAGCTCGCACTGGCAGGTCTATGACGGCGAACAATCGCGACCGTTCCGCGAGTCCAACTACGAGCCGGAAGTGTTGATGGTCTTCCGCAACAACTACCAACTGGGCGAATGGCGCGGGCGGATGCTCGGCTTCGGCATCAACCACCAGTCCAACGGCCGCGCCGATCCGCTCTCGCGCAGCTGGAACCGGGTAATGGTGAATGTCGGTCTGGATCGCGAGAACTGGGCGCTGACGCTGCGTCCGTGGTGGCGCATCTCCGACGGCAACGACGACGACAATCCGGGGATGGAGAACTACATGGGGCGCGCCGATGCGACTCTGGTGCACACCCGCAATGGTCACGAATTTGCCCTGATGGCGCGGCACTCCCTGCGCAGCGGGTCGGACTCGCACGGCGCGCTCCAGTTCGACTGGGGCTTCCCGCTGACCCGCACGCTGCGCGGCCATCTGCAGGTGTTTGACGGCTATGGGGCGAGCCTGATCGACTACGACCACCGCTCCACGCAGGTCGGCCTGGGGGTCTCGCTGCTGGAGTGGTTCTGATCAGGCGGACGATGGCGGAGCCCGTCGCGTGTCCCGCGCGGGCGTCCGGTCAACGCCATGTCAATCCGCCGTACGCGCCCAGCAGGCACGCACGGCGCACCCGTGCCTTTTACTCGATCCCCAGCGGTGACTTTCAGCCGTCGGCAAGTGCCAACGGGATCGTGCCGATGCGCGCCTGCCACTCGCGCGGCCCGGTGATGTGCACCGACTCGCCGGCGGAATCGACGGCCACCGTGACCGGCATGTCCTGCACGGTGAATTCGTAGATCGCCTCCATACCCAGATCCTCGAACGCGACCACGCGGGCGGCCTTGATCGCCTTGGATACCAGATACGCGGCGCCACCGACTGCCATCAGGTACACGGACTTGTGGCGGCGAATCGACTCAATCGCCTCGCCGCCCCGCTCCGCTTTGCCCACCATCCCCAGCAGCCCGGTCTGGCTGAGCACCTGCTCGGTGAACTTGTCCATCCGCGTCGCGGTGGTGGGGCCGGCGGGGCCGACCACTTCGTCGCGCACCGGATCGACCGGGCCGACGTAATAGATGAAGCGACCCCTGAAGTCGACCGGCAGCGTTTCGCCCGCGTCGAGCATACCGACGATGCGCTTGTGCGCCGCGTCGCGCCCGGTCAGCAGTTTGCCGTTGAGCAGGATGGTTTCACCCGGCTGCCAAGTGGCAACGTCCGCGGCCGTCACGGTATCGAGATCCACCCGACGCCCCTTGGACGCGTCGTAGGTGAGACGGGGCCAGTCCTCCAGCGAAGGCGGGTCCAGCATCACCGGGCCACTGCCGTCCAGGGTGAAGTGGGCGTGGCGGGTCGCCGCGCAATTGGGGATCAGCGCCACCGGCAGGTTGGCCGCGTGGGTCGGGAAATCCTTGACCTTGACGTCCAGCACCGTGGTCAGACCGCCCAGGCCCTGGGCGCCGATGCCCAGGCCATTGACCTTGTCGAACAGCTCGATCCGCAACTCTTCCGCGCGGTTGGACGCGCCGCGGGCTTTCAGCTCGGTGATGTCGATCGGCTCCATCAGCGATTCCTTGGCCAACAGCATCGCCTTCTCGGCCGTGCCGCCAATTCCGATCCCCAGCATCCCCGGCGGACACCAGCCCGCTCCCATCGTCGGGACGGTCTTCATCACCCAGTCGACCACCGAGTCGGAGGGATTGAGCATCGCGAATTTGGCCTTGGCCTCCGAGCCGCCACCCTTGGCCGCGACAATCACATCGACCGTATTGCCGGGCACGATCTTCACGTTGACCACGCCGGGCGTGTTGTCCTTGGTGTTGATGCGCTTGCCGGCCGGGTCGGACAGCACGCTGGCGCGGAGTTTGTTGTCGGGATGCGCATAGGCGCGACGCACGCCTTCGTTGACCATCTCCTCCACGGCCATCGTCGCGTCATCCCAGCGCACGTCCATGCCGATTTCCAGGAACACGGTGACGATCCCGGTGTCCTGACAGATCGGCCGGTGGCCCTCGGCGCACATCCGCGAGTTGATCAGGATCTGCGCGATCGCGTCCTTGGCAGCCACGCTCTCCTCGCGCTCGTACGCCGCGGCGAGACTTCTGATGTAGTCCACCGGGTGGTAGTACGAAATGTACTGCAACGCGTCGGCAACGGACTGGATGAGGTCGTCCTGCCGGATGGAGACGGGCTGGCGGACGGCGAACGGGTTGGCGGCAGTGCTCACGGCGGGCTTCAGGCTGGCGGAGGATCGGCCATTCTAGCGGCCCCGCGCGCGACCGGCCGCGGGGCGACGGCCGTTGCTGCCCGGCCAGCGGCCCCGGCCGGCCGCATGCCGATCCGCGACGATACGCAGCAGGCCGTGATCAGGTCAGGAGCAGCCACCGCAGCAATCGCTGCCCTCACCGCTGTGTGGCGCGGCATTGGTGGCCGGATAGCCCGCAGCGGCCAACGCATCAATGGCGTGTTGCTGGGTGAGCAGCCCTTCCACGCGTACCTGCTGGTCGGCGACTGCCACGGTCACCTGGGCGGTCGGGTCCTGCGCCAGAATCGCTTTCTGGATGGCGTCGCTGCAGTTTTCACACGTGATGTTTTCGACATCGAGCAACATGGTTGCAACTCCTGATGGGGTGGAATGGAAGATCGAGTGTTGGCAGGATCGACCAGAAGCCGTCGCGTCACCTTGACCAGGGTCATGCGGGCAGGCGAAATTCCCAACCTGCCCGCAGCGGTTCTTCCAGTCATCGCCGCGGGCATGCGGGACCTCTGACGGGGTCCGGCATCGGGCTCGAATTTTTGGCTGTATCAGCGCAATCTGAACCCCGTCCCTGCAAGGAAAGACGCTCGTTGGATTCTGTAACGCGTATGCGCGCCCACCCGCGTGATTGAGGCCTCCCCCGCCAGCGGCAAAGGCCCGCTGCGCCGCCCCAGTGCAAAGCCGACCCTGCGCGAGCGCTTCGATGCGCTGCGCAACCTGCCGCCGTTCCTGCGCATGATCTGGGCCACCAGTCCGGTGCTGACCCTGTCCACCCTGGGCCTGCGGCTGGTGCGGGCGCTGGTACCGGTGGCTACGCTGTATATCGGCAAGCTCATCATTGACGAAGCGGTACGACTGATCGCCGTCGGCACTTCTTTTGACACCATCCAGAACGCCTGGCACAGCGGCGCGCTTGACCACCTGGCGTGGCTGCTGGCGATGGAGCTGGGTCTGGCCATCGGCTCCGACCTGCTCGGCAGACTGACCAGTTACGGCGACGCCCTGCTGTCGGAGCTGTTCACCAACGGCATCAGCATCAAGCTCATCGAACACGCGGCCACTCTGGACCTGAAGGATTTCGAAGATCCGGACGTGCAGGACAAGCTGGACCGCGCCCGTCGGCAGACGATGGGGCGGATGAACCTGATGAGCCAGTTGTTCGGCCAGGTGCAGGACGCAATCACGGTGGTCAGCTTTGCCATCGGCCTGATGGTGTATGCGCCGTGGCTGATCGCGCTGTTGGCGGTCGCGCTGATTCCCGCGTTCGTGGGTGAAGCGCACTTCAACGCGCTCGGCTACTCGCTCAACTTCGCGTGGACGCCCGAGCGCCGCCAACTGGACTACGTGCGCCAGATGGGGGCCAGCGTGGACACCGCCAAGGAGGTGAAGATCTTCAATCTTCACCGGTTCCTGGCGTCCCGCTACCGCGCGTTGTCCGACACGTTCTACCTGGCCAACCGCGCCCTCGCCCGCCGGCGTGCGTTGTGGGGCGCTGCGCTGGCCGCTTTGGGCACGCTGGGCTATTACGCGGCATATGCCTACATCGCCTGGCGGACCGTGCGCGGCGACTTCACCATCGGAGACCTCACCTTCCTGGCGGGCAGCTTCCGCCGCCTGCGCCAGTTGCTGGAAGGCCTGCTGGTGGGGTTCTCGCAGCTCGCCGGCCAGGCGCTGTATCTGGACGACCTGCTCTCCTTTTTCGCCACCAAACCGCAGATCACCACCCCGACTGATCCGGCGCCATTCCCGTCCCGGATCCAGACGGGCTTCGCGTTCGAGAACGTCGGCTTCCGGTACCCGGACTCCGACCAATGGGCCCTGCGAGGGCTCGACTTCGAGCTGCGTGCCGGCGAGGTGCTGGCGCTGGTCGGGGAAAACGGTGCCGGCAAGACCACCCTGGTCAAACTGCTCGCCCGCCTGTACGACCCGGTCGAAGGTCGCATCCTGCTGGACGGCCGCGATCTGCGCGACTACGACCTGGAGGAGCTGCGCGCCAACGTGGGTGTGATCTTCCAGGATTTCGTGCGCTATCACCTGACGGTCGGAGAGAACATCGGCGTCGGCCAGATTGACGCCATGAACGATGGCGTACGCATCCGCGAAGCGGCGCGCCGGGCCATGGCCGAGGATCTGATCGAAAGCCTGCCCGATGGTTACGACCAGCTGATCGGTCGCCGATTCAAGAACGGGGTCGAACTGTCCGGCGGGCAGTGGCAGAAGATCGCGATCGCCCGCGCCTACATGCGCGACGCCCAGGTCATGATCCTGGATGAACCGACAGCAGCGCTGGACGCACGCGCGGAGTTCGAGGTGTTCCAGCGCTTCAAGGAACTCTCGTCGGACAAGACCGCGGTGCTGATCTCGCACCGCTTCTCCAGCGTGCGCATGGCCGACCGGATTCTGGTGCTGGCCGATGGCGGGCTGGAGGCCAGTGGCACCCACGAGCAGCTGCTGGCCCAGGGCGGTCGCTACGCGGAGCTGTTTGAGCTGCAGGCGGCTGGCTACCGCTGAGCGTGGACCCGCCCAGCGGTCAGAACAGTGCCTGCTGCGGGGGCTCGGGCGCCGTGTAATCCAGCTCTCCCTCCACGATCCGCGCCGCAGACGTGTAGGGATGCTCGTCGCTGCGCCCCGGAGCCATCAGGTGGATCACCGTCCAACCGGCCGCCTTGAAATCATCGGAAATCAAGCCGCGGTGGCACTGCCACCACATCGCCTCCGCGCACATGATCGCCACCCGCTCACTACGGGCCAGATCCGCCAGCTGCGCCCGCGCGATGCGGTAGTCAGCAGTTTCCATGTAGTCGGCATAGCCGCGGAAGCTGTCGTTGCGCCACGCGGTGTTGCGGGTATCGGGTTTCACCTTGCGACGGCCACCCAGCTCGGTCATGGGCAAGAAACGGATGCCGCTGGCGGGCATTTCCCGGGCCATGGCCTCGGCGCTGAACTGCGGGTTGCGTCGGGAGCCTGGAAACCGCCGCACGTCGACCAGTGCCGTGATTTCCGCCTCCTTGAGCATGCCCAGGAAAACGGGCCACGCGCGGGTGGAGTGGCCGATGGTCCACAGGGTGTCGACGGATGCCTGCATGCGCTCAAGAGTGGCAGCGCGGGCGTGAAGTGCCGTTGACGCGGGCCTCGTTACCGTGTGCGCATCAATGGAGACCGACATGCCCGACACGCTCAGCAACAAGGCCCCCGACGCCCCCCAAACCGGGGCATCGACGCCCGCACCGCAGATCGACTCCGGCAACGACGTCGAGCACGGCCTGGCTCGAACGGCGCGGATCATCGGCTTCCTGCTCAAGTACCGAAATTCGGGCGTGT